>CAYSHU010000298.1:0-2515 GCA_964430965.1 uncultured Ruminococcus sp. | reverse complement strand
CAACCTCAACCTTCATAATTTACACCCTCCTTTCGTGCGATTTGGTAATATTATCGCGTTTTTTTGTGAGTTTATACGTTTTCCCCCGCCTGCGGCGGGGGAAAACGCGGGTCTGATTTGGTTTTATCGCACAATTCTAAGAGCTTATGCAATTTCCCCCGTCAACGGCGGGGGAAACGCGTATTTCGGAGGGTTCTGCATTTCACCGAATAAAATTCGTGTAGATCTTCTCGGGCTGCTCCGGGAACGGCAGTCCGTTCTGCTTACCGAGCTCAATGCACTTTAACAGCCACGACATATTTTTCGCGAGGACTTGCACGGTCTGAATTCCCTCTTCGTCCTGCAAAACCTGTTCGGGCGAGCCGCCGTGAACTTGGTTCCAATAGTTCGACGAAACTATCGGCATTGCGTTTATCGTGAAGTATTTGTTGATCTGATCAAACGTCGCCGTCGCGCCGCCGCGTCTGCACGAAACGACCGCCGCCGCGGGCTTTCCGGCGAGCTTCGCCTTGCCCGAATAGAATGCCCTGTCCATAAACGAGCAGATCGCCCCGGAGCTCGACGCGTAATGCACGGGAGTTCCGAAAATAAAGCCGTCGGCGCTTGCCGCGAGTTCCGTAAACTTGTTCACCGTGTCCTCAAACGCGCACTTGCCGAGCTTTCCGCAAGCGCCGCAGCCGATACAGCCGATTATCGGCTTGTTGCCGACCCAGAAAATCTCCGCCTCAACTCCGTTTTCCTCAAATACCTTTTTCGCCTCGCAGAGCGCCGTATAAGTACAGCCCTTCTCGCGCGGCGAGCCGTTAATTAAGATTACTTTCACTATCGTTATCCTCCTTGTTTAAATAAATAACTCACACCGTTTTATTTAAAAAAATTTCAAAATTCCCTCACCGCTGCTCCGCTCGCTGCGCTCGCTATGCAGCGCTGAGGGAACCAGTCAAGATTTTCTTCGAAAATCTTGACATTTTTTGAAATTTCACACTTCGCTGGGGACGTGCTTCTGGTCGGTACACGACTTGTGACGCTTCGCCGGGTGTGTTGCTGTAGGTCGATACGTGCCGCCAAAAAAACTAACAACTAACTACTATTCTCTAACAAACTATTCGCGATTTGCGACAGCTTTTTCAGCCGATGATTAAGCCCGCTTCGGGAGATCGGCGGGTCAAACAGCTCGCAGAGCTCCGAAAGCGACGCCTCGGGGTTTTCGAGCCGCAAGCGCGCCGTTTCGCGGAGCTCGGGCTTCAGCGAATTGAAGCCGATCTTCTCCTTGATAAGCTCAATATCCCGCCGCGATTTTTCGCTTGCCGCTACGGTTTTGTCGAGATTCGCGCTGTCGCAGTTCACCGAGCGGTTTACTCGATTTCTGAAATCCTTTTCGATCTTCACGCGCATAATTTCCAGCGCGTGGTTCCCCGCGCCGATGTACGTAAGAAAATCCTCGATAACGCCGCTTTCCTTGACGTAAAGCACGGGCGTTTTCCCGCGTATCGTCAGCTTGATCGCGATGCCGTGCTCCTCAATGAATTTGCGCAGCCGCTCCACTCGCGATGGCACAGGCAGGACGATTTCGAGATGATATTCCTTGTTCGGGTCAGTTATCGAGCCGCAGCTTACGAACACTCCGCGCAGAAACGCCCCCGCGTCGTTGTCGTTGCCCGAAACTATTGACGGCGCGATTTCGGAGAAATCCCCGAAGAGCTCCCGAACGAGCGGCGACCGAACCGAAAACGTAAACAGCGAGCCGTCGCTTTTGATGAGCCGCTTTGTTTCGCAGCGAGCTCCCGGGAATACATTTTCCGCGAGGAACGCCGCCGCCGCGGCAAGCTCCGGGCTTTCGGTCTGGATAGCCGCCCGCCCGTCGAGGGTTTTCCCCGCGTAGAACATTCCGAAAAGCATTGCCGCCATTTCGTCCTGCCGGAGCTCCCGCTCTCTTATTCGGCAGAGCTCCCTTTTCACTTCCGATGAAAATGACATTTCTCACTCACTTCTTGTCTATATCCCGATGAACCTCTCTGACAACGCACTCCGTTTCGCGGAAATGCTCCGCGGCGCGGTGCGCGAACGTTATCGAGCGGTGCTTTCCGCCCGTGCACCCGAACGCGATAACCAAGCGGCTTTTGCCCTCGCGGACGTAAAGCGGGATAAGAAAATCTATCATCTCAAAAACCTTGCTCTCAAACAAATGCGACTCTTCGCTGTTCATCACAAACTCGCGGACGTCCGCGTCAAGCCCCGTTTTGTGCTTCAGCTCGGGCACGTAAAACGGATTTGGCAGGCACCGCACGTCGAAAACCAAGTCCGCCTCGCCCGGCACGCCGTACTTAAACCCGAAGCTCATACAGCTTACGATCATTCTGTCGCCGGGTTTTTCGAGGAACAGCTCGGCGATCTGCTCCTTAAGCTGCGTTGAAGTTAGTAGCGAGCTGTCGATTATATAGTCGGCGTTCGCACGGATATCGGACAGCAACTCAATTTCCGCGTCGATTGCCTTTGCCAAATCTCCGTGCGAAAC
>CAYSHU010000297.1:0-2518 GCA_964430965.1 uncultured Ruminococcus sp. | reverse complement strand
TTAGTCAGCGCGCGCTCCGACGTGTATGGCGGGCTTATGTAGTGGATGCAGTCGACCACCAGCCCGCGCTTTGCCATCATATATCCCGCGGCGGGGGAGTCGATGCCGCCCGAGAGCATCAGCAGAGCCTTTCCGCTGCTCCCGACGGGCATTCCGCCCGCGCCCGTAATTCTCTTTGCCGAGAGATAGGCGCCGTTGTCGCGTATCTCCAGTCTAACGGTAACGTCCGGCTTGTGAACGTCCACCAAAACCTCGGGGAACGCGTCCAAAACCGCGTCGCCGAGCGTCTGCTGAATTTCGGGAGAGGTGAGCGGGAAGGTCTTGTCCGCGCGCTTCGCTTCAATTTTGAACGACTTCGCGCCGTCAAGCGCGTCTTTCAGGTAATCGCCAAGCCTCTCGCGAACCGCGTCGATATCCTTCGGGAACACCGCGCATTTCTGTATCGCGCCTATTCCAAATATTTTTTGAAGCGCCTTTACCGCCTCATCAACGTCCGAATTCTCGTCCTGCGGCTCGATATAAATCGTTGACTGCATTCTCTCATAAGAAAACAGCCCGAGCTTTTTCAGCCGCCGTTTGATGTTGCTTTGGAGCATATCCTCAAAGTTTTTTTTGTTTATTCCCTTTAGGGCTATTTCTCCGTATTTTACCATTATGATTTCTTTCATATTTACCCTTATCTTCGTATTCTCTTTATCGTTTCGCCGATTCTGGCGCAAAGCTCGTCAACGTCGTTTGTCGTGTTTTCCGCGCAGAACGACACGCGCACGGCGCAGTCCACGTCCTTATCCGAGATCCCGAATGCGGGGAGCACCTCGCTTTTCTTGCCCTTAGAGCACGCCGAGCCGCTTGAAACGTAAATCTCCGCCTCTTCAAGCGAGTGGAGCATAATTTCGCTTCTCACGCCGCGGACGCTGAAATTCACGATGTTCGGCACGCAGTTTTCGTCGGAGTTTATCCCGATGTCTGGGAGCTCCGCGAGCTTTTCCAGCAAGTGAGCCTTAAGCATTGTGAAATGCTCCGCGTTTCCCTTATAAGCAAGCACCGCAGCCTCAAGCCCCGCGATAAGCTCCACCGGCTCCGTGCCGGAGCGCAGGCCGTTTTGCTGCCCCCCGCCCGAGATAAGCGGCAGGATTCTTTCGCCTTTTCCGATAAACAGCGCCCCGATGCCCTTTGTCGAGTGTATCTTGTGCCCCGAAACGCTGATGAGGTCGCCCGCAAGCGGCACTTTCAGAAACCCTTGAACCGCGTCGATGTGGACAATCGTTTTTGGATTTCTTCGCTTGACCTCTTTATACAAGCGCGGCACGTCGATTTTAAAGCCTGTTTCGTTGTTCACCGCCATTGCGGAAACCATTGCGGTGTTCTCGTCGACCGCACCGATAAGCGCCGCCGTGAAGTCGTCGTAATCTTTAGGAGCAAGCCGCAGGACTTCAAAGCCGTCCTCCTCAAGTCTTGTCAGCGTTTTCGCGACGGACGGGTGCTCGATAGCCGTCGAAACAATCTTCCCGAATTTCGGGCGAAACCTGTGCATAGAGCCGAGAATTGCCGTGTTGTTGCTTTCCGTTGCCCCCGATGTGAAGATAACCGAGCCGTCAAACGGCGTTTTCGTTCCCGAAACCGCCGCCAGCAGCGTCTTTTTCGCCCTCGCAATGGTCGTAATGGAAGCCGTTCCCAGCCCGTGCAGCGAGCTCGCGTTCCCGAAGCTGCTCTCCAAAGCCGCGTTCACCGCCGCCACACATTCCGCGCAGGGCTTGGTCGTCGCGGCATTGTCAAGATATATCATTCAATCACCTAGATGTCGTTAAAAAAATACAAATCTACACTTTAATATTATAACACATAAATCCCGATTTGTATAGTATTTTTTTAATATTTTCTTACTAATTTCATAATAAATTAAGGAAAAGGTTACAAAAAGGTTACAAAATTCGGGCAAAAGGTTACAAAAGGTTACAATTTCAAAAAAATCGGTTACAATGTTGTCATAAATGTTGATTTTACGTTTTGTTTGTGTTAATATATAACCAAGGAAATCAAATCCTCCAGTCATGCTTTTTGGGCGTCGTTCATTCCCCGTTCGACGCCCGTTTTTTATGCCCGAAAGCAATCGCGCATTTTAATTGAAAAAATCCCCGCGGGGGATTTTTTATTGTAACCGATTTTCTCCCTCGGCATAATATGTACTGTGAAACGGAAGCTCCATAGGGGAGCGGAAAATTTCGCGTTTTCCACAAGGAGGAAAATTATGTGCGGTTTTAATAACGGCAACAGCTGCTGCTGGATTCTCATTCTCATTCTCTTGTTCTCTTGCTGCGGCAACGGCGTAAGCAATCAGAACGACGGCTGCGGCTGTGGCTGCGGCAACAACAACGGCTGCGGATGCGGCTGCTGATTCCCGTTCGAGCTTTGCCATCCCTAAAATAGCATAACCCGAAAAGGCGCCGCGGTTTCTTTGACTGCGGCGCTGATTTTTTATTCTGACTGCTTGGAATTATCCGCGACAATATCGGCAAAC
>CAYSHU010000296.1:0-2536 GCA_964430965.1 uncultured Ruminococcus sp. | reverse complement strand
ATTGACAACGCGCGGTCGGCGTTGTCGATTGTCAGCGCGACGTGCGCGAAGCCCATCGGCTTGCGCTCCACCGTGCCGTGGAAGATCACGTCCTCCATTTTTTCGCCGCGCAGAGTTTTAGCGCCCTGCTCTCCCATTACCCAGCGCAGCGCGTCCGAAATATTGCTTTTTCCGTTGCCGTTTGAGCCGACTACCGCCGTGGTTTTCGTATCGAAATTAAGCACGGTTTTGTCCGCAAACGACTTGAAGCCTTGAATTTCCAGTGATTTAAATAACATAGTCGTCCCTTATTTTGTTTTATCTCACGCGGTTTTCCCCGTCGAAGGAGGGGAAACCGCAAATGTTATACTACCCAAATATAAACGCCCGCTTTTGGCTTGAACTCTATTTCATAGCCAAGCCCCGAGAGCGCTTCTATGTTGCTTTTCCTTTGTCCTATCGCCTTTGAGAGATTTTTCGGGTCGGTGTAGACGAGATATTTCCCCTTTGGAAACCGCACAAGCTGCGCCGTCAGATCCTCAAGGAAAATCCTGCTTTCAACAATCTCCCGCAGCGCGGGGTGGTAAACTCCGCCGAGCATTTCCCGCTCCACGTCGAGGCTTGCGTGGAGTCCCATTCTAATCACGCGCACGCCCTTTTCGGTGAATTTGCGGAGTAATTTCGCGCACAAATCAACCGTTTCCTCGAACGAAAACGACTTGAATTCCCCGCTCCCGAAAAGTTCCCCGAGGCACGTGTTTTTCAGAATCACCGTCGGGTAAATTCTCACCGTCGCGGGTCGGAGCTTGATAAACTCGTCCGCGGTGTAAAGGCATTTTTCGGGGTCGTCGTGATAAAGCCCCGTCATCATTTGCAGCCCTAATTCGATTTTTCGGGAGCGTATGATTTCCGAAGCGCGGCGCACGTCCTCCGCCGAGTGTCCGCGGTCGTTGGCTTTTAAGACCTCGTCGCTCATCGACTGCGCGCCGAGCTCCACCGCCGTTACGCCGTATTTTTTTAGAATATCCGCGATTTTTTCATCAACGCAGTCCGGGCGCGTTGAACAGCGTATTCCCGTATACGCGGGAAATTGCTTCACCGCGCGAGCCGCGGCGGTGAGGAGGCTTTCCATATACCCGCGCTCGATCGCCGTAAAACTCCCGCCGAAGAACGCGATTTCGGCTTTCATTCCGCGCTCTGCGAGATGCGGCGCTTGTGTTTTCAGAAGCTCGAAAACCTCCGCCGCGTCGGGCGCTTTCACGCTGCCCGAAATCGCTTTCTGGTCGCAGAAGCTGCACTTATTCGGACAACCGAGATGCGGGATAAAAATCGAAATGTTTGTTTTTTTAGTCTGTTTCATAACCCATAAGCTTCACGGCTTCCTTTGCCGCCGCCTGCTCCGCTTCCTTTTTCGAGAAGCCCGTGCCCTGCCCTATGGCTTGTCCGTTCAGCAGCACACGCGCGTTGAACAGCTTTTGGTTATGCTGCCCGTCGTGCTCGTCAACCTCGTAGGAAATATGCTCCTCGGGGTTTTGCTGTATTATCTCCTGCAAAATTGTTTTGTAGTCGCCAAGCCGCACCTTGCCCGATTTCAGAGCCTCAATGCTCGGCATAAACGACATAATCATTTTTGTGGATTCCGCCTCGCCGCCGTCAAGATAAACCGCCGCTATCATCGCCTCAAACGCGTCGGAGAGTATCGACTTGCGGTCGCGCCCGCCGGACTGCTCCTCGCCCTTTCCGAGCAGAATGTATTTTCCCAAATCTATTTTTTTCGCGAAGCTGTAAAGTGAGTTCTCGCAGACTATTGACGCGCGCAGCTTCGTCAGCCCGCCCTCGGGCACGCTTTTCATATTCGTGAACAAAAAGCGCGAAACCGTCAGCTGCAAAACCGCGTCACCGAGGAACTCCAGCCGCTCGTTGCACTCGAAGTTTTTACCGCCGGAGAAGCTGGAGTGCGTCATCGCGTGGTGAAGATACTCGCGGTTTTTGAATTTATATCCGATTTTCTCCTCAAGCTCCGCCAACGCTTTAAACTCGCTCTTGTCACTCTTCATTTGATTCCCCCAAATTCGATATCTGTGACAACGCGGCGATAGCCTGCGTCATTTTTTCTATCGCGTTGTTCTCAACAAAAATCTTCGCCTGTCGAAACGCCCCGAAGAACGCCTTTGCGTCGCTGGAGCCGTGCGCCGTGAACACGGGCGTTGCCGTGCCGAGCAGCGGCGAGCCGCCGATCTCCTTATAGTCCAGGTGCTTCATTACGCTGCCAAGCTGCTTCTTCGTGAGCAGCGCGCCGATTTTCGTTTTGAGATTAGCGAAGAACACCTGCTTCAGCGATTCCTTCATCAGCACGCCCATACCCTCGCACGCCTTGAGGAACACGTTCCCCGTGAAGCCGTCCGTGACGAGCACGTCCACCGCGCCAAGCGGCGCTTCGCGTGCCTCAACATAGCCGAGGAAATTAAGCGGCGCGCTTTCGAGCAGCTTTTTCGTTTCGTGCTCCAGCTCCCTGCCCTTTTCCCAGAGCTCATAGCCCCAGAAGTCGTCGTCATAG
>CAYSHU010000295.1:0-2538 GCA_964430965.1 uncultured Ruminococcus sp. | reverse complement strand
ACAAACGGCGATATGCGAAGATATTTGCTTACGGGAAAATCGCTTTCAATGCCTGTGAGCGAAGCTATGAACGCCGACCCCGTAGTGTTTTATTCGCGCGACGAAGCGCTCAAAAGCAAGGAAAGGCGCGAATACATCGTTTATCCTATCGTGTCCTCTGAAAAAAGATTGCTGGACGCTTTGTTCTGCGATGCGGATAATAAAATCGAACTTCTGAGCGATGATTTAAAAGACGTGCCTCTGGTAATTATGGCAGGAGGAAAAGGAACGCGGCTTTATCCCTATACCAAAATACTTCCGAAAGCGATTATACCAATCGGCGATTATTCTATTGCCGAACGTATTATCCACTCATTTCACAAATTCGGCTGTCAAAAAGTTTATATGATTTTAAATCATAAAGCTTCAATTATTAAGGCGTTTATGAGCGAAACTGATACTCAGTGCAGCATAGAGTTTGTGCAGGAAGAAAAAGACAGCGGGACCGCGGGTGGGTTGTTCTTGATTAAAGACAAGCTGAAAAGCACGTTTATTCTTTCTAATTGCGACGTGCTGGTGAACGACGATCTTGCCTGCGCATATAAGACGCACAAAAAGCAAAAAAATCATATCACCTATATTTGCGCAATGAAAAATTTTTCAATTCCATATGGAGTTGTTGAAACCGAAAGTGATGGTCAAATTCGCAGTATTACAGAAAAGCCGCAGCTTTCGTACTTGGTAAGCACGGGGATTTATATTATTGAACCAAGCGTTTTGAATGAGATACACGACGGAGAATTTATTCACATAACCGACTTGACCGAACGCTGCCGACATAAAGGTATGCGCACCGGTGTTTTTCCCGTGTCGGAAAAGGCTTGGCTTGATATGGGACAGATTGACGAAATGAATAATATGTTGCGGGAGTTTGAACCCAAGGAGTGATTCTTATGGATTTATCCGATTTCTTTTCGGGCAAACGTATTTTAGTAACAGGACACACCGGTTTTAAGGGCGCGTGGCTGTGCGAAATTTTGAAGATGCTCGGTGCGAAATCAGTCGGGTATTCGTTAGAGCCGTTGACGGAGCCTTCGATGTTTGAACTGTGCAAAATCAGTGCTGATATGACTTCGATTATCGGCGATGTCCGTGATTTGGATAAGCTGAAAAGCGTTTTTAACGAATATAAGCCCGATATCGTTTTTCATCTTGCGGCGCAGCCCATTGTTCGCGAAAGCTATAGGAACCCCGTTTTTACATATGAAACGAACGTTATGGGAACAGTGAACGTGTTGGAATGTATTCGTGAAACCGATAGCGTTAGGTCGTTTCTCAACGTAACGACGGACAAGGTTTACCGCAACAACGAGTGGGAGTGGGGTTATCGCGAAAACGATGAGTTGTGCGGATTTGACCCGTATTCAAACTCTAAATCCTGTTCGGAATTGGTGACATATTCGTACAAAAACAGCTTCTTTACGGATGGAAAAACGGCGATTTCGACCGCTCGTGCAGGGAATGTTATAGGTGGCGGCGATTTCGCTGCGGACAGAATAGTTCCCGATTGCGTTCGCGCTGCGAAAAATCACGAAACAATAATCGTGAGAAATCCACGCTCCACAAGACCGTATCAACACGTTTTAGACGCGCTTTTCGGGTATCTTTTAATCGCGAAAAGTCAGTTTGATGATATTTCTCTTGCGGACAACTACAATATAGGTCCTGACGACAACGGCTGTTGCACAACGGAAAAACTGGTCAATCTATTCACGGAGAAGTGGAACGGTTTAAAGTGGGACGGCAAGTTTGACCATCAATTTTACGAGGCGAATTTCTTACGGCTTGACTGCTCGAAAATAAAGGCAAGGATTGGTTGGAAGCCCGTGTGGGACTTGACTACCGCAGTCGAAAAAACAGTTGAGTGGAGCAAAATCTTCGTAAACAACGGCTCGGCAGAGGAGCTACGGAATTGCACCCGCAGACAAATCGAAAAATATATGTCGGACTTGGAGAAATTACAATGAAAAAATGGGATAACGAGGCGGCGGCGCGTGAAGAGATAAAGTCGCTTGTTGCGGAATATTATCGCACATTTAAAACAAAAAAAGTGTTTGAAGTCGGTGACCGAATAAGCTATTCGGGACGTGTTTTTGACGAAAGGGAAATGCTTGCGCTTACGGATGCAACGCTTGACTTTTGGCTTACAACGGGAAGATTTGCAGAAGAATTCGAACGTGAATTTGCGAATTTTTTGGGCGTGAAAAAAGCTTTTGCTGTCAACAGCGGAAGCTCCGCAAATCTGCTTGCGTTTATGGCATTGACTTCTCCCGAACTCGGCGAGCGGCAAATTAAACGCGGTGATGAGGTAATTACTGTTGCGTGCGGATTTCCGACAACGGTTGCACCTATTTTACAATATGGCGCCGTACCGGTGTTTGTGGATATTACAATTCCGCAATACAACATTGACGTCGCGCAACTGGAAAATGCTTTAAGCGAAAAAACCAAAGCTGTAATGCTGGCGCACACCCTCGGCAACCCGTTTGATATTGCAAC
>CAYSHU010000294.1:0-2569 GCA_964430965.1 uncultured Ruminococcus sp. | reverse complement strand
CGTTTTGGGTCGGCGAACTGTTTATGGTGTTTTCCGTGGGACTTGCGATGTTGTTTGCGATGCTGGTGGGCGAACAGCGTTCGCTTATGACGGTGGGGATCGGTTACGCGACTATCGGCAGTATGCTGGGCGGCGCGTGGTTCCCGATAGATTTCGGAACGGGCTTTGTCGGAAGCGTCGCGAGGATTTTCCCGCAGTATTGGCTTATGGACTTGCTGAGAAAATACACCGCGGAATTCAACATTCTGCCCAACGTCTGCGTACTCGCGCTGTGGGCGGTGCTGGTTTATCTGGTGTCCGCTGTGTTATTCACAAGGAAGAACGCATAAAATGAACAAAAACGCTTTATATCTGACATTTAACACCGCCGCGCTGGCGGCGGTCGCGGCAAGAAATATCATGGCGAACTCGGACGGCTTTGCGGTCGTTTCCGCGCTCGCCTTTTGCTGTTTGTTTGTGACGGACTACCTGATAAACAGGCTCTGCCGCGCAAGGGGCGCTCGAATGATATGCGCTCCGATAGGCATTTCGGGGTGCCTTGTGTGCGGCGCGGAGGAGTTTTTTCCGCTGCTTATAATACTAATATTTGAACTGATAGATCATCTTGATGCAAAGGAATATTTTTACAGAATTTCCGCGGCATCGGCAGTGCTTACGGCACTTATCTTCGTACCCAACCAATACGCGCTGACAACGACAATTCTCTTGACAGTGACGGTAATTTTTGCGCGTATAGCAGTTGAACGCGTGGAATACTTCCGCGAGTTATCCGAAAAGCAGCGAGGAACCATATCCGCGCAGAGTGACAGAATAAACAAGTTACAGAAATGGTCGCATACGCTGCGCGAGACCGCCGCTTTAGAGGAACGCAGCCGCTTTTCAACGCGAATTCACGACAAGCTGGGACACGGCATTTCGGGGAGCATAATCCTTTTAGAGGGCGCGAAATTAAATTTAAAGACAAATCCCGAGCAAGCCGAAAGATCGCTCTCAGTGGCTATCGAAAATCTTCGCGGAAGCGTCGACAGTATTCGCGCGGCTTTGCGCGAGGAGCGCCCGCAGCGTTTCGAGTCAAGCGCCGCCGAGCTTAAGGAGCTGCTTGATCGGTTTTCGGCAAATTACGGGATAAAGACTGGGCTGCTGATAGACGGCGATATGGAGAAGATTTCCGTACCGATACTGAGCTGTATCAAGGACAATCTCACCGAGGCACTGACCAACACGATAAAACATTCCAACGCAAGCGAGTTCTCGTTGAAGATACGTATTTTCGATAAAATGATTCGCGCGGAGTTTTCCGACAACGGAAGCAATACGAGCGGATTTTCCAAGGGCATGGGGATTGAGGGTATAGAGGACAGAGCGGCGATGTGCGGCGGGAAATGCCTGTTTCAATGCGGTGTGACGGGCTTTAAAATAATCAATATTTTCGGGGTGGAGCAATGATAAAGGTATTGATAGCAGACGACGACGCGATAGTGCGCGAGGGGTTAAAGCTGATCATTTCCTCGCAAGAGGAAATGTGCGTATGCGGCGAAGCGGAGAACGGAAATGCGGCGATAGCACTTGCATGCGAGCTTCACCCGGACGTTGCGCTTCTGGATATCCGCATGCCCGAATGCGACGGTATAACGGCGGCGGAGAATATGCTCGCCGAGGGGCTTTGCTCGCCGCTTCTGCTGACGACATTCGACGAGGAGGATTTCATTTTCCGCGCGCTAAAAAGCGAGATATGCGGCTATATTCTGAAAAACTCGCCCGCCGAAAGAATTATCGGCGCGATACGAGCCGTAAAAGCGGGCGGCACGGTGTTTCAGGAGGATATCCTAAAATACGTCCGCGAGAAAATAATCCCGACAAGTGGCGGCGAGGTTTTTTCGGAGCTTACTCAGCGCGAGATCGATGTTGTGAGGCTTATCGCCGACGGATTGTCCAATCAGCAGATAGCCGACGCGCTGTTCCTCTCGAACGGTACGGTGCGAAATCACATCAGCGCGATACTCGAAAAAACTGGACTTGAACACCGCACCCAAATAGCGGTGATGTGGCTTAAAAATGTATAATTGATAATGGATAATTTCGGAACGCGGCTTAGCCGCGGTTAAAATGCCGCTTTTGACAGCACGAGTTAATAAAACAGCGCCGCCCAAACTATGTCGGGCGGCTATGTTTATTGTGAACGGTCAAAGAATATTCCCTATTACTTTCGATAAAGTTCTTATACCAATACGCCGTATCCTTGTCCGTATCGGTCAATTATATTATAAACCCGTTGACCGTTTTTGAGAATACCCTTTGCAAAATTTTATTTTCTTTTAAAGCCTATTAAATTATAGGTATTTGTTTTAGGGCTGGGGGTTCCTTAAAACACAATTCGAGGGGTATTCCTCGAATTGGAAGAAAGTCCCAGGAAATACGGGACTTTCTCTGCTTGCTATACAGACCCAAAACATAAGAATACGTACTCTGAATTTTTAGGCTTTTTCTCTCGGATTGGTTGCCCCAGACTAACTCGCGATTTAGATTTTTCTTCGGGAGTGCTGACCCCCTCGGTTTTTTGGATTCGGAC
>CAYSHU010000293.1:2261-2597 GCA_964430965.1 uncultured Ruminococcus sp. | reverse complement strand
CCGAGCCGGAGGACGTAACAACGCGCGTTGTAAACGTCGAGTTGTTGCCGCCGCCGTGCTCCATATGCAGCATAAGTGCTACGTCAAGCACCTTCGCCTCAAGCTCGGTGTAGGTTTTGTCGGGGCGGAGCATCAACAGCAGGTTTGCGGCAGTCGAAAGCGCGGGGTCCGGGCGGTGAATATACATACTCTCGTCGTTTTCGTAATGATTATAGGAATGATAAGCATACGCCGCGAGCATAGGAAATCTCGCGATAAGCAAAATGCACTGATAAAGGCTGTCCGCGAAGTCGCCCGAAAGCGTTGTGCTGTCGTAAGACGCGAGCGTGAGTATAC
>CAYSHU010000293.1:0-2251 GCA_964430965.1 uncultured Ruminococcus sp. | reverse complement strand
GCAGACTGCGGCACTCACCGAGAATACTCTTGAATGTCTCGGTCTG
The DNA here is from genome assembly GCA_964430965.1 of uncultured Ruminococcus sp. Classification (GTDB taxonomy): domain Bacteria; phylum Bacillota; class Clostridia; order Oscillospirales; family Ruminococcaceae; genus CAG-115. The sequence continues at coordinate 2,205 of CAYSHU010000293.1, read as the reverse complement.
CTCGGGCGTGGGCATTTCGCCGAAGATGAGAAGATAAGCCGTGCGCTCGAACCCGAAGCCGTGCTCGCCGCACATCGCGACAAGCTCCTTGGTGTTGTAGCCCCTGTACCAGAGCTCGCCGTCGCAAGGCGTTTCAACGCCGTCTATGTTCTTGAACGAAACCATTTTCGAAATGGACGTAAGCCCCGTAAGCACGCCCTTTCCGTTGATATCACGAAGCCCGCGGTTTACGCCGTACTGATCAAACAGCTCGTTTGAGATAGAGTCGTTGCGCCGACAGAGCTCCTGCTTTTTCGCAGCGTATTCTTTTACTTTATTTATCCCCATATTTCTCCTCCTGTCGTAAATAATTCACAAAAGTAATCCAAAACATCTAAAAACGTTAAAAATTCGGCAGGTTTACCTATGTAAATTTTTCCCTTATACCATTATACCACAAATGAGGTGTAATTGCAAGCCCCCCGAAAAAATTTTCACAAATCTATCATACTTTTGCTTGACATTAACAACAATTAAGGATATAATTAAAATATGATGAAAACATAAATTTGTCGGCAAAGCCGACACATCAATTTTACATTATCCATTCTACATTATCAATTTAGAATTTGCGGGGGATAAATGATAAACACGAACATCAACACGGGTCTTACGTCCGATGAAGCCGCCGAGCGCGTTAAAAACGGGCTTAGCAACGGCGATATGGACATAAAGACCAAAAGCGTAAAGCGCATTTTTTTCGACAATATATTCACGTTCTTCAATCTCATAAACACTGCGCTCGCCGTGCTTGTGCTTATCACAGGGAGCTTTAAGAACGTTCTGTTTATGGGGATTATAATCAGCAACATCGCTATCGGGATTTTCCAGGAGCTCCGCTCCAAGCGCGTTATAGACAGGCTTTCGATAATCTCCGCGCCGAAGGCGCGATTACTGCGCGACGGCAAGGAGATTACTCTGCCCGTAAGCGAGGTCGTGGTTGACGATATTATGCTGCTTTCAACTGGGAATCAAATCTGCGCGGACGCCGTTGTCGCCGAGGGCGAGTGCGAGGCCAACGAGAGTCTAGTAACGGGCGAAAGCGACGCGATTTCAAAAAAGCCGGGCGACAAGCTCATTTCGGGGAGCTTTGTCGTTTCGGGCAGCGTCAAGGCGCAGGCGACTCACGTCGGCGCGAATTCCACGTCGGGAAAAATCACAAGCGGAGCGAAATACATAAAAAAACGCTCCTCCGAGATGATGAAAGCAATTGACACGATTATCAGAATTGTCGCGTTTTGCATTATCCCGTTCGGGATTGTGCTTTTTCTGAAGGCATTTTTGCTGATAAAGCTGTCGTTTGAGGAGGGCGTTGTTTCTACCGTCGCGGCGCTTATCGCGCTTATCCCCGAGGGGCTGGTGCTTCTCACGAGCATCGCGCTGGCGATAAGCTCTATAAGACTTGCTCGGCGGCAGACGCTCTGCCAGGACCTTTACTGCGTTGAAGCGCTGGCACGGGTTGACGTGCTTTGCCTTGATAAAACAGGTACGATTACCGAGGGCTCGCAAATCGTGACGGAAATCGTCCCACTTGACAAGAAATTCAACGTTAATATGGCTTTGAGTGCCTTCGCGGCGGCTTTTGAGGATAAAAACCCGACGCTTTCCGCGATCGCCGAAAAATTCTCCGAGAAGCCCGATGTTAAGCCGAAAAGAACGATAGCCTTTTCCTCCGCGAGAAAATGGAGCGCCGCCGAATTCGACGGGCTTGGAACGATTGCAGTCGGAGCGCCGAGCTTTGTTTTGGGGAGCGCCTACGAGAGTATTCGGGAAAAGTGCGAGCGCTTCACGGAAAACGGCTTCAGAACGCTGGTTGTCGCAGGGTCGGACAAGCCGCTCGGCGATAACGCTCTCCCCTCGGACATCACCGCGAGAGCGCTTGTCGTTATGAGCGATAAGCTTCGCGATTCCGCGCCCGAGGTGTTCAGGTATTTCAAGGAGCAGGGCGTGGCTTTAAAGGTGATTTCGGGCGACGACCCGCGGACGGTTTCCACGATAGCTATCCGAGCGGGGCTTGACAACGCGGAGAATTACGTTGATATGACGGGCATTTCCGAGGACGAGCTGCCCACCTTGGTGGAAAAGTGCTCAATTTTTGGGAGAGTAACGCCGGATATGAAGCTTTCGATTATTAAAGCGCTGAAAGCGAACGGTCACAAGACCGCG
>CAYSHU010000292.1:0-2601 GCA_964430965.1 uncultured Ruminococcus sp. | reverse complement strand
AAAACCGAGGTTTCGCGGCGGCTTTCAAAGGGCGTTCCCGCGGAGCTTGGCGCGGGGTGGTTCGAAGGGCTCACAATGAAGAACCGCTACGGGCTGATCGCACGGCTGTCGCTGTGGGAAAGCCTTGACGAATATATTCAGTCGCTTGACGACGAGGAATTCAAGCGCGCGCTGGTGTTCCTGCGGCGAGCGTTTTCGGATTTCTCACCGAGCGAAAAGGACAGCATCGCAGAGAACCTCGGGGAGATATGGGGCTTGAACGGCGCGGAGGTCAGCGAAGTTGTGAACGCGCAGCTTGACGCGGCTTCTCAGGAGCAGATAAACGCGCTGGACGATTTCGATTTCGATATCTGAGGAACACATAATGCTTGAGAAAATGGACGTTTTCTTTGAAAACAGGCTTTCGGGTTATGATGAGCATATGCTTTCCGAAATTTACGGAGCGGAGGATTTTTATAAATTCACGGCGGAGAACCTGCCGACCGCGTCACATTGCAGTATTCTCGATCTGGGCTGCGGAACGGGTCTTGAGCTGGAGCATTACCTTGCGCTTAATCCTGCCGCTAAAATCACGGGGATCGACTTATCGCGCGGAATGCTCTCGGCACTTAAAAACAAGTTTCCCGGCAAGGATATTGAGCTTGTCTGCGGATCGTACTTTGACGTTCCGTTGAATAACAAGGCGTTTGATGCCGCCGTTTCGGTGGAATCGCTTCACCACTTCACGCCGGAGCGAAAGCTGGCGCTCTACAAGAAGCTTCAAAAGGCTCTGAAAGCGGATGGTTATTTTATTCTTACGGATTATTTCGCGGAAAGCGAGGAGCTTGAAAAGGAATACTTTGAAAATCTTCATAGGCTTAAAATCGAGCAAGGGATAACCGACGATGATTTCTACCACTACGACACGCCGCTTACGGTCGAACACGAAATTCGGGGGCTTCGGGCGGCGGGCTTTGCAAGGGTCGAGGCGCTTCGTAATTGGGGAGCTACATATACGTTAAAAGCAAGTATGAAAAATGACGAAAACGGCGTTCCGTTGAAAATAATAAAAGCGGGCGGCTCTCTGCGCTTTTGGGGCGAGTGGTTCGGCAGACCCTATGATAATTTCCACAGACCCGTAAGCGCGGAGCTTTCCGAAAATGTGCTGACGATACGCTTTGAAAACGACGAAAAATGCACGGTTTTCGAGCCGCTATTAGAATCTATCGTCAACGAGCCGAATGATTTTCATATCGCGCACGCCTCAAAAATCGTGTGGGAATGGTATTATTACGGCAAAGAGCATACCCCCGAAAATCTTTGTATGCGCGAATATAAAAGCAGCGGCGACGAGAAAAATCACGCTTTGGAATTATGCTGATAGGAGGAAAAATGAAGGTCGAAAAATGCACGAAGGAAGCCTTTACCGTAATTGGTAAGGAGGGCTCGACAAACGACGGCGAGGACTTTATCGAGCGGCTTTGGGAGGACGCGAACACGCATTTCGGCGAGATTGCGCACCTTGTCAAAAGCGACGAGGAGGGCGTGCCCGTCGGCGTGTGGGGCGCGATGACGGACTTTTCGCGCTCGTTCAAGCCGTGGGAAAACGACTTCAGCGACGGACTGTATCTCGCGGGCGCGGAATGCGTCGACGGCGCGGAGGCTCCCGCAGGCTGGGTGAAGTGGGAAATTCCCGCGTTTGAGTATCTGTTCACCGAAAGCGACGACGACGGCGAGGTCTTTGACGAGATGCTGAAATATCTCGAAGAAAACGGCTACAAGCTCGCGGGGTCGGTTCACGATTTCACGTGCCCGCGGACGGGGTTGAGCTATATGTATTTCCCGATTAAACGTCTATGAAATTCATTGAAATCACCGAGGACAAAAAGCGGTTTCTGCCGCTTCTGCTTGCCGCCGATGAGCAGGAGGATATGATCGACCACTATCTTGAACGCGGCGAAATGTACGTGCTTTATGATGATAACGACGGCGGCGTGAGAGCGGAGTGCGTTGTTACCGACGAGGGAAACGGCGTTCTTGAAATCAAAAGCCTTGCCGTCGCGGATGGAAACCGCGGCAAGGGCTACGGGCGGGCGCTGATTGAGTTTGTCGCCGAGAATTACAGGGAAAGCTACTCGATTCTTCAGGTCGGCACGGGCGATAGTCCGCTCACCGTGCCGTTTTACGAGAAATGCGGGTTTGCGCGTTCGGGGGTAATCAAAGACTTTTTCACGGAAAACTACGACCACCCGATTTATGAGTGCGGCGTAATGCTCCGTGATATGATAATTCTGCAAAGGAAATTACGATGAATTTGTTGTTTTTGTGCAGTCAAAACAAGCGCCGAAGCCTCACCGCGGAGCGGCTTTTCGACGGCGTGGACGGGCACAGCGCACGTTCCGCGGGGACGGAGAGCAACGCGCGGATCAAGGTCACGGCGGGGCTTATCGGCTGGGCGGACGTGATATTCTGTATGGAGAAGAAACACGTGCGGCGTATTCGCGAGAAATACGCGGAGGAGCTTCTTGGAAAACAAGTTGTCTGCCTTAATATCCCCGATGATTTTGAGTTTATGGACGAGGACTTGCAAGCGCTTTTGCTGAGCGCGGTTGAGGAGTATTT
>CAYSHU010000291.1:1233-2628 GCA_964430965.1 uncultured Ruminococcus sp. | reverse complement strand
GTCGATTCGGGCGTGGTTGTCTGCGCGAAGGAGGACGGCGTTGTTACGGACGTTTCCGCGGACAGAGTGGTAATCACCGACAAGGACGGCAGGGAGCATCTCTACAAGCTGATAAAGTTCAAGCGCTCGAACCAGGGCAACTGCGTAAATCAGCGGCCTATCGTTGAAAAGGGCGAGGAGGTTCACGAGGGTGATGTAATCGCCGACGGACCCGCGACGAAAATGGGCGAAATCGCCCTCGGCAAGAACGCCCTTATCGGCTTTATGACGTGGGAGGGCTACAACTACGAGGACGCGGTTCTCATAAACGAAAAGCTGGTTTATAACGATGTTTACACATCAATTCATATTATGGAGCACGAGCTCGAGTGCCGTGAAACAAAGCTCGGCCCCGAGGAAATAACCCGCGATATCCCTAACCTTAACGGAGAGGTGCTTAAAGACCTCGACGAGCGCGGAATTGTCAGAATAGGCGCGGAGGTTCATTCGGGCGACGTGCTTGTCGGCAAGGTTTCCCCGAAGGGCGAAACAGAGCTCACCTCGGAGGAGAAGCTGCTCCGCGCGATATTCGGCGAAAAGGCACGCGAGGTTCGCGATAATTCGCTGAGGGTTTCACACGGCGAAAGCGGAATTGTCGTTGACGTGAAGGTGTTCAACCGCGAAAATTGCGACGATCTGAGCCCCGGCGTAAACGAAAAGGTGCGCGTTTATATCGCGCAGAAGCGCAAAATCTCCGTCGGAGATAAAATGGCGGGCCGCCACGGAAACAAGGGCGTTGTGTCGCGTATTCTGAAGCAGGAGGATATGCCGTTCCTGCCGGACGGCACGCCGCTTGATATCGTTCTTAACCCGCTGGGCGTTCCTTCCCGTATGAATATCGGACAGGTGCTTGAGGTTCATCTCGGATATGTCGCAAAGGCGCTTGGCTGGAAGATCTCAACGCCCGTATTCGACGGCGCGCACGAGCAGGATATCAGGGCGCTCTACGACGAGGCGAGAGATAAGAAGAGCGAGCTCCTGGGCGAGAATTCCGCGGGTCTGGATTTCACAAAGCTCCCGTGGACCAGTGACTGCAAAACGCAGCTTATCGACGGCAGAACGGGCGAGAAGTTTGACAGCCCCGTAACTGTTGGTTATATGTATTATCTCAAGCTGCATCACCTGGTTGACGATAAGATACACGCGCGTTCAACGGGTCCGTATTCGCTGGTTACGCAGCAGCCGCTTGGCGGTAAGGCGCAGTTCGGCGGACAGCGCTTCGGCGAGATGGAGGTCTGGGCGCTGGAGGCTTACGGCGCGGCTTATACGCTGCAAGAGATACTCACCGTAAAGTCGGACGACCTTATGGGACGACAGAAAACGTATGAGGCGATCGTCAAGGGACAGGACGTTCCG
>CAYSHU010000291.1:0-1223 GCA_964430965.1 uncultured Ruminococcus sp. | reverse complement strand
GGCTTGGGACTTGATGTGCGGACACTCGACGAGAACGGCGCGGAGATAGATTTGAAGCAGGACCTCGACGATGACGACAACTCGGCGTTTGGCAAGGCAAGTCCTATGGAGGAAGAGTACAGAGGCGACGATTCGGCGTTCGAGCGTGCGGGCTTTGACGTAACCGACGCGGCAGACGCGGCGGGCGTTACGGACGATTTGTTCAGCGATGACGACGACGAGTACGACGACGAGGACGCGGACTTTGACGACGGTCTTGATGATGAAGAGGAATTCGGCGACCCCGAGGACTCGGACGACGAGTATGACTCGGACGACGAGTTCGATGACGAGAACGACGATTAAGTCAGCGTAACGGCAGAGCAGTTAATAAGCACGCTAAGAAAACAAGCATAGCAACATTAGAGTGATGGAGCAGAAAAAGAGCCTGCAAATGCGGAGTGCAGCGAAGCGAAACGGAGCGTTTGCAGGCTGCCAGCGCAGTCGAACGAAGTTCGACGGAGCGGTTTTCTGCGACTTTAAAATAAGGGGTTTATTTCTATATGGAATTTTCAGTTTTTGACTCAATGAAGATAGGTCTTGCGTCCCCCGAGCAGATCAGAGAGTGGTCGCATGGCGAGGTTCAGCGTCCCGAAACTATTAACTATCGCAGCCAGAAGCCCGAAAAGCACGGGCTGTTCTGCGAGAGAATTTTCGGGCCGATGAAGGACTGGGAGTGTAATTGCGGCAAGTATAGGCGGATTCGGTTTAAGGGCAAAATATGCGAAAAGTGCGGCGTTGAGGTTACGAGAAGCAAGGTGCGCCGCGAGAGAATGGGGCATATAGAGCTCGCCGCGCCTGTGTCGCATATCTGGTATTATAAGGGCACGCCCTCAAGAATAGGACAGGTGCTTGACCTCACGCCGAAAAAGCTGGAGGAAGTGCTGTATTTTACGAAGTATATTGTCATCGACCCCGGCGAAAAGAGCGGGCTGGCGAAGAAGCAGCTGCTCACCGAGGAGGAGTATACTCAGTATAAGGCAAAGTTCTCGGGGATAGACTCGTTCCGCGCGGGAATGGGCGCGGAGGCGATAAAGGAGCTGCTGGCGGAAATCGATTTGGACGACCTCGCCGAGGAGCTTAAGGCGGAGCTTGAGAACACCTCTGCGGGACAGAAGCAGGTAAAGCTGCTTCGGCGGCTTGACGTAATCGAGGCGTTCAGAATGAGCGGCAACCGCCCCGAG
>CAYSHU010000290.1:0-2640 GCA_964430965.1 uncultured Ruminococcus sp. | reverse complement strand
CAGCGAATACTCGATAGACCGCCCGAGCGTCCCCGCGTATTGACTGAACGCTGCGACCCTCTCGCCATAGCGCGGGAAATACAGCATATGCGACGGATAGCAGATTATCAGAAACGCCGCCGAGATTGCGGGCGGGCAGAAGATGATGTTGTCGGAGCTGCCAAACAGGTGCTTTCCGACAGAAACGCACAAAACCCCCGCCAACACAACAAGCCCCGCCGAGATGTTCACGGGCATCATCAGCGCGAGCGCTAACCCCCAGAACGGCACGGCGAAGTCCTTGATATCATAGCGAAGCCTGCGGACAAGACACCAGATCCCGTCCGTTATCATACAAGTCAAGACGCTTAAAGCCGCGACAAGCAGCGCCCGCGTTCCTTGCAGAACCGCCGACGGCACAAGCAGCAGCGCCATTATAACCATTCGTTCGAGATAGACCCTTTTGGGATCACGCTCGGTTTGCTTCAACATTCTTTTTTATCCTCTCGATTATATATCTGTAAAGATGTTTTTTGGGGTTTTCCCCGCCTGCGGCGGGGAAAACCGCGGACTATTTTTTGAGTAAAGCGCACAGCCCTTTCATATCCTCTGCTCTGAACAGGCTTGTCCCCGCGACGAGGACATTTGCGCCCGCGTTTTTCGCGATCCCCGCGGTGTCCGCGCCGATGCCGCCGTCCACCTGGATATCAAGCTCGGCAAAGCCGTTTTCGTCGGCGAATTTTCGCATTTCCTCAACCTTCGGCATCATATCCGCCATAAAGCTCTGCCCGCCGTAGCCCGGTTCTACCGTCATCACGAGGATCATATCGCACTGCGAGATGAAATCCAGCGCCGCGCTTGCGGGGGTCGCGGGCTTTATCGCGACGGCGGCCTTCATTCCAAGCTCGTGAATACGCTCGAGGCACTTCGGAATATCGCAGGCGCTCTCCGCGTGGAGCGTTATGCTGTCCGCGCCGGCCTCCGCGAAGAACTCAATCTGCTTTGTGGGGTTTTCCACCATAAGATGAACGTCCACGGGCAGATGCGTCGAACGCTTCAGCCCCTTCAGCACCGAGGCCCCGAACGTGATCTGCTCGACAAACACGCCGTCCATTACATCATAATGTATCATATCAACGCCCGCTTGCTCGCATCGCAGTGCCGCGCTTTTGATGTCTGACAAATCGCTTGCGAGCAACGAGGCGGAAATCGTGATTTTTTTCATCGCTTTCAATCCTCTGAAATAAAAATAAGGGCTTTAAAGTGCAAAAAGCCGCTTTTACACCATACATTTATATTTTATAATAAATATCGCGATTAGTCAAGAGCGAAACGCCGATTTTTTGCAAATTTTAAGCAAGTGCGTTAAAATGTTCCAAACTGGTTGAAAAATATTGAAGATATTTGGTTATTTTTATTTTTTCGGCGGACTTGAAAAAATTCGCGAATTGTAGTATAATATATCTAATACACAAGATAGAGTAAAAGAAGAACGGGCTGCTATTTAGAGGTTAGATCTCGGTATTCCCCGCCGCTGGCGGGGAATACCGAGAGAGATATCCAGACCAAGAGAAACGGTCTGTATATTAAACCTGCGGTATTTCCCCGCCGCAGGCGGGGAAATACCGCAAGAAAGAGATAGTTCAGACCAAGAGAAACGGGAGGTAACTTGTATGTTAAACTGCGAATTCGAGAAAAAATTCATCAAGGAAGGCCTGACTTTTGACGACGTTCTGCTGATCCCCGCGAAGAGCGACGTGACACCGAATATGATCAACATTGAAACTCAGCTGACGAAAAAGCTGCATCTGAACACGCCGATCATGACGGCGGCGATGGATACCGTTACGGAAAGCAAAATGGCAATCGCGATAGCTCGCGAGGGCGGCATCGGGATCATTCACAAAAATATGCCGATTGAGCGGCAGGTTGAGGAGGTTGATAAGGTTAAACGCTCCGAAAACGGCGTTATTGTGAACCCGTTTTTCCTCTCCCCGCGCGACACCGTAACCGACGCGGACAGGCTTATGGGAAAATATAAAATCTCGGGCGTGCCTATCGTTGAGGACGGCAAGCTCGTCGGGATTTTCACGAACCGCGATTTGCGCTTTATCTCCGACCCTAATCAGGTTATCGGCGAGGTTATGACCAGGGAGAACCTCATCACCGCGCCCGTAGGCACAAATCTCGACCAGGCGCAGGATATACTCCGCAAGCACAAAATAGAAAAGCTCCCGATTGTCGACGACGACGGCAATCTCAAGGGGCTCATCACGATAAAGGATATTGAAAAATCCGTGCAGTATCCGCACACCGCTCGCGACGCGGGCGGCAGACTGCTTTGCGGTGCGGCTATCGGCATTACTCCCGATGTAATTGAACGCGCGGGCGCGCTTATCAAGGCGCAGGCGGACGTGCTGGTGCTCGACTCGGCACACGGACATTCTAAAAATATAATGGTAACGCTCGACAAGGTTAAGAACGCGTTCCCGGATATTCAGATAATCGCGGGCAACGTAGCGACGGCGGCCGCCGCGGAGGACCTTATCAAGGCGGGCGCGGACGCGGTCAAGGTCGGCATAGGGCCCGGCTCTATATGCACTACAAGAGTTGTCGCGGGTATCGGCGTGCCGCAGATAACGGCGGTTTACGACTGCGCGT
>CAYSHU010000289.1:0-2643 GCA_964430965.1 uncultured Ruminococcus sp. | reverse complement strand
GGAGGACGCGGCGGCGTGTCCCGCGTTTGACGTTCTTGAAATGGCGACAAAGGGCGGTGCGCTTGCTATGGGGCTTAACGACTGTGACGTTCTGGCGGCGGGCAAAAAAGCCGACCTCGCCGTTATCGACCTCAAGCAGCCGAATATGCAGCCGCTCCACAACATCGCGAAAAATCTCGTTTACGCGGGCAGCAAGAGCAATGTCAAGATGACCGTTATCGACGGCAAGGTACTGTACGAGGACGGGAAATTCACGACGGTTGACGCGGAAGAGGTTTACGAGCGGGCGAACAGGCTGACGAAGCAGATCTGCGGCGATTGAAAGGTATAGCCTATGACAGTCAAATTCCACGAAAGCGTTAAGGACGGCGAGCTGAAATATGCCGTTATCCTTGCGAAGTATAACGGAAAGTATGTGTTCGTAAAGCATATGGAGCGCGAAACGCTTGAAATGCCGGGCGGTCATCGTGACCCTGGCGAGAATATTGCGCAGACCGCCGCCCGCGAGCTGTATGAGGAGACGGGAGCGGTAAAGTATTCTCTGCGGCAGATTTGCCCGTATTCCGTTGAAAAAGACGGTGTGACAAGCTATGGTATGCTGTTTTATGCGGAGATCGCTGAGCTTGGAAATTTGCCGCCGTCGGAGATAGAACGTGTCGTTCTGCTTGATAAGCCGCCGCAAGAGCTTTTTGAGTGGACATATCCCGAAATCCAGCCGAAGCTGCTTGAAAAAATCGAAAGTGAATTGAAAAAAGAAATGGACTTAAAGAAATACTTCAAAAAAGGCGAGCTTATCCCCGCGATAGTTCAGGACGCGGAAAACGGCGAGGTGCTTATGCTCGCGTACATGAACGAGGAAAGCCTCACAAAAACACTTGAAACGGGCTACACGTGGTTCTGGAGCCGCTCGCGGCGGGAGCTTTGGAACAAGGGCGCGACCTCGGGGCACGTTCAGCGCGTTGTCGAGATATACGGTGACTGCGACGACGATACCTTGCTTATCAAGGTTGAGCAGACGGGCGCAGCGTGCCATACGGGAAACAGAACGTGCTTCTTTAATAGAATCAAATGAGCGGATATTCACCGGATAACGACCCTATTTTCACGCGGCGGAGCATAAGGCGGTTTTCAAGGCGCGAGGTTCCGAGGGAGCTTATCAGCGCAATGCTTGAAGCCGCGATACAAGCGCCCTCGGCGAAGAACCGACAGCCTTGGAGATTTATCGTGCTGGGAGGAGAACACAAGGCGGAGTTTGAGAGCTGTATGGAGCGCGGACTGCTTCGCGAGGAAACGGGGAAGACGATTTTGCCGAAATCGGGCTTCGGACTTCCCGACGCGAAAAACACGCTGAAAATAATGCGGGAAGCGCCGATACTTATCGTTGTTATAAATACCAACGGAGCGTCGCCGTTTGTTCCGATTGACAGCGACAAGCGCGTTACGGAGATATGCGACACGCTTTCGATAGGCGCGGCGGTTCAGAATATGCTGCTTGCGGCGGAGCGTTCGGGCTTGGGAACATTGTGGATTGCCAACACCTGCTTCGCGTATCCCGAATTGACCGAGCTGCTGAAAACGGACGGGCAGCTAGTCGGCGCGGTAGCGGTGGGTTATGCCGATGAAGCACCGATGCCGCGCCCGAGAAAGAGCATTGAGGAGATTTCCGAGTACAGGATTTAGAGTATTCCAAGCAAGGCGATATGGAGGATTAAATGGAACTTGAAATAAGAAAACTTGCCCCCGAGGACGCGGAAGCATATGCGAACTTTTTTGATAACACTCCGCACGACGATCATAACCCCGAGAATACCTGCTACTGCGTGAACTGGTGCAGCGCGGATCACCGCGCTATGAAGCAGCCCGATCGCGGGGAACGCCGCGCTATGGCGGTAGACTATGTGCGAAACGGTATTCTTCAAGGCTATGTTGCGCTTAAGGACGGAAAGATAATCGGCTGGTGCAACGCCAACACAAAATCCGACTGCCGGAACTGCGCCGGGCTTGTTTTCGTTTTGCCTGATTTGCAAAAGGCGGTATCCGCGTCGGAGGAAAAGGTCAAGGCGGTATATTGCTTTATGGTCGCTGAGGAGTATCACAGGCAGGGCGTTGCCCGCAGACTTTTGCAAGCGGTCTGCGAGGACGCGAAAAAGGACGGCTTTGATTACGTCGAAGCCTATCCTCAAAAGGACGCTTCCGTTACATATATGCAGTTTATGGGCTTTGACGAGCTGTATAAAAGCGAGGGCTTTGAGCGTTATTTGGAGCTTGATGATAAATTCGTTGTACGAAAGTATTTGTGATAGTGCAAAAAGAACAAACTGCTGCTTTTTTAAATATTTGTGAAAGGGTGTGAAGCGGTGAATAAAATCACCCTGCTTTTCGGCACGGGTAATCCCTCAAAGCTGAACACTATGCGCGAGAGCTTAAAGGACTTGGATATCGAGCTTTTAAGTCTGCGCGATATGGAGAACAGTCCGCCCGACGTTGATGAGAGCGGCTCAAGCCCACTTGAAAACGCGCGGATAAAAGCCCTATCATATTATCGCTTTTACGAAATACCTGTGTTTTCTTTGGACAGCGGTCTGTTTTTTGAGAATGTTCCCGATGAGCTTCAGCCGGGAGTACACGTGCGGAACGTCGGAG
>CAYSHU010000288.1:0-2644 GCA_964430965.1 uncultured Ruminococcus sp. | reverse complement strand
TATCTCGCGGTTCGTCATTCCGACCTTTCGGAGTATCTCAAACCTCGCCGCGTCCTCAAAGCCCTCGCTTATCTGCTTGTAGTACATAATCAGCGCCGCCGCCAGCGCGAACACGCCGCCGAGAAGAATTCCGAGGAACAGCAGACCGCCGTACAGTCCGTAATACTCGTCGACGAACGTCGCCTTTGTGTCTATGCTCCAGTGCCCCCAGCCGAGGTGCATATTTCCATAAGCCGTTTCAATTGTATCATACCACACTCCGTAAGGATTGTCAAGCCCCTCGTAAACCGCGTTCACCTCGTTAATGTCCTCGGAAACGTTAAAGCCGTATTCCACCTTGAAGTCCGCCATATCGATCGATTCATAGCCGAAGCCGTGTTCGCCGTTTCGCTCCGCTTCAAGCCGCGCCTCTTCTTCACGCTGTTCGTTTATCGGATTTATAATGTCATACTGCGCCTTGTATATCCTGCCCATCATTTCAAGATCGCGGACGTAAATTATCGCGAAGTCAACCCCCGAGCGGAATATCTTCTGTTCTATCGAGCTTGGTGTTTCGCCGACCACCTGATACGTAAGCTCCAGCTCGCCGAATTTTATTGTCGGCTTCGCCGTGATGCGCTTGTCGCCCGCCTCGAATATCGCGACCTCGTTGTCGCCGAGCTGAAGATTCAGCGCCTTGACGCTCTCGTCCGCCTCGTCAAGCGGAATGACGGTGAAGTCCGTTCCGATCTCATAGTCCTCTCCGGGGACCGAAAGATCAAGCCCCATAATGTCCGTTACGACATAGCGGGAAAGCTCCATAGAGTGCTTTACGGAGGCGTTCTGCGGCGTGTAGCCCCAGATCTCGACGCACTCGTTTACAACGGAAACAAGCCTATCGGTTTGGAGCGTTTCGTCATCGTACATCGTCACCGTGATGTCGTGCGGATAGCGCGTTTCAATGTTGTCGGGTATGCCTGCGTAAAGCGACACCGTGCTCGAAAGCGTGACAAGCACCATTGTCGACAGTATGCAGATAGAGGCCAGCCCCGCGCCGTTTTTGCGCATACGGAACGTCATCTGCGATACGGATACAAAATGATTTGTCTTGTAGTAATAGCGCTTGTTCTTCTGCAAAATTCTGCAAAGCACGACGCTCCCCGCGATGAACAGCAGATAAGTCGCGATGATTACGAGAATTACGGCGATGAAAAACATTCCCATTGCCACTCCCGGGTCCTTTATCTTTAGCGCCATATAATACGCCACTCCAAGCAGCAGAAAGCCGATGACCGCGCCGGGGATATTCGTCCGCGGCGGCTTTTCGCCGTGACTTTCGGAATGAAGAAGCTCGATAGGGCGCGAGAAGAAAAGCTGCCTCAGCGAGTTTATAAGAATAATTACGAAAATCGCCGCGAAGAGAATAAGCGCGATTATAATTGAGATAGGGTCGATGTAAAACTCAAAGTTCACGTTCCCGCGCAGCATTTTCATCGCGAGCATCTCCGCGAGCTTTGAGAACAGCACGCCGACGCCAAGCCCGAGAATTATCGAAATAAGATACACAAAAATCGTTTCGCGGACGAGGATTTTCGCGATCTGACGCTTGCCCAAGCCGAGAATATTGTACAAGCCGAATTCCTTCTTGCGGCGTTTTATCAGAAACGAGTTTGTGTAGAACAGGAAAATCGCCGAGAAGAGCCCCATTACGACCATTCCGAACTTCAGTATCATCGACATTCCCGAGCCGCCGACCATACTATACAACATTGAGTTGTTGCTTAAAAACGAGATGATGTAGAAAATCGCGACCATAAGCGCAGCGGTGAGGATAAACGGCACGTAAGAGCGCCCGTTTTTGCGGATACCCGTCGCCGCGAGCCTTGAATACATTCCCGCCATAGCTTATCCCTCCTCCTCGGCAGCTCCGCCGCCCGAAGCCATAACAGTAAGCGCGTCGGAGATTTTGCGGTACATCTGGTCGACCGTAGAGCCCGCGCGGTAGATTTGGTGGAACACCGCGCCGTCGCGGATAAACAGAACCCTCTTCGCGTGAGCGGCGGCCTTGGTGGAGTGCGTAACCATAAGGATAGTCTGCCCGTTTGAGTTTATTCTCCCGAACAGCTTCAGCAGCTCGTCGGACGAGCGGCTGTCGAGCGCGCCCGTCGGCTCGTCGGCGAGAAGCATTTTCGGGTCTGTAATAATAGCTCTCGCGACTGCGGCACGCTGCTTCTGTCCGCCCGAAACCTCATACGGGAATTTAGACAGGATATCCGCGATCCCAAGCGACCTCGCGACGGGCAGTAGCTTCTCCTCCATTCCGTCGTGCTTCATTCCGCGCAGGACGAGCGGCAGCAGGATATTATCGCGCAGCGAGAACGTGTCGAGCAGGTTGAACTCCTGAAACACAAATCCCAGATTATCCCGCCTGAACGCCGCTATCTCGCTTTCCTTTATCTTCGCCGTGTCGCGCCCGTCGAGGATAACGCTGCCTGCCGTCGGGCGGTCAAGCGCCGCGAGGATATTCAGCAGCGTCGTTTTGCCCGAGCCGCTTTCGCCCATTAGCGCGATGAACTCCCCCTCCTCGGCGGTGAACGAAACGTTTTTCAGCGCCTCGACCTTATTCCCGCCGAACCGCCCGACATAGATTTTCTTTAAGCCGTTT
>CAYSHU010000287.1:0-2647 GCA_964430965.1 uncultured Ruminococcus sp. | reverse complement strand
CCTAAATTCAGATTTTTGTTTTTGATTACAAATCTGAATTTGGAGGCGACCTGCACTGAGGTGCTGTCCGTTTTTGAGCAAAAAAATATCCGAAGCGGTGCTCCACCTCGGATATGAAATTATCTAAAAGAGCCGATTGATTTATCGGTGGTCTGCCGATGCCGCCAAACAGCCTTTTGATTCCACAGGCTGTTTGGACTATGATAATCAACTCCTATATAATAAATGTATATTCTTTCGTTTCTTCTCGGCGTCCTTCATTCTGTTAAATCCGGATATATCGACGCACAGAAACGATGTGTCGAAACATTTTTAATGGTAGTTTGAAAACAAGTTCGCTGCTCCAACGCATGTCGTGATCTCACATTCATTCGTGTAATATACACGTGGTTTGTCCGAAAAACGGTTAATCATTTTTCGCTTTTCACAACATACCGCAAACTTGAACGATGCTTTCAACACCTTCCTCGTTCTAGCCCTTTAAATCATAAGTGTTAATTGTTTTCAAGATCTAACAAAACCGATTTGACCAGAAAATGAATATACCTAAGCAATTGTAACCAATACGCAATTTCGATTGTCACCGGATTGTTAGGGATTGGTTTTTTCATCTTCGGGAGTGATTTCCGTTGAAGCTGAAGAAGATACGGGATCATTTGATTCTGTATCATTTTCACACAACCCGAAATCCAGAACGCTTTGCAGATCGGTAGCAAACCGCTTATATCTTCCTTGAGGAGCCCTCATTATCAAATCAATCACAAGCAAAACTAAGAGGATTAACCCGTAAATAGCCATTATTATGACGGTTCCCGACAATCCGAAATCAAGCACTTCGTTTACATCGATTTTTTTGTCAAGCAAAGCACCTAAAATAACGGCAGAAATAGGGATTAGCAGCATCTCCATAAACTTATTGAATTGCTCATGCTTATGCTCGATTTTTTTCTCAATCTTGTCGCTCATTGCATTCAGCCTGTTGATTAATTCAGGAATTGTTTTTAAAGGAATTTTATATTTTGAGATCACTCCATTTTTCAAATCCATGCAATATTCTTTATAACTTTCGAGATCGTGTCCGCTGTTCTTTATTTGATGCCTCTCAGTACATATTGAAACAGTTATACAAAGAACAATGTAAACAACCGCTAACACCACCACCACAACATTAAGACTCTTGTTTGTGTCGCTCAAAAAACCAAAGACTAAAAAGGCAATGAATACGGCAATAAGTGAAGCTAAAAGAACAAGAAACTTAACAGGCATCTTGAATATCTGTTTGAACAAGGTCCCCTCTTCTTTCTCAAGCCAATCCTTATAGCAATACAATAAATTGTTTTCCATAGTTTCCTCCTATTTTCCTGCATAATTACTGTGATAAGTGTATTCTTATCACTTTTCCTTCAAACTCTCCCCAAACCCCTTAACAATAGGCTCAAGGAAGTAATCCATAACCGTTCGCTTGTCGGTCTTGATCTCGACCGCGCCCGAAAGCCCCGAAATAATATGTATGTTCTCGTTGCTGTCATCAAGCTCAAGCTCAAGCTTGACGATATAAACACTTCCAAGCCGCTCATTGGCGAACGCACTTGGGCTTATGTACGTCACCGTTCCTTTGACAGTCCCATACTTGTTGTACGGATACGCCTCCAGCTTAATTTCAGCCTCCATTCCGAGCTCAATGTCCGCAACATCAGTATTCTTCACATAACAAATCATTTCGTTCGGAGTGTTGTCCGGAACTATTGTCACAAGCTGCTGCGCCAACGTTACGGTTTCGCCGAGCGTGTTCACGCTAACGCTGTTCACATATCCGCTGACTGGCGCGGTTACTTTCTGATATTCCGTTGACAGTCTGTACTTTTCGAGATTTGCGTCGATCTCATCAAGCTTACTGCCAATTTCCGAAATATTGGAATTTATCTGTGAGCTGTACTGCGCTTTTGTGTTGGATAGCTGGAGCTCCGAGTTATCCACTTCCAAAGCGTATTGCTGAACCAACAATTCCTGCGCCTTAATCTGCTGCTCCGTTGCTTCTGAATCTTGATACTGCTCCAACTGCAGCTGAGCAATACCCTTGTTGATCTCTGTAGATTTTTTCTCATTTTCAAGAGCGGCAAGCGAGTTCTTATATCCCGTATCGTTGTCAATTATCGATTGGATATATGGCTTAAGCTCGTCGGAATAGTTGCTTATTTCTATTTCGGACAGATCGCTGCCGCCGATTATTTGCGTATAGATGTCCCGCTGTGCTTCAAGTATCTTCCGTTGATTATTAAGCTGATCAACATCAATCTCAAGCGCTTCCGAATCAAGCTCTATCAAAACATCACCTTGCTCGACAAAATCGCCCTCGGAAATGTTTATCGACTTTACCGTTCCACTTGAATATGCCTTGACAACATTTAGATTTCCGACAGGCTGAACGCTGCCGCTTGCGGTTATAACCACGTCGATCTCCGAAACGCAAGCCCAGGCTATCGCGACGATAAGCAGCGTAAATATCCCGATAATTATAACCGTTCCGGCTTTGTGCGCGGGTCGCTCGATTATCTCAAGCAGCGACGGCATAAAGTCGTATTTAAGTTCCTTGTCACGCTTTTTGCCGTGCTTCAGAACGTATCCCGTCAGCATACTGTTCATCGGT
>CAYSHU010000286.1:0-2658 GCA_964430965.1 uncultured Ruminococcus sp. | reverse complement strand
GCATTTTTTGTGTTACGCCAACGGCTTCGAGCTGCGCCGCTTCGCGGCGCACACAAACGCTCATTGCTGGTCGTCCGCGATTTTGTTTCGCGAAACCGTAAAAACGCGCGGTGCTGACCTCACCGCCATTAGGTTGATTTTTTCAAGAATCTTTTTAATCACGATATCACAGTCAGTAAAAATCCCCCTCAAAGAGGGGGATTTTTAATGTTAATCTTCATATTTAACGTTGATTATTCTCACGCTGCTGAGCTTGTCAGTGTCGGCGAAGATGTTTATCTGATAGTGGAACACGGGCTTTTTGCCGAAAGCATTGACTTCGCCCGTTGCATAGAATTCGTACGCCGCGGCGGCTTTCCAGTATTTGCCCGTCAAGTCGACTCCCGTATACGGATTGCCTTCATAAAATGTGTAGCCCTTGTCCTCAAGCATTTGGAAAACCGCTTCCTTGGTGTAGTCGGTGTTAACTGTTTCCAGATTTGAAAAGCCGTATTCACTGGCTTTTTGGGAATCGGTGAAGCCGCCCGGATACCAGAACGGGTAGGTGGTATGATTTTTGTCGTTAAGCCCGAAGCCCGTGACAATAGCCTCCGAAAGCGGAATTTTATCCTCGCCGCCCGATGTCGTTCTGTTTTCGACTTGAGCGAAAACTCGCTTTGCGCTGTCACCTTCGCCTTTCAGCGTAAGCGATAAGTGGTATTTTTCCTCGCCGACGTAATCATAGCTCTGGAGCAGCAGCTCCTTCGCTTCCTCGTAAGACAGATTTCCGTTCGCGTATGCAATATCGTATCTGTCCTTGTATTTCTCGACAAACTCCGCGACGGTGAGATACCCGCCCATTTGGAAAATATCGTTGTTTATCTGAATAAGCCCCGAATTGAAATCCGCGTTTTTGATCTCGTCCGTAATCGCGAGAGTAGCTTTTTCCGGCGAGGAAACCGTCGTGCTCTGTGCCGGGGCAGGCTTGCTTACGGTTGCTGCCGGATTGCTTGTGGTCGTGGTATTGGGCTTGCTTGCGGTGGTGTTCGGCTTGGTGGGGTTTGCCGCAGCGGGAGGATCGCTTTTGCCGCACCCCGCAAGGTTCGCGCACATTACCGCCGCGAGAATAGCCGCGCCTATTGTTTTAAATTTCCTATTCATAGTACGTTCCTTTCAAAATGTTTTTAAGCGCCTTTCTATTCAAGGAGATCCCATAAACAAAAAGTGCGCAGCACGAGGGCTGCGCACCGCAAAAATGCAAAGCCCCGATTGCTGCGACACAATTTCGTTTCTCGATAAGGGTACACGAAAAGAGCCTGCACTTTCACCATAAGTAAAGCGTGCAGCCTTGCCGAAAGACTGTTAAATTGTGTCGCAATTAGATTATAGCACAAAAGGGAATGTTTGTCAAGGGGGGAGGTTTATGGCGCTATCCGATGGAGCTGCGGAGATTAGAGGTAAGAGCGGCGAGCCGTAAGAAAATCCCCCGCGAAGCGGGGGATTATTTTATACATTTACAATCATCAGCAGCACGGAGAAATAGTGAAACACGCTCCCCGCGACGGTGAAGATGTGCCATATCGAGTGGAAGTATTTTTTGGATTTTATGATATAGAACACGATCCCGCCTGTGTAGCAGATACCGCCGATAAGCAAAAACCAGAGCGACAGCGGCGTGCACTCGCGGAGCATAGGCCTTATCGCGAAGATCACAGCCCAGCCCATAAGCGCGTAGCAGACTATCGACGGCTTGCGGAATTTCTCCAAATCAATCGAGTTCATCACGATCCCCAGAACAGCCGCACCCCAGATCACCCCGAACAGCACCCAGCCAACCGCGCCGCGCAGAGGAATGAGCGTTATCGGCGTGTATGTCCCCGCAATGAGAAAGAAAATCGTGTCGTGATCCATAATTCGGAAGAACGATTTCGCGCGGCGGTTTGTCAGCGCGTGGTAAAGCGTTGACATTGTGTAGAGTATGATAAGCGAAGCGCCGTAAATTGCCGCGCTTACGACTTCCCAAGCCCCGCCGTGTATCGCCGCGAGGACTATCAGAACCGCCGTCCCCGCGATAGCCAGCAGCGACCCAACACCGTGCGACACGGAGTTGAAAATCTCCTCGCCGAGCGTGTAGCGTTTAGTTATATCGATAGCGGCGCTTCCGCCGCCTTGCAGCTTCATTTTTCTCATTATCATACCTCTTTTTTCGGTTCGGGAGCTTTATTTTATGTGGTTATGTCAGCTTGCTTCTATGATTATAGTATCACTTCGCGGTGAGTTTGTCAACGGGTATTTTGAAGTTTTCAGATAATTTTCAAGGTTTATTATTCCCCAAAAATCCCCAAAATCCCCGATCAAGAAAAATTTGTCGAAAAAATTTTAAAAAATTTAGAAAAAGGGCTTGACAATATTTTCTTCTTGTGGTATAATATTAAAATGCATCATAATGGATATATAGGCGAACTATGCCCAAAAATCGATTATGGCGGCGCGGCAAATCGGCGGCGCAATGCGGAATTCGGCGAAAAACGGGAATACACAATGGGTTGTGTATCAAGCGGCGATCTGCCACAAAACTTGAGCAAGTCAAATTCGCAAATCCAAGCGCCCCCGCAACATACCCGGCGAAGTGTAAATTTCAAAAAGTGTCAAGATTTTGCGAAGCAAAATCTTGACCGG
>CAYSHU010000285.1:0-2663 GCA_964430965.1 uncultured Ruminococcus sp. | reverse complement strand
CCGCAACAAGCTTTCTGCCTCCCGACTGCTGCTTTGCGACAGCCTCTCTTATAACATCACTAGTCATTTATATTCCCCCCTTAACCGATAAGCAAATTCGTGTCGATGATAAGCGAGATAGAGCCGTCGCCCATTATCGTACAGCCCGAAAGACCCTCGTCCTTGATATTGTACCGCGCGAGATATTTCGGGAAGGGCTTTACGACCACCTGCTGCTCGCCGATAAGTCTGTCGGCGAAGATGCACATGCTCTTGTTGTTCGTTTCAACAAGCAGCAGTATGCCGTCCTCCAGCTCGGTGACCTCCGTTTCTATCATAAACTTCTCATGCAGTCTGAGAATGGGATATACCACGCCGCGTATCATTATCATTTCTTTTCCGCCGGTATCGTTGAGCAGCTGACCGGGTTCTACCTTGAAGCTCTCGTGGATAGTGGAGATGGGCACGGTGAATACAATGCCGCCGACCGTTATCTCCATGCCGTCGATGATAGCCATGGTGAGCGGTATCTTGATGATAAAGTTCGTGCCGCCGCCTTTCTTGGAGTCGACGATGATACGTCCGCCGCACTTTTCGATATTGGCCTTTACAACGTCCATACCGACGCCGCGTCCCGAGAACTCGGTAACGACCTCGTTGGTGGAAAATCCGGGCAGCAGTATCATATTCTGAATTTCTTTATCGGTATATTCGCTTTCGGGCTTTGTAAGCAGACCCATACGAATAGCCTTTTTCATTACCTTTTCGGGATCGATGCCCTGTCCGTCGTCGGAAACGGTGATGACTACCTCGCCGGAAGCGTTCTGTGCAGTCAGCTTTATCGTACCTCTTTCGGGCTTGCCGAGAGCCTTTCTGGATTCGGGGTCCTCCTCGCCTATGCCGTGATCCATACAGTTGCGGACAAGGTGCATAAGCGGGTCCTGAAGATTATCGACGATGGACTTATCTACCTCGGTATCCTCGCCCTCGATCACGAAATCAACGTCTCTGCCCAGCTTTTTGCGCATATCGCGCACGATTCTGTTCATCTTCTGGAACACGCCCGCCAGCGGCACCATTCTTATAGACATAACGGTGTCCTGCAATTCTCCCGTGAGCTTTTTCAAGTCGCGCGCCGCCTTGTTGAAGCTCTCGAGCTCGAGGCCCTCGAGGTCGGGGTTGGAGATAACCATAGATTCTGTCGTGATTATCTCGCCGACGATATCATGCAGCGCGTCGAGCTTCGCGAGGTTTACGCTGATGAGGTTCTGCTTTTGCTGAGCGCCGCCGCCGTTCGCGTTCGCGACAGCTGCCTGTGCCTTTTCCACCGCGCTCTTCTCCGCGGGCTTTGCCGCGGGAGCTTCCGCTGCCGCGGGAGCGGCGGGCTTTTCGAGCGTAACCTCCTTCGCAGGCTCGGGCGGGAGCTCCGCCGCGGGCTTTTCTTCAGCCGCGGGAGCGCTTGTAAGCACCTCATACGACTGAACGTTCATTGCGCCCTGGATAAGGTTAAGGACATAATCGGTCTTGCCGTCATGCGCGGTGAACGACACGATAAAGCCGTTTTCGATTATTTCCTTTGAGGATTCCGCGTTATTTTCAACATCGCTCGGCGTGAACTCAAGGAACGAGCACTCGTCGCGGATCGTATTCACAAGCAGGAACGCGCGCAGATTTTCCATCTGGCAGCCGTCCTCAAAGAACACGCGCACGGTCGTTGAGCCGCCGCTCGCCGCGGGAGCCGCGTCCGCTGCCTCATCGCTGCCGCCTGCGGAGGAATCCGCCGTGCTTACGCCCGATGCCTCGTTGTTCAGCTTATCGCGCGCCTTTATCAGCTTATCGATAAGGTCGTCGAAATTCATCTGCTCATACTCGCCGTTTACGTGGTTCTGCAGAGCCTCTATCTGCGCCTTATATGAGTCGGAAACCTGGAAAACCAAATCGTACACGAAGCTGACATCCGTGATAACGTCGGGGTTTTCTCTGATAACAAAGAACATATCCTCCGCCTTATGCGCCAGAACGGACAGATTATCAAAGCCCATCATTGCGGAGGAGCCTTTTATCGTATGCATTATACGGAATATCTCTTTGATGTCGTCGTTTTCAAACGCATTTGCCGTTTCTGTACGAAGCAGTATTTCGTCAAGCTGTTCCAACAGGGAGTTGGTTTCAAAGAAATACATATCAAGCATTGCTTCCATGCCGGATTCGATTTTTGCCATATTTTCAATTCCTTTCCGAAACATGCCCTAGGGCATTTATTTTTAGAATAACAACTCGGCTGCCGGCTAAATTATTCGCCGCTTTTGCCGATTATATATAAAAGAACCGTTTTTTATCGCGATTCTAAAATTTTTTTAAAAATCCCCTTTATTATTCTCTGAAAATATGTTACAATATTAGCAGAGATTATTTTTTCAAAGCTAGGAGAGAAGATTATGGCGCAGATTCCTCAGATTAACAACCCCATAACCTCGAAAAACTATAATTACAGTCCCCGCCAGCAGGACGCGAGCACCGACCCGTTTGACATTGTCAAGCTCACCGGCGTGGGAGCGGCGGGCGGTAATTCCGATTCCGCCTCGAAAAGCCGCCTCGAAATGGGCAACCGCGAGCTTATCCCGCTTTCGGTACAGATCGCCAAGGATCCGACGCTTGCCGTTGAGATGCTTAAGGATCTGCTC
>CAYSHU010000284.1:0-2680 GCA_964430965.1 uncultured Ruminococcus sp. | reverse complement strand
CTGCTTGTCATACTCCTCCTCCGCGTTCTGCGCGGCGGATTCGCCGAGCCTCTGCTGCTCCTTCGGGCGGAATTTCGTGAAAATCAGCGTTACCAGCGCGTAAATCGGGACAGACCAGAAAATCGCGCCGCCATACGCGGGGAGAATTACCTTAACGAACGAAATGCCCGTCTGCGAGCCCTCCCACACCCAGTGCGTAAACGCTAGGTCAAACGCCGCCATGATCACCGCCGCGCCCGCGTTCAACAGCAAATGGCTCACGAATGATTTTTTGATCAGAAACCGCGACAGCAGCGAGATAAACGGGCACGCGCAGAGCAATAAAATCGCCGAAAATCCCACGACAGTCACGCCGTTTGCGATATCAAGAAAAAGCCCGCACACCACGCCGAACACCCCCGCGGCAAGGTCGCCCTCGCACATCGCTACGGCGGTCGCCAGCGGTATCAGCAAAAGCGGACAAAATCCTCTGATAAGAGGATTTGTTTCTATTACGTAAAAGAAGAGCAAAACCCCCGTGTAGGACAGCCATTTCAAAAAAACGCGAACAGCCGCCCTGCGCGAACGAGCCTTGCCGGTTAGTTTATACCTCATAAAATCTCACTCCGAGAGAAACTTCACAATTTACAATTGTCAATTGTTTATTGTCAATTGTCAATTGTCAATTGTCAATTATAAACGGTATCCCTTTCCCGTTAAAGTCCGTGATTACAAACACCGACGAAACGGATTTTATATTCTCGGCGGGCTCTATGAGGGCGTGCTTTGTCAGACCGTTCGGGTCGTCGTAGACTTTCGTCACCGTGCCGACCATAACATCCGCAGGGAACAGCCCGCTCTTGCCCGAGGTGAACACGATGTCACCCTCTTTAATATCCGCCTCTTTCATAATGTCGCTCATAAGGCACAGACCCTTTTGCGCCGAGGACACGTCGTTTTCGATAACGCCCGTCGCCTTTGTCCGCATTGTGTAAACGCCGACGTTCACCTGCGGGCTTATCACCGTCGTGACCTTCGCGTAGTTGTCACCTATCGACGTAATTCTCCCGACAAGCCCGACGGAGGTGATCACGGGGTCGTTCTGCGAAAGTCCGTCGGTTTTGCCCTTGTTTATCGTAAAGCCGCCGTACAGATCGTTCGCGTTGTGGGAAACAACGTCGCACGGCTCGGAAAAGCGGAAATCTGGCTGCTTCTGCTTTATTCCCAGCATCTCGCGGAGGCGCTCGTTTTCCTTTTCGAGCTCGTCATAATCCATTGTGTGCCTGTACATTTCCGTCAGCTGCGCCATAAGCTCATCATTCTGGGATTTGTATTTATCGGCATTAATCAGCTTGTCGAAGAACCCGCCGACGCCGTCCGCGATCGCGTTCGCCGCCTTAACAAACGGATAGGTTATCGTATTGAGAACCTGCTGCGGCGTCGCTTCCCTGCCCGCCGTCACGGCGACGTAGGTCATAAGCCCCAGCAAAAGCGCAGCGATGCCGAGCAGTATTTTGAATTTTACGCTATGGAAAAACTCCTTCATAATTCACCTGTTTAAAAAAATTTCAAAATTCCCTCACCACTGCTCCGCGCTTAGCGCTGCGCAGCGCTGAGGGAACCGGTCAAGATTTTGCGAAGCAAAATCTTGACACTTTTTGAAATTTACACTTCGCTTGTTGTGTTGCCGTTAGTCGGTACGTTGCTTCTGACTTCTCGCGGGAAGCGTTGCTGTTGGTCGGTTTATGCGGTTTGGGTATGCTGCCGATGACGACGCAGATGAAGGCTTATCGGCAGCCGACCCGTCTTTAGTACAGGGAGTCATCCTCGCTCAATACGTCCTCGAGCTTATCTATGTTCTCGAGAACCTTGCCCGTGCCGTCCGCAACGCAATCCAGCGGGCGCTCGGCAATCTTTACGGGCATACCCGTTTCCTCGGTGATAAGTCTGTCCAAGCCGCGCAGCAGCGCGCCGCCTCCCGCAAGCATTATCCCGCTTTCGATTATATCCGAGGCAAGCTCCGGCGGGCACTTTTCGAGGGTCGTCTTAATCGCCTCGATTACGTGCGAGAGCGGCTCGGAAAGCGCTTCTCTTATCTCCGCGGACGTGATCGTGATATTCTCGGGCAAGCCGTTCAAAAGATTGCGCCCCTTGATATCCATAACGGGCTCCTTCTGGTCGACCTGAAACGCCGAGCCGATGCCCGTTTTGATGTTCTCCGCCGTGCGCTCGCCTATCAGAAGATTGTACTTTTTCTTGATATAGTTGATTATAGAGTTGTCAAACTCGTCGCCCGCTACTCTGACGGAGCGCGAGGTTACGATGCCGCCGAGGGAGATTATCGCGACCTCGGACGTGCCGCCGCCGATGTCTACTATCATACTGCCCACGGGCTCTGCCACGGGAAGCCCCGCGCCGATCGCCGCCGCCATAGGCTCCTCGATAATAGAAACGCGCTTCGCGCCCGCCTGCTGCGCCGCTTCCTTAACGGCTCTGCGCTCTACCTCGGTTACTCCCGACGGAATACAGATAATTACGCGCGCCTTGTTCTTGCCCTTGAGAGCCTTTTTGATAAACTGCGCGAGCATGATCGAGGTCATATCAAAGTCCGCGATAACGCCGTCCTTAAGCGGACGAACGGCTACAATAGAGCCCGGGGTACGTCCGATAACGTCCTTTGCCTCCTGCCCCACATAGCGCA
>CAYSHU010000283.1:0-2689 GCA_964430965.1 uncultured Ruminococcus sp. | reverse complement strand
TTCTCGATCAGATAAGCCAGCGTTCTCTCAAAGCAGCCGAGCGACGTGCGGTGGATTATATACGGGTTCTTTTTCGTGCCGTCAACATCGACGTACTCCATTCCGAAAAGCGGCGCGAGCAGCATATCAATCTGTATCGTAACAAGCGTATCCTCTTTTCCGAATACGTTCTTGTACTGAATATCGAGCTTCGGCCCGTAGAACGCCGCCTCGTCAATTCCTATCGTGTATTCCACGCCGAGGTCGTTGAGGATTTTTTCCATGGTGTTCTGCGCGGTTTCCCACTGCTCCGCCGTGCCCTCGTATTTGTTCTTCGGGTTAGCGGGGTCCCACTGCGAGAAGCGGAACGTGCAGTCCTCAAGAAGCCCGACGGTATCGAGCATATATTTCGCGAGGTCTAGGCACTCCTTGAACTCCTCCTCAAGCTGCTCGGGACGGAGAATGTAGTGCCCCTCGGAGATCGTGAACTGACGAACTCGGATAAGCCCGTGCATTTCGCCGCTGTCCTCATTGCGGAACAGCGTGGACGTTTCCGTTAATCTCATCGGCAGATCGCGGTAAGAGCGCTGGCGGTTCAGGTACACCTGATACTGGAACGGGCAGGTCATCGGGCGGAGCGCGAAGCACTCCTTGGTTTCGTCGTCGGGGTCGCCGAGGACGAACATTCCGTCGAGGTAGTGATCCCAGTGTCCCGAGATTTTATAAAGCTCCCGCTTCGCCATAAACGGCGTTTTCGTAAGCTGGCAGCCGCGCTTTGCTTCCTCGTCCTCGACCCAGCGCTGGAGGATCTGGATAACCTTTGCGCCCTTTGGTAACAGTATCGGCAGACCCTGCCCGATATAATCAACCGTCGTGAAATACTCGAGCTCGCGCCCCAGCTTGTTGTGGTCGCGCTTTTTGGCTTCTTCAAGGGCGGTGAGGTGCGCGTTAAGCTCGTCCTTTGACGGGAACGCCGTGCCGTAAATTCTCGTGAGCATTTTATTCTTCTCCGAGCCGCGCCAATAAGCGCCCGTTACGCTTGTCAGCTTGTACGCCTTGACGGAGCTTGTGCTCATCAGATGAGGACCCGCGCACAAATCCGTGAAATCGCCCTGCTTATAGAACGAGATAGGCTCGCCCTTATCGGCGTGCTCCTTGCAAAGCTCGACCTTATAGGGCTCGTCCTGCTCCTCGAGGAACTTTATCGCCTCATCGGGCGAGAGCGTGAACTGCTCGAGCTTTATGCTCTCCTTGACGATCTTCTTCATTTCCGCTTCTATTTTAGCGAGAGTGTCCACGGTGAACGGCTCTTCGGTGTCGAAATCGTAATAAAATCCGTTATCGATAGCCGGACCTATTGCGAGCTTTGTTTTCGGGAACAGCCGCTTAACCGCCTGCGCGAGCACGTGCGACGCGGTATGATTGAACGCTCTCTGACCCTGCTCGTCCTCGAACGTAAGGATATTGAGTGTGGCGTCGCTGTTAATGCAAGTTCGCATATCGCAAACCTTGCCGTCTATTTCCGCCGCGCAAGCGACCTTAGCAAGCCCCAGCTCCCGCGCGATGTCAAACGCCGACATACCCGCTTCGAATTCCTTTACCTCTCCGTTTTTAAGTGTGATTTTCATAGTTTTTTCCTTTCCGATAGGCTCTACGAATGCCTAACCGAGTAGATTTTTCGCCGTTTTGGCGGTATACATTATTATTGTACTATATTTTGGGGAGATTGTCAATAGAAAAAGCCTTATTTTTCATTAACTTTTTTGTTGTTCAAAAGTAGACTTGTACGGGGCGTTTCGGTATAGGCGTTAAAGTCGACTTCCGCTATGTCTGGTCGTTATACTGCGTCGTGGGTGCGAGGGAACACCCCTTCGGGGGCGGGGGGATGCCCGCTTTTTGTCGGATTTTTCTCTCCCCCCGCCCCCGAAGGGGTGTCCTCTCGATACCCCGACGCACTGCGTCAACCAGACATAGCGGAAGTCGAGTTAAACGCCTATATCGAACACCCCAGCCCGTTTCACCAGAATTTCCGCTTGTCTTTGGTCAGTCCTGCCAGATAGTCAAGCGAAACGTCATAAAATTTCGCAAGCTCTATCAACAAATGCAAAGGCATCTCTCGCTCGCCTCTTTCATATTTGCTGTAATGCGTCTGATATGTTCCCAGAAGCGCTGCTATTTCCGCTTGAGTGCAATCCTTGTCCTCGCGGCAGTCTTTCAGTCTTTGGTAATAGTACATAAAGTCACTTCCTTTGATTTAGGTAATAAATAGATTTTATCATATATATGTTTGTATCTATTGACTTTATATACGTTTGTATATATAATAATATTATAGACATAAAATATTATCTCCCCGCCGAAGGCGGGGAGACAATTTCCATAAAATTCGGAAAGCTATAAAACCGAGTTGAGGCTGCTCTCCCAAAGGAAAGCAGCATACTGCCTAGTAATCACCAGAATTTCCGCTTGTCGTTGGTAAGACCTGCGATGTAATCGATTGATACATCGTAATATTTAGCTAAATTTATATAGATTTTTATCGGTATTTCCCTTTTTCCTCGTTCATATTCGCTGTATTGCTGCTGCTTCATTCCTAAAACCTGCGCGATATTTTCTTGTTTTAAGTTTGCGTCCTCCCGCAAATCCTTTAACCTTTTGTATGTTTCCATAATATTATACCCCTTAATTTTTGTGTGAATTATAGAATTTT
>CAYSHU010000282.1:0-2692 GCA_964430965.1 uncultured Ruminococcus sp. | reverse complement strand
GACATTTTTGTCGCGGGAGTCGGCACGGGCGGCACGGTTTCGGGCGTCGGAAAGCTCTTGAAAGAGAAAAACCCCGCCGTTAAGATCGTCGCCGTAGAGCCCGCTTCCAGCCCCGTTCTGTCGGGCGGCGCTTCGGGAGCGCACAAGATACAGGGCATCGGCGCGGGCTTTGTCCCCGAAACGCTGAACACCGAGATATACGACGAGATAATCCAAGTCGAGAACGAAGCCGCATTTGAAGCGGGCAGACGCGTCGCGAGAACCGAGGGCGTGCTCGTCGGCATAAGCTCTGGCGCGGCGGTCCACGCGGCTCTGGAGCTCGCCAAACGCCCCGAGAACAAGGGCAAGACGATAGTAGCGCTGCTCCCCGATACGGGCGAGAGATATCTTTCAACCGCGATGTTTGCGGAGGGATGATCAGATGAGCGACAAAATCACCAAATCGCGAGCGCTTGTTAAGCTCTGCGTTACGGGAATGTTTGCGGCGTTTATCTGCATTGCTACTATGCTTATCCGTATTCCTATGCCGATCTGCGGCTATGTGAATTTCGGCGACTGCTTTGTGATCCTCGCGGCGTGGCTCTTGGGGCCAGTTTACGGCTTCGCGGCGGGCGCGATAGGCTCGGCGCTCGCCGATCTGCTTGCGGGTTACGCGCAGTATATCCCCGGGACGTTTGTAATCAAGGGGCTTGTCGCGGTTGCGGCGGCGCTTATCGCCCACGCGATCCTGCAAAAAAGCGCGGCGCGCCGCCTTGCGGGTTACGCTATGGGCGCTCTTTCGGGAGAGCTGATAATGCTCGGCGGCTATTTTCTGTACGAAGCCGCGGCGCTCGGTTACGGTATAGCGGGAGCTTTCAGCTCCGTTGCGGGAAACGCCGTTCAAGCCGCGTTCGGTGCGGCGCTGAGCGTGATCCTCGCGCAGACCCTCACGAAAACGGGCGCGCTGAAAAAATACAGCGGGTACGCTTTTAGAGATTAGAGATTAGAGGTTAGAGGCAAGAGCAAACGCTCCTGCCTCTTTTCTTGCCTCTTGCCTCTGAATTTTTCTACATTTTCCCATAAACCACTTGAAAAAATCAACAACTTATGGTATAATAAATAGTGTATATCTATTTTGCCGATAGTGGCAGAAATTTATATCGTCCGATTATCTTATGGGAGTGATTCTAGTTGCGCGGCGCTATTTTTGACGTTTTTGATTATTTTGCGGGGGAATGTGACCTTATCACTATGGTGCTGTCGGTGTTTTCCGTGCTTGTGGTATTGCTTTTGTGCTTTCCCGTGCACGAGTGCGCTCACGCGTTCGTGGCGCATCTGCTTGGCGACGACACCGCTTCGGATATGGGCAGGCTTACGCTGAACCCGCTGGCGCACATTGACCCTATGGGCGCCTTATGTATGTTCGTGGCGAGCATCGGCTGGGCGAAGCCCACCCCCGTCAGTCTTCACCGCTGCCGCAAGGTTTCGATACGCACGGCAGACATTCTGGTTTCGGCGGCGGGACCCGTATCGAATTTTCTGTTGTCGTTGATTTTTGTAATTATTGCCAAAATTCTTGTGGCTGCGTCGGGAGAGCTTTCGCCGACAATGTTCTACATCTACCTCGGCTTGTACGAGATCGCGGAGATAAACTCGTTTCTGATGATAATCAACCTTATCCCCGTGCCGCCGTTCGACGGCTACTCGCTTATTCAGGGAATTCTTCCGAGAAAGCAGGCGATCTGGGTTGAGGAGCACGCTCAGATAATTCACTTTATCGTGTTTATTCTGTTAGTGTCAAGAGCCCTCGATGTCCCTCTGACGTTCGCGTCCTACGGAGTGATGTGGGTGATAGATAAGATAACCTTCTTCATAGTGTAAGGCAATTTTTCGGAGATGAAAGAAAGCGGAAAATGACAGAACTTAATTTCAAATTAGAAGTCTTTGAGGGACCTCTCGACCTGCTTCTGGCGCTTATCCAGAAGCACAAGCTGAATATTTATGACATAGAAATCTCCGTGCTGCTCGACCAGTTTCTGGGATATCTCGAGCGTATGACCGAGGCGGATATTGAAGTCACGTCGGACTTCCTCGAAATGGCGGCGCGGCTTATCCTGATTAAATCCGCGGCGCTGCTTCCCAAGGACGAGGTTGAGAAGCTCAAGAAGGAGCTTGAGGGGCAGCTGATTGAACTCGCGCTTGCTAAGGAAATGGCGGCGAAGCTGAAAAACCGCTGGCAGGGCGATGAGGTTTTCGTCCGCGAGCCCGCGGAGCTCGACATCGACAGCGCCTATCGCCAGACCCACGAGCCCGAGGAGCTCCTCCTCGCATACGGTGTTCTCGCGGAGCGCTCGCGGCGGCGCGAGAGCTACAACCGCGCCCCCGCCGCGCCCGTTGTGGAGAAAAACTATGTCACGATTTTCACGGGGATCGTGATAATTCTGAAAAACCTGCGGAAACACGCAAGCGTGAAGCTCTCGGAGCTCTACGAGGACTGCCCGCGCTCCTTAAAAGTCGCGATGTTTCTGGCAATTCTGGAGCTTTCCAAAGAGGGAAGAATTGTTATCAGCGACAGCGGCGAAAGTGTTTCTCTTGCTCCGACTAAAAAATAGGAAGTGATTTGGTGAAATTCAGCGATAGAATGGCGGCGGTAGAGGCTGTGCTTTTCGCGTGCGGAGAGCCGATAGAAGCGGACAAGATCGCGGCGGCTGTG
>CAYSHU010000281.1:0-2699 GCA_964430965.1 uncultured Ruminococcus sp. | reverse complement strand
ACCAACGGACACGTAAATCGCCTGGCAGTGCGCGTAGACGGTCGAAAGCCCGCCGTGTGCGTGGCGACAAGCGGTCCCGGCGCGCTGAACCTTATCACGGCTATTGCTACGGCGTATATGGATTCCGTGCCCATGGTGATTATCACGGGGCAGGTGAACTCCGACCAGATAGGGCGCGACGTGTTCCAGGAAGCGGACATTACGGGCTCCGCGGAGCCGTTTGTTAAGCACAGCTATCTGCTGAAAAAGCCCGAGGACACCGCCGAGGTGTTCAAGAGGGCGTTCTATATCGCGGGAACGGGCAGGCGCGGCCCCGTGCTTATTGACGTGCCGTTTGACGTTCAGAAGGCTGAGATAGACTTTGAGTACCCGGAAACCGTCGACATTCGCTCCTATCGCCCAAGCACAAAGGGCAACGGCTATCAAATCAAGAGAGCAATCACGGTGCTTCGCGAGGCGAAAAAGCCGCTTATCTGCGCGGGCGGAGGCTTATTTACGGGCAACGGCGTGGCGCTTATGCGCGATTTTGCCGAAAAGAACGACATCCCCGTAGTTTCAACAATGATGGGGCTTGGCGCGATGCCGTCCGACAGCCCGCTCTATTTCGGAATGATAGGAATGCACGGCAAAAAGGCGGCGAATTTCGCGGTGAACAACTGCGACGCGCTGTTTTTGCTCGGCGCGAGAGTCGGCGACAGGGCGATGTCCGCAATGGAAAGCCGCAAGAATTTTACGGTAGTTCACATCGACATAGACCCCGCCGAGATCGGCAAGAACATCGAGGCGAACGTGCCGATCGTCGGGGATATCTCGCTGGTTTTGGAACAGCTTTTGGAGCAGGTAAACGGCTTTGAAGCGCCGCTTTCTCATAAGGAATGGCGCGGAGAGCTTGACGAAATGCGCATTGAAACCGCTCCCGAGCCCGAGCCCGACGGTTACGTAAACCCTAAGTGGTTTATGCAGATGCTGAACAAAAAGCTCCCGGAGCGCTCGATAGTTGTGGCAGATGTTGGGCAGAACCAGATCTGGACGGCGGCTAATATTTCCCTAAAGGACGGGCGTTTTCTCACGTCGGGAGGAATGGGCACAATGGGCTATTCCGTCCCCGCGGCGATCGGCGCGAAAACCGCCGACCCGATGCTTGAGGTAGTTGCGGTGTGCGGCGACGGTTCGTTCCAGATGGAGATGAACGAAATTGCCACCGCGGTTCAGCACGGCATAAACATCAAAATGATAGTAATCAGAAACCGCTTTCTGGGAATGGTGCGCGAGGTTCAGGAAACGACATACGACAAGCGCCTTATCGCGGTGTCGCTTGACGGCAGCCCCGATTTTTGCAGGATAGCCGAGGCTTACGGCATTGACTGTATGTTAGCCGACAGCGAAAAATCCGCGCTGGAGGGCATCGAAAGGCTGATAAGCTCGGACAAGCCGTATCTCTTGGAGGTCGCCGTGCCCGAATACGAAAAGACGATTTTATAACGGAGGTTGACGCATATGAAACACACAATTTCCGTTCTGGTAGAAAACCACGCGGGCGTTTTGGCGCGTGTGGCGGGCTTGTTCGCAAGGCGCGGCTTCAACATTGACAGCCTTGCCGTCGGAGTCACCGACGACGTGAACGTTTCTAGAATTACAATCGTCGCGGACGGCAGCAAATATACGCTTGAGCAGATCGAAAAGCAGCTTAATAAGCTCATTGACGTAATTAAAGTCAAAACGCTCTCGCCCGAAAGTATGGTAAGCCGCGAGCTTATTCTGATAAAGGTAAGCTGCACGCCGAAGCAAAGACCCGAAATTATCAGCATCTGCGAGCTTTCGCACGGGAAAATTTCGGACATTTCGGCGAATTCCGTGACGATAGAAATTTCAGACAACGCGCAGAATCTAAACAATTTCGAGGAGCTGCTGCGCCCCTACGGAATAAAGGAAATAGTCCGCACAGGAACTATCGCCATTCAAAAGGGCGAACAGGCGGTCACGCTGAAAATTTGAAAAAAGGATTCCCTCGCTTGGACGAGCCGCGTTAAACAGGCTCAAAAGCGTCGAATATATTTATTAAAAGGAGATAATTATTATGGCAAAGTTGTATCATTCCGAGGATTGTAATCTGTCCGCGCTGAACGGCAAGACCGTTGCTATCATCGGCTACGGCTCGCAGGGACACGCTCACGCGCTGAACCTCAAGGACAGCGGCGTAAACGTTGTCGTTGGTCTTTACAACGGCTCTAAGAGCTGGGTCAAGGCAGAGGAGCAGGGCTTGAAAGTTATGACAGCGGCGGACGCTGCAAAGGCGGCTGACGTTATTATGATCCTCATCAACGACGAGAAGCAGCAGGCTCTTTATCAGGAGAGCATTCTCCCGAACCTCACCGCGGGCAAGACGCTGATGTTCGCGCACGGCTTCAACATTCACTTCGGGCTTATCGTTCCGCCCGCGGATGTTGACGTTATTATGATTGCACCCAAGGGACCGGGTCACACCGTTCGCTCCGAGTATGTTGAGGGCAAGGGCGTTCCCTGCCTTGTTGCCGTACATCAGGACGCTACGGGCAGAGCGCTTGATACCGGGCTTGCTTATGCGGCCGGCATCGGCGGCGCGCGCGCGGGCGTTCTTGAAACTACATTCAAAATGGAAACCGAAACCGACCTCTTCGGTGAGCAGGCTGTCCTTTGCGGCGGCGTTACCGCTTTGATGA
>CAYSHU010000280.1:0-2723 GCA_964430965.1 uncultured Ruminococcus sp. | reverse complement strand
TTTATGAACCCTCTTTTTGAGGTCTTGAGAAATCCCGACAAATGCATAAAGTGCCGCGTTTGTGAGCGCCAGTGCGCCAACGAGGTACATAAATACGACGCGGATCTGGACAAGATGATCGCGGACGAAACCAACTGCGTGGACTGCCAGAGATGCGTATGCCTCTGCCCCACTCACGCAATTAAAATTAAGCCGAATGAGAACAGGTTCCGCGAAAACAGCAACTGGTCACAGCAGATTATGGACGAGGTTTATAAGCAGGCGGGAAGCGGCGGCGTGCTGCTCTCCGCAATGGGCACGCCTAAGGATTATCCCGTATACTGGGATAAAATCCTGCTGAACGCCTCGCAGGTAACGAACCCGCCGATAGACCCGCTGCGCGAGCCTATGGAAACGAAAACGTTCCTCGGCAAGAAGAACCAGAAAATCACGTATGACGAGAACGGCAAGGCGCATTACGAGAAAACGCCGTATCTTGAGCTCGACGTGCCGATTATGTTCTCGGCGATGTCGTTCGGGTCAATCTCGAAAAACGCACACGAGAGCTTAGCAAGAGCCGCGACCGAGCTCGGAACGTTCTACAACACGGGCGAGGGCGGACTTCACGAGGATTTTTATAAGTACGGGAAGAACACTATCTGTCAGGTTGCGTCGGGGCGCTTCGGCGTATTCAAGGGCTATCTTGACGCGGGCGCGGCTATTGAGATCAAAATGGGACAGGGCGCGAAGCCCGGCATCGGCGGACATCTGCCCGGAATGAAGATAAACGACGAAATTTCCAAAACGCGTATGATCCCGAAGGGCACGGACGCGATCTCCCCCGCGCCTCACCACGATATTTACTCTATCGAGGATTTGAGGCAGCTGGTGTTCTCGCTTAAAGAGGCGACGAACTGGGAGAAGCCCGTTATCGTCAAAATCGCGGCGGTGCATAACGTCGCGGCGATTGCTTCGGGCGTGGCGCGCTCGGGCGCGGATATAATCGCGATTGACGGCTTCCGAGGCGGCACGGGCGCTGCTCCTACGAGAATTCGCGATAACGTGGGAATTCCTATCGAGCTGGCTCTCGCATCGGTTGACGCACGGCTGCGCGACGAGGGAATAAGAAACGACGTTTCGGTAGTTGTAGGCGGCTCGGTGCGCTCGGCAGCTGATGTCGTAAAGGCAATCGCTTTGGGCGCGGACGCTTGCTATATCGCATCGTCGGCGCTGCTGGCGCTTGGTTGTCACCTTTGCCGCTCGTGCAACACGGGCAAGTGCAACTGGGGCATCGCGACGCAGAGAGCCGATTTGGTAAAGCGCCTTAATCCCGAAATCGGATATCAGCGGCTTGTTAATCTCGTTACCGCCTGGGATCACGAGATTAAGGAAATGATGGGCGGTATGGGTATCAACTCGATTGAAGCGCTCCGCGGGAACAGGCTGATGCTCCGCGGCGTAGGGCTCAACCAAAAGGAGCTTGATATTCTGGGAATTCAGCACGCAGGAGAGTAACGACCTAAAGCAACATTCCCAGCGAAGTGTAAAATTTCAAAAAGTGTCAAGATTTTCGAAGAAAATATTGACCGGTTCCGTCAGCGGTGTCACTCGACACGGAGCGAAGCGGAGTGGCGAGTGACATCGGTGACGGAATTTTGAAATTTTAAATTAAAATAAGGAGCATTTATGAAAAAAGTTTACGTAAACGAGGATTGGTGCCTTGCTTGTCACTTGTGCGAGTATTACTGCGCGGCTGCAAACAGCGGCGCGGAGAATATGATAAAGGCGTTCAAGAGCGGGAAAAATCCCGTGCCTAGAATTCAGGTGGAGGAAGGCAGCGAGGTCAATTTCGCGGTGCAGTGCCGCCATTGCGACGGCAAGGCTTGCGTGAAGGGCTGTATCGCGGGGGCGCTTTCTGTCACCGACGAGGGCGTTGTAATCTGCGACGAAAACAAGTGCGTGGGCTGCGGAACGTGCGTTCTGAGCTGCCCGTTCGGGTGCATTGTCATCGACGAGGAAAACCATAGGATAGCGAAGTGCGATTTGTGCACGAAAAACCACGACGGCGAGCCCGCTTGTGTTCAGGGCTGCCCGAACAAGGCTATTGTGTTTGAGGAGAGGTGAGAATAGATGAATTATGTAATTATCGGCAACTCCGCGGCGGCGGTCGGGACTATCTCGGGAATTCGGGAGTTCGACCCAACGGGGAAAATTACGGTAATTTCCGACGAGAAATACCACACCTATTCCCGCCCGCTTATTTCCTACTGGCTGCAAGGCAAGGTCACGGACAAGAATATTATGTACCGTCCCGCGGATTTTTACGAGAAGAGCGGCGTTACGCCCATTCTCGGCAAGAGAGTAACGAAAATCGACACGGAAAACAAAGCTGTCGTACTGGACGACGGGCTCTCCGTGCCTTATGATAAGTTAATGGTCGCGACGGGCTCAAAGCCTTTCGTGCCGCCTATGAACGGGCTGGATAAGGTGCATTATCACACGTTTATGAGCTACGATTCGGCGAAGGCGATCCGCGCGGAGGCTAAGGACGGTATGAAGGTGCTTATCATCGGCGCCGGGCTTATCGGCTTAAAGGCGGCGGAGGCGCTGTCGGCGTTCAACGCGAAGATAACCGTTGTGGATATGGCGGACAGAATTCTGCCGTCGATTTTGGACGTCCGCGCGGGCGTTAAAATGCAGAAGCATATCGAAAACCAGGGCGTGAGATTTATCCTCGGAACGTC
>CAYSHU010000279.1:0-2790 GCA_964430965.1 uncultured Ruminococcus sp. | reverse complement strand
CATCATCGCCGCCATCATCGCCTCGGTGCTGCCGCACGTCACAACGATTTCGGCGTTCGGGTCGATTCTTCTCCCCATAAGCCGCGACTGCTTTGCGGCAAGCGCCTCGCGGAAATTCTGCGCGCCCCACGTAATCGAGTATTGATGAAAATCCTCGCGCGTTACCTCGGCAAGGCGGTCGAGAATTTCCCGCGGCGGCTCGAAATCGGGAAAGCCCTGCGACAAATTCACCGCGCCGTATTGCAGGGAAATTCTTGTCATACGGCGGATTACGGAGTCCGTAAACGTCGCCGTTCTTTTAGATAATTCGGGCATTGTCATTCTCCTAAAATATATGATTTCTTGTCGTTCAGGATATGAAGCGGGTCGAGCGCGTCCTTTATGCTGTTCATCACGGCAAGATTTTCGCGCGGCGTTTCGCGGAGGAAATATTCGCGCTTTGAAACGCCGATGCCGTGCTCTCCCGAGGTCACTCCGCCAAGCTCGTAGGCCTTGCCGTAAATTTGCGACATAACCTCATGGAGCTTTTCGCGCCACTCCTCGTCGCCGCGCTCTCCGCGGACAACGCAAAGATGCACGTTTCCGTCGCCCGCGTGCCCGAAGCTCACCATACGCACGCCCGTTTCGCTTTCGACCTTTTTGACAAATCCGATAAACTCGGCGGTCTTGCTTATCGGCACGACGATATCCACGGGCTCCTGCTCCGAGGTCGCCTCAACGGCCTTTACAAGCGCCCCGCGCACCTTCCAGATATCCGCGGCGTAGGCGGGGTCGTCAAGCGGAATGTACTCCAAGGCGCCCGTAGAAAGCGCCAGACCTTGAATTCGCTTGACGTTGTTTTCAACCTCCTCGCGCTGCCCGTCAAACGTCAGCAAAATGTACGAGCCCGCGTCGGGACGCGGATATTTAACGCCCGAAAATTCCTCGCCGAGCTCCGCCACGTCCCGCCCGATAAACTCCACAGCCGTGGGGTTGGCGTTCGCGCGGAGAATTTCGAGAACACTGCTGATTCCGCTGTCCAAATCGGGATAGGCGATAAGCGCGGATTTTGAAAATTCGGGCTTGGGAATGAGCTTCAAAACGCATTTCGTAATCGCGCAAAGCGTCCCCTCCGAGCCGATGAACAAATTTTTAAGCGAAAGCCCGCTCGCGTCCTTGACGTTTTTCCCGCCGACGGTCATAATCGTGCCGTCCGCGAGGACGACCTCCAACCCGCGGACATAATCGCGCGTCACGCCGTACTTTACGGCTCTCATTCCGCCCGCGTTCGTGCTGATGTTGCCGCCTATCGTCGACTGCTTCTCGCCGGGGTCGGGCGGGTAGAAAAAGCCCTCGCCCTCGACGTATTTCTGAAAATCCTCCAGCATGATCCCGGGCTCGACGGTCGCAGTCATTGTATTTCTATCAAGCTCCAGCACGTGGTTCATCAGCGAAAAATCGAGAATTATCCCGCCGTCGCCCGGCACGGTCGAGCCGACAAGATTTGTCCCCGCGCCGCGCGGAGTAACCGCGGCGCGCCGCGCGTGAGCCTCGCGCAAAATCGCGCTTACCTCCTCGGCGCTTTTCACAAACACCAGCGCCGCGGCATCGCCCTTAAGCCGCCCAAGCGTGTCGCTCAGGTATTTTTCTTCAATATTTTCGGTAATAACGCGGTTTTCGTCGCTGATAATTTCACGAAGCCATTCCATTATTTACACCTCGTTTTGAGTAAATTTAAAAATCCGCCGTTATGCAATTGTCAAGCGTTCCACGCGGGTACGAAGAAGCCCTTGTAGTTTTCCTCGAAGAACTTTTCCGTGTCCGCGGAGCAGAACGCCTCGGCTACCTTTTTGTATGTTTCGTTGTTGATGTCGGAGCTCTTCACGGCGATAACGCAGACGAAGCTCTTGTTGCTCAAATCGATATCCTCGTAGAAAATCGCGGAGCTCGGGTCAACGCCGTAGCTTGCGGCGTAGTTGCCGTTTACGACCGCCGCGGCAATTTCGCTGTCGTCAACGTACTGATAGGTCATGCTCGCGTTCACCTCAACAAGCTCGACCTTAGAGGACTTGATGTCAGTAGTGGTCGGCGTGCCCTCGTAATCGCCAAGCGTGAGAAGCCCCGCGTTGCTGAGCAGAATCAGCGCGCGCCCGTAGTTCGTCGCGTCGTTAGGAACGGCGATTTTAGCCCCCTCGGGAATGTCCTCGACCTTGGAGTAATTCTTCGAGAAAATGTTCATCGCGATAACAAACGTGTCGCTGAGTATCGAGATATCATAGCCGTTCGTGCTCTTGTCGTTTTCAAAATAAGCGTGATGCTGAAACGCGTTCATCTGGATATCGCCGCTGTTCAGCGCGTTGTTCGGCAGCGAGAAATCCGAGAACTGCACAAGCTCCACCGTAATTCCCTCGCCCGCGAGCTTCTCAATAGTCGGCTTCCACAAATCCTCATAAACCGCGCCCGTAACGCCGAGCTTTACTACCTTGTTTTCCTTTTTGGCACAGCCCGTAAATACCGTAAACAGCAATGTCACAACCAGCGCAAGCGCCGTAAATTTAATACTTTTTTTCATTTTGATTACCTCTCTTTGTTCTTATATATTTCTTTGTGATTTCAGTGTGTGTTTTTCCTTGCGATAAGATTTCCGATAAATTGAATTATCGAAACGATCAAAATCACAAACAGCACGGACACCCAGATTATATCGTAATGCCCGTAGTTGTAGCCCCAGGTTATCGCGTAATCTCCCAAGCCGCCCGCGCCGACATAGCCCGCCATTGCGGTAAGCCCGATGAGGTTGATAAGCGTTAT
>CAYSHU010000278.1:0-2795 GCA_964430965.1 uncultured Ruminococcus sp. | reverse complement strand
GCGAAAACCTCCCACGGCTCGTTTGTCGGGATAAGCGCGAGGACGCACTCCTCGCTGCGGCGCGGATTGCCGTAGTCCATAAATCCCGAAAAGGATTTTGAAACATCGCCGTCTTGGCACTCAATCTCGCCTACCGTTTCATTCCAGTCCTCTTTGCCCATTTCGAATTTCCAATCGGCAAGGCGTTCCGCGAACCACTTCTGCACGTCAAACCGCTCGGACGCGAGCAGATTATCGTGATTTTCCCTAAGCTCCTCGGCGGTTGTTGAAATATCGCTGAAATTCTCCAGAATAACATCGCTGCAAACGATTATCATCGGAGTGTAGCCGCCCATTTCGCGCTTCGCAAACGCGTCGTCATAGGCGTTGAGAACCCTTTGCGGGTCTGTTCCTTTTGGGAAATGCTCGCAGGGGCAGGCGAGCATATCCATAAGCCGCCGCGCAAATTCGCTTACGCCGCCGTCATTCTTATTTGATTTTCCAAATCCAAACATAGTTTTCTCCTTATAATCATTTAATCCCACCAGAAATGCCACACCGACGACTTTGTGAGCGAATCCGCAAGCCTTCCGATCATGCCGATGTTTTGAAGCACGTGGTCGGGGCAGAACACGAAATGCTCCAGTGCCAGCTTGAACGCTTCGGATTTGTCCTTGATGGGTCGGGCGGTGAATTCCAGTTCGCTGCCCGTCATAACCGCGGGTACAGCTCCGTATTTTTCGTACCAGTATTTCGCTATCCAAAGCATTTCCTCCGGGGGCGGGCAGTCGTTCCACCCGCCAAAAGGAAACCACGCGAATATCTCCCAAGGATTTTTGACGGGAATTTTCGCGAGGACGCACTCCCAGCTCTTATTTATGCCGTAGTCGATATTTCCCGAGAAATCGTTTATTGCTGCGCCGCCCGCGATTTCCCCGACAATTTGATCGGGCTCGTAACAAAAATCCCTGTCGTGTTCGGCTTTCTTCCTCGCGAACCATTCCTTACAATCGAATTGCGGCGCGGCGAAAACCTCCTTTTGAAGCTCCGCCGAGCTTAGCTCATCTTCAAAAAACATATGAGCTTCGAGAACGATAAGCAGGGGAGTGAACCCGCCGCTTTCACGCTCGGCAAAAGCTCTTTGGTATGCGCCTTTAACGGTGTCAAGCTCCGTGCCGCGCGGGAAGTATTCGCACGGACAGCCGAGGTATCTGATAACGCTGCGTGCGTGCTCCTCATAAAACTGATTGTATGCGTTTTCGGAAGTCATATTTACTCCTGTTTTTTCGAGTTGAATTCAACAAGCTCCTCCGCGGTTATCCTGCGGTTTTTATAACGCTTCTTGCCGCGCGTGGACTTTCCGTAGTCTATCGCGTCAGCGGGGCAGACGTTCAGGCACGCAAGACAAAGGTCACATTTTTCGCCGAACTTCGGAGCGCCGTTTTCAAGCATAATATTGTCGTTCGGGCAGACCCTTTCGCACAGCTTGCAGGATTTGCAGCCGTTCACAGTGAAGTTTTCCGCGCAGCTGCCCTTGTTCGGCGGGTATGCTTTATGTGCTATCATATTGAATATGGTGTATGCTACGGAACTATTACGCGCACGGTTCTTTATGTTAACAGCAATCGCGTCAAGCACGCTGTCGGAGCGTTTCCAAAGCTTGTCCGAGTCGTTAACATTAAATATCGGAAGAAAATTCCCCACCATTATTACTTTCGCGCCGTATGATAGCTTCAAGCCATGTTTATCCAGTTTTCTGTTGACTGCGCCGTTTACTCCCACGGAAAAGCCGCCGTATGCTGTAACACTGAAAATATATGCATTTTTATCGGTTATTCGGATATTATCCAAGAAGCAATCTACAGATTTTGGCAAGCCGCAAAAGTAAGTTGGAAACACGAGCCCTATAACATCATCGTCGCATTCCTCGGGAGTGCGCATATTGCAGACCTCGGCGTTTATCGCGGCGGCGATTTTACGCGCCGCGTAAAGGCTGTTGCCCGTTCCCGAAAAGCAGAATATCTTTGCCACAGTACCTCCTCAAGTTGTCCGCACGGGAATGTTATGCTTTGTAAGATGCTCCTTGACCTCCCCGACAGTCAGCTCCTTAAAGTGGAACAGCGAAGCCGCCAGCGCCGCGGAGGAGTTCGTTTTTTCAAACACCTCGGAGAAATGCTCGAGCTTTCCGCAGCCGCCGCTTGCGATAACGGGGATAGAAACACGCTCGCAGACGAAATTCAGCATTTCGAGGTCGAAGCCGCCGCGAACGCCGTCGGTGTCTATCGAGTTGAGGCAGATTTCGCCCGCACCGCGCTCGGAAATCTCGCGAATCCAGTCACCGAGATCGAGGTTCATATCAACGCGCCCGCCGTTTATGTAGACGGAAAAGCCGCCCTTGCCGTTGTTATTTCGTTTGGCGTCGATGCCGACAACAACGCACTGGCTCCCGAAAATCTCCGCCGCGTCGCTGATGAGCTTCGGGTTCTTGACCGCCTGCGAGTTCACCGAAACCTTGTCAGCGCCCGCGCGCAGAGTGTCGCGGAAGTCCTCTACGGACGATATTCCGCCGCCAACGCAAAGCGGCACGAAAACGTTCTGCGCGGTGCGTTTCACCACGTCCAGCATAACGCCGCGCCCCTCGTAAGATGCGGTAATATCGTAAAATACCAACTCGTCCGCGCCCTGCTTGTTGTATTCGATCGCAAGCTCCACGGGGTCGCCTATATCGCGCACGCCCTCAAAATTCACTCCTTTAACGACCTTTCCGTTGCGAACGTCAAGGCAGGGGATTATTCGTTTTGCTAACATAACAATTA
>CAYSHU010000277.1:0-2807 GCA_964430965.1 uncultured Ruminococcus sp. | reverse complement strand
GCGCTACCAATCTGCGCCACACCCAGATTTCCAACAGTAATATTATATCACGCTGCGGGGAATTTGTCAAGGGGTTTTTTGAAAAAAGTTTTCAAAACGTAGAATTCGGCTTCGTAATGCGGAATATTGAAAGTACGGCGCGACATTTTGACGTTTTTAGCCCCCTCTCCCCACCCCGCAGCAAGGCGCAACCCCTATTATCGGCTCTCCCTGTAATAAGAGATAGTCGCCCCAAACGCACGGTTTGGCTTCACTCCGTGCTTTTTTGCACCTACACTCCGCGAAGCGCAACCGCCCGCCTGGAAATAATAAGCACCTCTCCCTCCAGCAAGGCAATCTGCACTTAGCAACTTGAACCCCCGCAGCAAGCCGCTCCGCACAGCCGCAAACGCCTATCAGGAGCTTGAAAGTGCACTTCCCACCCTCACGCTAGTCAAGCTCCGCTTATAGGCTTGCCCCCCTTAACATGGGATAGTCACACCCAAAAAACACGCGGTTTAGCTTCACTCCGCGCTTTTTTCGTTCCTGAGCTCCGCAAATCCTCAAGTGCTTACCATGAGCTCAAAAGTGCATTTCCCGCCTTCCCGCCAGGCGACTCCACTTGGCGGCTTGAACCCTATACCCGCTCCGCAGTAAGGCCCGGTGAGCTTTTTAATGCGATTTGTCGGACTTTGCCCGGTTAGCTCCAAATCGCATTTCCTCACAGAATTTAGCTTTGCGGTGCGCTTTCCCGCCTCCGCTGTTATGAATTTAAAAAAGTACTTGAAAAATACGGCAGAATGTTATATAATATAAAATGGGTATATTTGCTGCGGGTGCGCGGCAGAGCAAAACAAACCACGACCGGAGGTGCGGTGTTTGGATAGGCAATTAAAACTGAATTTTGTGTGGAACACTCTTGGAAACCTTATCTACCTTGCTTGCCAGTGGTTGATGACGGTCCTTGTGACGCGGCTTTTCGGGTATGCTGATCAGGGCGCGCTGTCACTTGCGATGTCTGTTTCAGCAGCATTCCAGACGCTTGCGCTGTTCGGAATAAGAACATATCAGGTTTCGGATATCGAGTGCAAATATCCCGACAGCTGCTATGTCGGTCTTCGCGGGATAACGTGCGCCGCGTCGCTTGCGGCGTGTCTTGTTTTTGACGCGATAAACCTGTATGAGTTTCGCTTGTCAATGTCGATAACGCTGTTTATGCTTTTTCGGCTTTCGGAGAGCTACTCGGACGTTCTGCACGGGATAGTCCAGAAAAACAACAGGCTGGATATTGCGGGAAAAGGCTACGCACTGAAAGGAATATTGCTGCTCGGCGGATTTCTGGCGGGGTACTTTTTGGGGCTTTCGCTGAACGCCTGCCTTCTGATTATGACGGCGGCGGTTTGGTGCGTGACGCTGCTGTTCGATATGCAAATGGCAAAACGGATAAAAGAGTTCAAATTATTATATATTTTCAAAGAATGCATAGCTCTCGGGAAAAACACCGCACCGCTTTGCCTGTTTGCCTTCCTGAACTCATCGCTGTCGATAATTCCGAAATATATTCTGGAGAAAATGACCGACGAAACGACGCTTGGCGGATATTCTTCGATATTCGCGCCCGCGCTTATTATCCAGGCGGCGGCGTCTTATATTTATGCTCCGTTCATCGGGACGTTCACGCGGCTGTATTCCGAAAATAAGCTCAAGGAAATGCGGAGGTTGGCGCTTAAAATAATGCTTGCGTTGACCGCGGTCTTTTTAGTATGTCTGGCGGGCGCGGCGGTTCTCGGAGAATGGGGCTTAAGCCTTGTATTCGGGGAAACGATTTTGCCGTATGTCTACCTGCTGCTGCCGATTATTATCGCGACGTTTTGTGTGTCCGTTGTCTGCTTTTTGAATATGCTCCTAACGGTTATGCGGGATTTTAAAAGCCTGCTTATCGGCGGATTTTTGGGTTTTGCGGGCTGCTGCGTTTCTACCCCGCTTATGATAAGGGCCTTC
Source organism: uncultured Ruminococcus sp. (assembly GCA_964430965.1). Taxonomy (GTDB): domain Bacteria; phylum Bacillota; class Clostridia; order Oscillospirales; family Ruminococcaceae; genus CAG-115. The sequence goes on along the minus strand of CAYSHU010000277.1, from coordinate 827 downwards.
GGGACAAACGGCGCGAGCTTCGGTATGATAACCGGCGCGGTTATCGGCATCATTTATACCTTTGCCGCTGTTGCCATTAGATTAGCTAAGCCGAAAAAGGATTGAAAAGGAAAAAGATGAAAGAAAAGGTTTTGATTATTATTCCCGCTTATAACGAGGAGGAAAACATCGAGCGCGTGGTGAACGACCTCACCGAGAATTACCCGCAATACGATTGTTTATCAACAATATCTCCTGCTCCGTATTAAGGATAACAATTTCGGACAGCGAGCTCGATATCCCGACACGCTAATCATAAAATTCCCCCGCACAGCGGACGCTTTGCGGGGGAATTCTTTTTGCTATATTGTGACAATCAGTTTTCACATGTTTACTTTCTGAGTGAACAGTCTGAAATAGTAGCTTATACCGAACAGAATATTTAAGCTGTATACACCAAGGGGAATCAGATACTTTTTGGATTTTACTTTTTCTCTCAACATACCGCCGAAATACTGTGTGCTGCACATCACATACAGTAATGATAATGCGCTATAATATCCCCAAAAGAAGTTTGCGTCATAAATTCTGTCGCCGTTTTCTTTAAGAAATGCGCTTTCAAGGAGTCCGCAAAAGAAGCACAATAATACAATAGACATATCACTGTTAATCGCTTTTTCTTTGTAGATAATAAAGTATGCAAGCGGAAACATCGCTCCGATTACAAAAGAGAACAGCACATTAGAGCTCCATATTTTCCAAACCTCCAAAAAACCTATTCCAACACTGTTGCCACCATTTGTATCTCCCGAAATGAAAATCATCAAGAAAACAAAAACACACCACAT
>CAYSHU010000276.1:0-2811 GCA_964430965.1 uncultured Ruminococcus sp. | reverse complement strand
AGGGAGCGCGCGCAATGACGCTTCGCGTCAACGCTGGAAAACCCCGTAGGGAGGAGAGGGGGAAATGCCCGCTTTTTTCCGAATTTTTCTCTTTCCCCCTCTCCTCCCGAAGGGGTGTTCCCTCGCTCCCCACGACGCATAATAACAACTTATATTATCGGAAGTCGAGTTAAAAGCCAAAACCTCGCCTATCCAGCTTAAGTTACCAAAAAAGCACAAAAATAATAATTTTTCCCACGTGCTAAACTCTTTTATTTAATGTAATCCTCTTGTCCGTAATCTTCGGGAAAACCTCCACAAGATTATGCGGCTTTTTGAGCGGGGCGGTTTCAAAGTTCTGCGTTTTGTAGCCGATATTTCTTATTATCTTGTTTACTCTGTCCTTCATCGGGTCGATTTCTTTCTCGAATTTCGGCGGGTAGAGAAGCGACAGGTTTACGTCCTCGCCGAGGGCGTACATATCAAGCTCGAAGCGCCCTATGCTGTCAACGTCAAACGTTAAAAACAGATGATAGTTCCGCTGCGTCGTCGGGGTGTTGTTCGGATTGTTTTCGTCGTTGTCAACCCAAAGCTCCCCGAAGGCTCTCGTGTTGCCTACCTCAAGCGGCAGAATATAGTGCGCGAGCGGCGTGAAAACACCCGGCGCGTTCAACAGGCTTTGAAGAAGATTTGACGCGTTGAAGCTGTCAAGCGATTTCAAGGCGGGGTTGTTGATGTTCGTCTGAATAAAGTCCGTCAGACTGTCAAGCGTCGAGCTGACGGGCGGGCGAACGCCGTGCTGCGGGAGCTCGTTTTTCACCGCCATTTTGTCAACTATCTGTACGAAAACGCCGTACAGCCGCTCGCGGAGCGGAATGTCGGGCATATCGCGGAGCATCGAGTTCAGCCCGTCGATAAGCTCCTGCATCGTGTTTACCTTCGCGAAATCCTCGTGCATTTGCTGAACCTGCTCGACAGCCTCCGCGTCGTCGTTAGCCATAAACAGCCCCTCGACAAGCGTTTTAAGCGCGTCCGTGCCGCTGAAGCGCCCGCGATTATAGCCCGCGAGAATACTCTCGATATTGTAGCCCGTGGATTTTAATTCCTGCGAGTAGCCCTGTCGGCTCATCAAGCCGTTGAGATACTTGTGCCAGCCCGTGAGCTCGCGCTGCTCCTCTTCGGAAAGAGCGCCCTCCGCGATGACGTTGCCGTCCTCGTCAAAGATAAGCTCGCTTAAAATCCTCTTGCCGTTCTTGTCGTAAAGCCGCGCTCTGAATCCTATCTGCTCCCCGACGGCGTTCAGAACGGGCTCCTGCGGGATCGACGCGAGAGGATAGCCGTCCTCGTCAACCAGCGGCTGCATAATCGGGTTTCCGTCCGCATCAAACAGCGCGCGCGGCTGATACGCGATGATGTTGCCGTTTTGGTCGTAAAGCGGCAGCGCGGGCACAAACGGCAGGATATTGCCGTTGATATCCACAAGCGGCTGGTTAAGTACCAGATTTCCGTTACGGCTTACAAGCGCGGGCGTAAAGCCGGCCTGCTCGCCGAATTCGTCATAAACGGGGTATCTCGGCGTGAACGCCAGCGGGTTTCCGTAGCCGTCAACCAGCGTCTGCTGAATGATCTCGCCGTTTTCGTCAAACAAAACCTCCGCCAGAAATCCGACGCTGTTGTTGTTTTCGTCAAAAACCTCCTGTCCCGCGACATAGGGGACGAAATTCCCCTCGGAATCCATAAGCGGCTGCCCCGCGATAAGGCTCCCGAATTCGTCAAACATCGCCTGCGGGAGATATCCGACGAGTTTTCCGTCAGAATCGAACACGGGCTGCTCGGGCTCAAACGGAATTGCCTGTCCGCTTTCGTCAACAATTCGGTTGAGGTTGGGGTCTTGAAAACCGATTTGGTTGCCTTCCTCGTCGAAAACCTCAATAGGCTCCCGATTTTGGTTGGCATTTTCAACAAGATTTGCGCCTTCGATTTTGTTATTTTGCTGAATTTGTGTATTTACCGCGTCAAAAAGCAAATTTTTCTCGTCCAAATCACCCGAAAGTGGTTGATTTTTTGCTGAGTTTGTTGTATAATTAATATCGGAGACTTGTTCTCCCATATTTGCGACTTCCTCCATAGTGTGAGGGTCCTGCATCGGGTTCTTGTCAAAGATAGCCGAGTACAGGCGGTTGAAGGAATTTTTAAGCGATTCCCGAAGCGTGCCCGAGGTTATCTGCGTGAGAAGCAGGTTGAAGTATTCCTTGCACATATAAGGGTTGTTGTTGTAACGCGAGAGATTGTGCGTTATAAGCGGAATGAGCATCTGGGTTTTGTCATCATTGAGAAGACTGCCGCTCACGTCCTTGAGAATTTCAAGCGTGTCACCCTTCAGGAGCTCGAAATACTGGTCGGCGTCGTCCGCGCCCCATTTCTGGGAAAGGTCGAGCAGGCGCTGCGAGAGCTTCTCGTTCGGGGAGTAATATTCCGACAGGAATTTCAGATTAGCCCGAAGCGCCCCAAGAATCTCGCTCTTGTTCTGCGCGAAGTTTATTGATTTGAGCAGATTGCCGATAAGCTCCTTGGTATTCGGGTCGCGCGTTGTCTGAGCGACCTCGCGGAGAACGTCGTAGAACTCGTGCCCCGAGAACATTGTGTTCTGCTGCTCTTGGTTCTGAATTTCGTCAACAAGCTCCTCGGAGGTGACGTAAAGCTCCTTTGCCAGGTCTTGGAGGCTTCCGTAAAGCTCGGTGTGACCCGTAACGAGCGCTTGATTGAGCACCTCGATGTTGAGCAGATCCTTAAGCATCTCAACGGCAAGCGTCGGATCCTTGGCGATCTGTA
>CAYSHU010000275.1:0-2822 GCA_964430965.1 uncultured Ruminococcus sp. | reverse complement strand
TCGCCTCGCGCTTGCGCTTTTCAACGAGCTCGCGGGCGAGCTTTTCGTCCTCTACGGCGTTGAACGTGTCGCCCGCGGACGGGACTTCGGAAAGTCCCATAATCTCAACAGGCACGGACGGACCCGCCTGGGTGACGGTTTTGCCCTTGTCGTCGCGCATTACGCGCACTCTGCCGACAGAAGCGCCCGCAATGAGGATGTCGCCCGTGCGGAGCGTGCCGTTCTGGACTAGCAGCGTCGCAATAGGTCCTCTGCTCTTGTCAAGACGCGCCTCAATAACCGCGCCGGTTGCTAAGCGATTCGGGTTTGCCTTGAGCTCGAGAATATCAGCAGTGAGCCCCACCATTTCAAGCAACGTGTCCATTCCCTGCCCTGTTTTCGCGGAAACGGGAACGCAGATGATATTACCGCCCCAGTCCTCGCAGACAAGGTCGTATTTCGTAAGCTCTTCCTTGATTTTCTCGGGGTTTGCGCCCTCTTTATCCATTTTGTTCATCGCGACGATTATCTGAACGCCCGCAGCCTTCGCGTGGTTTATCGCCTCGATCGTCTGCGGCATAATGCCGTCGTCCGCGGCTACAACAAGGATAGCGATATCCGTAATCATAGCGCCGCGCGCTCTCATAGACGTGAACGCCTCGTGTCCCGGTGTATCGAGGAACGTAATGTCACGGTCACCGACGTTTACGCGATAAGCGCCGATGTGCTGCGTAATGCCGCCCGCCTCAGTAGCAGTTACGCTCGCGTGGCGGATATAGTCGAGAATCGACGTTTTGCCGTGGTCAACGTGACCCATAACAACAACAACGGGCGAGCGCGGCTTCAAATCCGCGGGGTCGTCGGGCGCGTCCTCAAACAGGCGCTCCTCAATCGTCACGATTATTTCCTTCTCGACCTTCGCGCCAAGCTCCTCCGCGACGATCGAAGCGGTGTCGAAGTCTATCGTTTCGTTGATGTTCGCCATCACGCCCAGCCCGAACAGCTTCTTGATTACCTCCGATGCCGTAACCTTAAGGCGCGTCGCAAGCTCTCCGACAACAATCTCGTCGGGGATTTGAACCTTAAGCTGCTGCTTTCTCGCGCGCTCAAGCTCAAGGCGCTTGAGCTTCTGCGCCTCGGTTTCGCGCTGCTTGCCGTACTGCTTGCCCTTTTGCTGGGATTTCTGGTTTATCTTCTGCTTAGAGCGGAAGTTGTCGTTGTTCATTCTGCCCGCGGGCGCAATGGTTTCATAGCGCTCGTTGTACTTGTCGAGCTCTACGTAGCTTCCGCGCGTATCAACGCGCTTTGTTACCTGCTCGCCGCGCTGAACACTCTCGCCCTTTTGCTTCTGCTTGGGCGGGTTGTTGACTTTAATTTTGCTCGAATCAATAGCGGGCTTTGCGGGATTTTTAGCCACAGCCGCGGGTCTTTGCGGCTTCGGCTCGGGCTTAGCCTTAACCTCGGGCTTCGCGGGCTTAGGCTCGGGCTTCGCCTCGGAAGCCTTAGCCTCAACGGGCTTTTCGGTCTTTTCGGTCTTTTCAGCCTTCTCCGCTTTTTCGATTTTTTCAGCCTTTTCGGGCTTTTCGGGCTTTTCAGGAATAGCCTCCGCCTTTTCCTCAACAACCTCGGCTTTCTTGGTCGTCTTTTTCTTGGCGGGCTTCTTTTCTTCGACCGGTTTTTCGGTCTTGATGTCCTTTGTAGTCGCAAAAGCCGCCTTTACGTCCTTTACCTCATACCTCTTCGTGAATATTTCGAGAACGTAGCCCACCTCGTCCGCGGTGAGCGAGCTTTGCGCCTTTCTCGCGGTGTCAACAGGGAACGCCTTGTCAAGGAGCTCGATAAGCTCCGCCTTGTCGACGCGAAGGTCCTTGGCAACGTCCTGCAATTTATATTTTGTCTGTTTACTTGGCAATGTAAAATTCCTCCAAATCAAATTTCATTATGTTGAATAGATAACCGTTTTATCGAGCCGAACAGTCCCTCGTCCGCGACGAAGAAAACCCCCGCTCGCTTGCCTATCGCGTGCTTTGCCTCGTCCATATCGAACTTGGCTTTAAGCACCTCTATCCCGCTTTGCTCTGCGTGGAAGACAACCTCCTTTTCGGTCTTGGGCGAAACGTCGGCGGCGAGGACAACCCCTCCCGCGGTGCGCTTCTTTATCTCCCCGACCGCCGCGTCAAAACCGATAACCAGCTTTGAGGCGCGCCTGCAAAGGCAAAGCGTTGATAATTCGTTATTGATTTTCGGTCAGCTCCTTATCAATTTCCTTTTCGAGTTCCTCATAAATCGAAGCAGGCACCTGACATTTGAATGACCGCTCGAGCCTTTTGCCTTTTTTCGCAAGCCCCAAACACTTGCTGTCATTGCAAATATACGCGCCGCGACCATTTTTCTTTCCCGTGGGATCGACGGAAAAGCTCCCGTCCTTGTCGCGCACCACGCGCACCGCGCCTTTTTTGCCTATCATCTCGCCGCAGCCCACGCATTTTCTTTGAGGAACACGCTTTACGCCTTTCACGGATATGTTCTGCATAGCCGCTCCTTACTCCGCAGCAGCCTCGGCTGCGTCAGCGCTTGCGGCAGCTTCAGCTGCGTCGGTGTCAGCGCCTTCGGGATTCTCGGCGGTATCATCTTCCTCGGTCTTTAAAAATTTGGGGTCAAGAGGAACTATCTTAAAATCCTCGTCCGTAACCGCGCTTTCCGCCTTGATGTCGATTTTATAGCCAGTGAGCTTCGCCGCGAGCCACGCGTTCTGTCCCTTGTTGCCGATAGCCAGCGAAAGCTGATTGTCGGGAACGACCGCCTTGCACTCGCGCTTGTCGGGGTTCGGGTTTGTGATGACA
>CAYSHU010000274.1:0-2824 GCA_964430965.1 uncultured Ruminococcus sp. | reverse complement strand
GTCCACGGTGTTCGCCGCGTGAGCGCCGCCGTTGATGATATTCATCATCGGAACGGGCAGGCGGTTGCCGTTCACGCCGCCGAGGAAGCGGTAAAGCGGCATTTCAAGCGCGCACGCAGCCGCCCGCGCGGTCGCTATCGAAACGGCGAGAATCGCGTTCGCGCCGAGCTTTGATTTATCGCGCGTGCCGTCAGCCTTTTTCATTGCCGCGTCCACAGCGTAGGTGTCGCGCGCGTCCAGCCCGCTCACCGCCTTGGAAAGCTCCTTTGTGATGTTCTCGGCGGCTTTTTGAGTTCCCTTGCCGCCGTAGCGCTTTTTATCGCCGTCGCGGAGCTCCAGCGCCTCAAACTCGCCCGTGGAAGCTCCCGACGGCGCAGCCCCGAAGCCCACACTGCCGTCCGCCAGATGAACCTCCGCTTCGACCGTGGGATTGCCGCGGCTGTCGAGTATCTCGCGCCCTATTACCTTTTCAATGCCGAAATAATTCATAACAAAACCTCCGAAAAAAGTTCTTCGGAGGTATTGTTTCCCTTATTTGGGGAATTATGCATTTTATAGATGTTGCCGATAAATCTATAAGCTCGTGGCAATATCAATTCCTACACCATTAACAAGGAAATCCGTTAGGGTATCGGAAATTTTTTCTGCGCCTTCAAGATCCAGGCAGCCCTCGGAAGTACGATATAAGCCAAAACCGTCCTTTCCGTTTCCGAAGAAATAAACCAAATCCCCCAAGTCATTGCCAAATAGCCATGCCCTGCCGATAAATTCTTCGTTAAACGGCTGATTAAATTCTTCTGATTTTTCCAATGCCATACCGGCGCTCCAAATCCAAATTGACATTCCCTCGTCTTTCACTTCAAATTCGGGTCCAAAACTGCCTTCTCCGGAAATTTGTTTCAAAAATTCAATATAATCTGCGGGTAAATCAACCGGCGAAACACGAATGATCTCTTCAATATCTTTTTCGCCGCCAGCACGTATTTCATCTTTGTCAAAAGTCAACCTTTCATTTATATTCTCTAAAATATTCACTTTCAATACCTCCTAATTCCGATTTATTGGATAGTCCCCGACAAAATAATTATATCATAATTTCCAGCAAAAGTCAACACACAAAAACGAAGCCTGCTCACAAAGTGAGCAGGCTCTTACCTCTAAAATTCTAACCTCTAAAAGGGTATTGTTTCCTTTATCTGGGGAACTATGCATTTATAGTTGCTACCGATAAATCGGAATTTATAATATTATTTATCCGCTTGCTCTTTCGTTTATGTATTTACATAATGCCGTAAACTGATGAGCGTCTTGAAACTTCTTGTGATTTTCGGGGGTACTCAACGCGTCGTCTGGAACACTTTCGTCATAGAATTTTTTACACTCCCCGTCGGATAGTGTAATAACAAGCTCCACACGAGCGGAAGCACCGTATTTGCCGTGCACGAAACCTACCTGTGTCGAAGCGGAGTGGATCTCCGAAAAGCGATATGTATGCTTAAGGAACGCCGCACGAAAAACGATCTTTTCATCATCGGCTGAAAATTCACATTTTCTAAGCAGCCATATCGGCAAAAACGAAATTATTATGACCGGTAAGCCCACGATAGTTGTGACTCTGTCAAGTCCTGAATTCACACTAACCACCGCCCAGCCAAATATTACCACAATAGGGACTATAATAGTATACGCAAGACAAACTCCGTTTGAACTGTTGTTAAATTTTCCGCTCATATTTTCACCCGCTTTCAAATCAGCCATACAAATTCCGATTTATTGAATAGCTTCTTATATAAATTATATCACATTTTCCAACAAAAGTCAATCTGCGAACACAAAAAACCTGCTCACAAGGTGAGCAGGCTCTTGCGTCTTAATTATTTTGCCTCTAAACTCTGCGCACCGCGCCGAGCTTGTCCTTAAGTGCGTTCGCAACCGCTTCGGTTTCACTGTCGGCGATCTCGTCCGTGATGTCCTCCGCGCCCGCGTAGGTTATCGTGAACGTGAGGCTCTTCTTGCCGAAGCCGAGCTTTTCGCTCTCGAAGCTGTCAATGAGCTTGACGTCGGCGGCTTTTTCGCTTGTTGCCTTAACAACGTCCTCGATCTCCACGCAGAGCGTTTTCTTGTCGCAGATAAGCGAGATGTCGCGCTTCGCCTTTGCCTTGCCGTTGTCCGCGGTGAATTTCATATCGCGCTTGTACAGGCTCTCCAGCGCGGAATAATCAAGCTCCGCGAGAATTACGTTAAGGTCGGTTTTCTTGCCCTCGGCGATGTTCAGGTCATTGACTATCTCATAGCGCAGCTTGCCGAGCTGCCCGATTTTTTTGCCCTCGCAGAAAATATCCGCGCAGATGCCGGGGTGGAGGAAGCTGCACTCGCCGCGCTCGTAGCGGAACGAAAGCCCGTTCGCCGCCGCGAAGCCCTCCAGCGCGTCCTTGACGGTGAAGAAGCTCTCGTCCGCGCCGTAAGCTCCGATACAGAGCGTTTTGCGCTCGACGGGCGGCTCGGTGAGCGGAACCGCTTTCGGGAGATACACGTTCGCAATCTCGAAAAACCGCCCCGCCGAGTGGTCGGATTTGATATTGTCCGAAATGACGTTAATCATGCACGGGCTCATAACCGTGCGCATTATCGAAAGGTTGTCCGTAATCGGGTTCAGAAGCCGCACCGCGGTACGCTCCGGCGCGTTTTTCGGGAGGCGTATCATATCCAGCTCGCGGTCGGAATACATAGCAAGCGTGCGAATTTCGTAAAAGCCCTGCGAGCAGAGGAATTCCTTTGCGGAAAGCTCCTTGTTCTGGAGGAACGACAGCCCGCCGTTCGTTAC
>CAYSHU010000273.1:0-2860 GCA_964430965.1 uncultured Ruminococcus sp. | reverse complement strand
CGGGACCTACGGGTTCCGGTAAATCCACAACGCTTTACGCGACGCTCGGCGAGCTTTCCAAGCCGAACGTTAATATCGTAACAGTTGAGGACCCCGTCGAGAAGAAGATAGACGGCATCAACCAGTGCCAGATAAACGCAAAGGCAGGTATGACCTTCGCGGCGGCGCTGCGTTCTATCCTCCGTCAGGACCCCGATATCATAATGGTCGGCGAGATTCGTGACGGTGAAACTGCCGACATCGCGATACGCGCGGCTATCACGGGACACTTCGTGCTCTCAACGCTGCACACCAACGACGCGGCGGGCACAGTCGTTCGTCTTGTCGATATGGGAGTTGCGCCTTATATGGTTGCATCTTCGGTAGTCGGAATCGTAGCGCAGCGTCTTGTTAAGCTCCTTTGCCAGGAGTGCAAGGAAACCTACGTGCTGGACGCTCCCGAGGAGCTGAAGCTCATGAACCGCACCGAGCCCGCGGAGATTTGCAGACCGCACCATGGCGGCTGCCGCCATTGCCACAACACGGGCTACGCAGGACGAACCGCTATCCACGAGATAATTGTTTCGACGCCCGATATCAAGGAGCTCATCTCCAGCGGCGCGACCGCCGAGGAAATAGGCGCGCAGGCAACAAAGAACGGCACGTTGCTTCTTCGCGATAACGTTACAAAAATGGTTCTCGCGGGCAAAACGTCAATGGACGAACTTGTAAAGGCAACATACACGGTATAACCCCCAAACCGAAATCGTTAGCGTTGCGAAACAATCAACGTAACCCCAAACAGGTGTCACGAAAAAAAGAGCCTGTTAAGGTGTAGCGAAGCGGAACCTTAACAGGCTGCTAGGCGAACGGAGCGCACGGGTCGAACGAAGTTCGACGCTCGCGGAGAGAGTCGGTTTTTTCGTGACTTTTAGATAAGGAGAAATGACAAGTGGAACATACAAATAACGTAATGGATATTAACAAAATTCTGGACGAGGCGCGCGCGCTGAAATGCTCGGACTTGCACTTTACAGCGGGGCTTCCGCCTATCGTCCGTCAGCACGGCTCGCTGAGAAAGCTGTCGGGCTATCAGGACTGCACCGAGCCGATTATCGTTAATATCATAAATCAGATAACCTCGATAAAGCACAAGTCGCAGATTTCAAAGGGCTTGGATACGGACTTCTCGTACACGTCCGCGGCGGGCTTCCGTCACAGAGTTAACGTTTACAGACAGCGCGGCTATCACGCGGTAGCTATCCGTCTGTTGAGTGATGAGATTCCGACGCTTTCGGATCTGAACCTCCCCGCGACGCTCGGAGAGTTCGCGATGCGTCCGCGTGGACTCGTACTTGTAACGGGACCTACGGGCTCGGGTAAATCCACGACGCTCGCGGCGATGATCGACCACATCAACCGCCAGAAGAGCTGCCACATTATCACAGTAGAGGACCCTATCGAGTATGTTCACACCCATAAGCAGGCAATGGTAAACCAGCGCGAAATCGGCGCGGACGTTGACAGCTTCGCGGGCTCGCTTCGTGCGGCGCTCCGTGAAGACCCCGATGTTATCCTCGTTGGAGAAATGCGTGACTTTGAAACAATCAACGCCGCGGTAACGGCAGCGGAAACAGGACACCTGGTTCTGTCAACGCTGCATACAACGGGCGCGGCTGAAACTATCGACCGTATCATCGACGTTTACCCGCCGCACTCTCAAGGGCAAATCCGCTCGCAGCTCGCGGGAAATATCGTCGGAATTATCTCGCAGACGCTCGTTCCCACGTCGGACGGCAAGGGACGCTGCGCGGCAATGGAAATTCTCGTCAGAACGGACGCAATAGGCGCACAAATCCGCGAGGGCAAGATTCACCAGATCCCGTCGACGATTGCTACGGGTAAGAAAGAGGGAATGTTCACGCTCGATCAAGACCTCGCAAGACTTTGCCGTATGGGTAAAATCAGCGAGGACGTTGGACGCGAGAGATGCCAGGACCCGACAGAGTTCAGACGCTATCTCGAAAGCGGATTCTAATCAAACAAAAAACCCCCGCGAAGCGGGGGTTTGCTTTTTGCTGTTTTAATCCGTGTTTATTCCGCAGAACTCCTTCAATCCCTTTTGAAGTGTCGCGGAGAAGTTCGCGCCTTTCTCTTGAGCCAAAACGTTCAACCAATGCGGCACGGTGAGGGTTTTCTTGTCGGCTTTGTTGTCGAAGTAAACTTGATAATAATGCGTATCGCAGCTAATCAACTTGACAAACTCGCCCTTTTTGCACTTAACCAAGCTAATATCCGTTGGCGGCGGTATTTCCATTCTTTGTTCTTCCATGGTATACAGCATTAAACAGAGTGCGTCCTCAGCCATTTCAATGCCGTCATCAACATTCTTGCCCCCTGTATAACAACCATCAACATCGGGGAAAGCAATTGAAATCAGCCCGCTTTCCTCAGGCGAAAAAATCGCGGGATATGCGTATTTCATAATATCAGCGCTCCTTCTGTTTTAATTATAACACGTATAAGGGTGTGTGTCAATAGTTTTTGAAAACAATCAAAAACCCTCACCGAAAGCGGGGAAATGGCGATTATAAACTGCTCATTCAAAGAAAAAATCGGGCAACGGGATTTTCCCGCTGCCCGAAGTTTTGATTTAGTCAATCTCAGTCGATTTCGACGGAGATTTTCTCATTCGCGCGAACCGCGCCCGCACGCATCACAGTTCTGATTGCCTTGGCAATTCTTCCCTGCTTACCGATAACTCTGCCCATATCGTCGGGGCCGACGTGCAGGTGATACACAACAACGCCCTCGTCGTTGGGCTCGTCAACGGTAACTTCAACGGCTGTTTTGTCCTCAACCAAAGCGGACGCAATGGTGA
>CAYSHU010000272.1:0-2888 GCA_964430965.1 uncultured Ruminococcus sp. | reverse complement strand
GTTTTGTCGAGTTCCTTTTTCATTGTCTGAAATCCTTTCTTTTGGGTGAGTTTTAACCCCACAATTCGCCGTGGGTGATATTGCCGTTTTCATCTAGGTGAACCATAAACCCGTGGTCGGTGAAAAGCCCGTCCACGTCCACCTCAATACTTATCGTCCCGTCGTCCTCAACGCAGATGAAGTTTAACGAAATGTGCTTTTTAAACTCCTCGGGCGGCATTGCGTCGGGCTCCTCGTCGTCATCGTGCTCTTCATCATTATCGGGATAGCTCCAGATTTCAACGGGCGCGCCGTCGGGCGAAAAGTCGTTTACCGTGAATTCAATAAGGCGCTTTTCAAGCTCAGCGGAGTTCTCCACTGCCCATTTGAGCCTTTTGAAGCCCGCCTCTCCCGTAAGGTCGGTATTGCACAGCACCGTAGCGCTTATCGTGCTCTCCGCGCCGTGCCAGAGCGCGTCGCCGTCGTAATATCTGTACACGACCTCGACTTTCTTACCGTCCCTTTTCACCTTTGAATGATTTTCAACGAGCTTGAATTTCCCGAGCTCGTTTTCAACGTAAACGGGCTCGACCTTTTTCCCGAATCCGAACATATTTCCTCCTTAACCGTTCTGACGCAGCTTCTCGACCACGCTCTCCTCGGGCGTGACGTAAAGCGTTTTGTTGTTCGTGAAGATGACCATTCCGGGCTTTGCGCCGGCGGGCTTTTTTACGAACTTCACGGCGACGTAATCAACGGGAACTCCGCTGCCGCTTTTGCCCTTGGAGTGAAACGCCGCGAGCATTGCCGCCTCTGAAATCGTCCGCTCGGACGGCGTTTGCCCGTTAGTTCTGATGATGACATGCGAGCCCGCGATGTCCTTTGTGTGAAGCCAAATGTCGGTTGCCTTTGCGGTTTTCAGCGTCAGCAAATCGTTTTGCCGATTGTTGCGCCCGACGAGTATTTCAAAGCCCTCGGTTGAGTGAAATTTCAGCGGCTCGCTTAGCTTCTTATTCGGTCTGTCGTCGCCCTTTTGAGCACGCAAATATCCCTGCTCGCGGAGCTCTCGGCGTATCTCGGAAAGCTCGCTGTCGCTCTCCGCGCGGGTTATGCTGTCGAGCACGCTGTCCAGATATTCGCGCTCCTCGCCGCCCTTTTTAATAAGCTCCGTCAGCTTCTTCTCCGCGGTGTCGAGCTTTCGGTATTCGTTGTAGTATTTCTGCGCGTTCTGCGCAGGGGTAAGCCGCGCGTCAAGCGAAATTTCCCGCGGCTCGCCCGTATAGAAATCCTCAAGCTCGCAGCGCGTCATTCCCTTTTCAAGGCGGTAAATATTCGCGTTGATAAGGTCGCCGAGCTCTCGGAAAACGTCGCGCTCGGCACAGTCGGCAAGCTCCTTTTTTTGGAGCTCCAGCTTACGCGAAACGCGCTCGTATGCGGTGTTCACGGTTTTCAGCAAATCCCGCGCCTTCTGCTTCATGCGCTCTTGTTTCGCCGCCGCGCCGTAGAATTCGTCCAGAAGTTGGCTAGGGGAATTGAACCCCTGTCCATTGTAAATCCCGCCGTATTGCTTTATTTCAACAAACGAGAAGTCCCTTTTCTTTCCCTCTTCATCGGCGAGTAAAGTGTAACAAGCCGCGCCAATAAGGGCTTTTTTTGCGTATTCGAGGAATTCAGTAACGCGGTTTTTCTCGTTAATTGAAAGCTCGCCGACAACCGCGTCAACATCGTTTGCGGCGTAAAACGCGCACTCCCGCGCGAAAATCGGCGCGATGCCCTCAAGTAACGCGGGGAGCGCCTTCGCTAGGCGCTGATTGTCGTATTCCCCGCCAAAAAGCGCCGTTGTCACCTCGGAAACTTCCACGTCAAGCAAACAAAGCCGCTCGGCTCTCTGCGGCGTTTCATATGGGATATTCGGAAGTATCCGCCGCCCCGTGAAGCTCTCGTCGCCGCCGTCCGTTATGCGCTTTATGCTGTCAACAACGCGCCCGTCCCGCGTTAAAATTATGTTGGAATAGCGCCCCAAAATCTCGCTTGTGAGGGTGTTCAGCACCCTGTCGCCGATTTCATTTACGCACTCGAAATCAAAGAACAGCACGCGCTCCAAGCCGTCTTGGCGTATGCCTACGAGCTTCCCGCCGCTCAGATGCTTGCGGAGTATCATACAGAACAGCGGCGGCGCGGAGGGGTTTTCGTAGTCGCGCTCCGTAAGATGTACACGTGCCGCCGTGCCGCCCGCCGAAAACAGTACGCGCTTCGCGCTTCTGTCCTCGATGCCGCTTTTGGTCGCCGACATCGTGTCGGCGACTTGGTTGCGGCTTTCGCGACATCCTTGTCGCCCGCCGAGCATACGCAGCGAGATAATGATCTCCTCGCGCGAGGGCTGGATTATCTTGTCAACGCGAGCGCCGATAAGCGCGGACAATTCTTCTTTAACGCAATGCAAAAACGCGCCGTCGAGTGACAAATCCGCCGCCCCCTTTCATTAAAAACAGAACTTAGGTTTCAGAAATCAACGGTAAAGATCACTTGGCAATTCTCCTTAAGCGCGTTTTCGTAAAACGGAAGAATTCCCTCGCTCCAGCCCAAGGTATGCTCCAAGCCGTCGTTGTCCTTGTATTGAAAATCAACGTTGATCTTCCAGAAATTCTGATTTATAATGTCCTCCAGATCGTTCTGACGAAGATACTCGACGATGTTTTTTACGTCGTCGGCGTTTTTCAGAGTGATTACCTCGTCTTCCGTGTCAACTAAGTACTCGCCGCCGAAAATGATGTTTGTCGGAACGCTGTTTACTTCGCTCCATTTTCCGCCGCCAAAGCAGAGCTGAAGCCCTTCCCACGCCTTGTCAAGCTCGCAGGCGCGCGGAGAATCGAACAGGCTTTCCTCGATCTCGTTGAGGATATAATCAT
>CAYSHU010000271.1:0-2910 GCA_964430965.1 uncultured Ruminococcus sp. | reverse complement strand
AACATCGCGATAGATTATTACCGCAAGTTCCCGTTTGACATCGCGAACCGTGACGTTATTATTCTCGATCTGATGCTCGCGACGGGCGTTTCGGCGGTCAAGACCGTGGAGCTTGTCAAGGACGCGGGCGCTAAGACCGTGAAGTTTATGTGCGTTCTCGCGTGCCCGGAGGGCATTAAGGCGCTCCATGACGCATATCCCGACGTTGAGATCATCTGCGGCTCGGTCGACGAGGGCTTGAATGAGGAGCTTTATATCGTTCCGGGTATCGGCGACGGCGGGGACAGGCTTTTTGGGACAAAATAACAAGGAGGACTTATGGGATTATTTGATAAAAATAAGAAGAACAAGGACGAGGAAAATGAAGAAGAAGTTGAGGCTCTCGGCTGGGACGCGATCACCGAGGCGTTCGATAAGGTCTACCCCGGTCAGGACAACCCGAAGCATTACGGAACTCTTGTTTCGTGGCGGCTTGGCGGTCCCGACCCGATTGACGGGATAAGCATTTACGACGGCGGCGACTACTGGCATTTTGTGACCTATGGGCTTTCCGAGCTCTATGAAAAGGAGTCGGAGGACGCCGAGTGGAGCGGCTACGGAATGGAGTTCACGATGCGGCTGAAAAAGGGCTGCTACGACCCCGAGGACGAGGAGAACGAGCTGCGCTGTATCTGCGGCAATCTCCAGCAGATCGCGAAGATCACGTTCAACAGCGGCGAGCTTTTCCTGCCGTGGGAGTGGATCTACACGGGGCAGAAAAACGGTATTGATTTGAAGCACGCCTCGAAGCTCACGGGCTTTATCACCGTTCCCGACGCGCTTGTCCAGCCCATTGTAACGCCGTTCGGAAAGGTTGAGTTCGTGGAGTTCGTAGGCGTGACCGACGCGGAGCTTCTTAAAATTAAGGACAAGGAAACCAGAGTGAAGGAGCTGTTTGAAAAGCTCGGGAGCGATATTACGGATTATAAGCGCGAGAGCTTGTATTAAGAAAAATATCAACGCAAGGGCGGCGTGTGCAAAATCAAGGAGGAAAAATGGAAATAAAGGAAAAAATGGGCAAGATACTCGCGCGGGTCGACGAGCTTATCTCGTCCGTTGAAACGGTGCGCTTAAAGCCCATGCGCGGCGAAACGAACGTGTTTGACAGCAAGCTGGGCGGCGTGCCGTACTTTCCGAAGTCTATGGAGTACCCGACCGTCCGCGAGGGCATTTACGCGGGCAAGCCGATGAAGCTCCTCGCGCAGCTGAATTTCGGCGCTCTGCCGAAACTTGAGGGATTTCCGACAGAGGGTATCCTGCAATTTTTCGCGTTTCCCGACGATTTGTACGGAGCGGATTTTGACGCGCTCTGCAATCAGAACAGCTTCCGCATTATCTATCACGAGAACGTCATAACCGATACGGCGGCGCTTATCGACAGCGTTACCGAGCTTGATATTGACGACGAGGATCTTTTCGACGATGGTCTTTTCCCGTTCGCAGGCGAGTTCCTTTTGACTGCCGAGCCGCTTAAAAAGATGTCCGTGACCGCAAATGACTTCCGCGGTGAACAGGCGATAATAAGCGCTTATGATGAGCTTTTTGGCGGGGATTTCAAAACTCTTTACGAGCTTATGCGCGCCGATGCCGATTTGGCTGACGAGATTTTTGACGCCTGCTCCGTTAATGGCACGCGAATGGGCGGCTACCCGTTCTTTACGCAGGAAGATCCGCGCGGCTATAAGGACGACTTTAAAGGTCACACGGTTCTGCTGTTTCAATCCGACAGTGACAGCTGCGGCGGGAGCTGGGAAAATCAGGTGTGCTGGGGCGATATGGGCGTTGCGAATTTCTTCATCACTCCCGAGGATTTGGCAAAGCGCGATTTCTCGCGTGTTATGTACACTTGGGATTGCGGATAGCAGTTAGTCGCCGGCTCTGCGAAAAAGGGGTTGACAAATCCCAAAGAGTGTGTTATGATTTTATTCAACATATTCATCTTCCCCGCCGACGGCGGGGAAGATTTTGTTAAAAATCCCTGTGAAACGGCTGTTTCTTTTAAAAAATAACTATCAAAATTTAAAATAACTGAGATAAGTATTGACTTTTGTGCACTTTTGTGGTATAATAAAAACATCTAATAAATCAAAGCGTTGATGAGAACCCAGTAGCAAAGCGATTTCCCCTTTCAGAGAGCTGTCGGTTGGTGCGAGGCGGCAGGGCGCGGTTTGCGAATTACATCTCGGAGCGGCGGCGTGAAAGGTTTTCCGATTAGCCCGCACGGGTAAGCCCGTTAAAGCTGTTCAAGACGGCGAGATTTCGCCGTAAATTGAGGTGGTACCGCGGTTTGTTCGCCCTCTTTGAGTTTAACGCTCAAGGAGGGCTTATTTTATTGAAAGAGGGTGTTATCCGTGAGATGCAGTCATCTCATCGGCTATGTAAAATTCTCACTTTAAATAAAGGAGGATTTTATGGTAAGGATTGCAGATATTAGCGATTTGGAGCGACTGACGATGCTTTTTACCGAGCTTCACCGCCGCCACGTTGAGATAAAGCCCGAAACGTTCATAATGCCGGAGCGCGAGTGGTTTTCACAAAGGCTTTCAGAGATACTGAGCGATAGCGGACAGACGGTTATGGTGTACGACAGCGGTGGGATTAACGCATACGCGATTGTGAGAATTATTGACGTGAACACCGAGGAAAAGCGCCCGCGCCGAGTGTGTTACATCGACTGCTTTGCCGTTTCGGAGAGCAGCCGCCGTCGCGGGATAGGCACGGAGCTTTTGGGCGCGGTGAAGGCGTTCGGGCGGGAAAACGGCTGCACGAGCGTTCAGCTCGGCGTTTCCGCGTGCAATACGGACGCGGTGCGGTTTTATGAGAAAATGGGGCTTGTTCCCCGAACAATACAAATGGAGGAGAGATTATGAT
>CAYSHU010000270.1:0-2934 GCA_964430965.1 uncultured Ruminococcus sp. | reverse complement strand
GGCTGGCCAAGTTTCTCAAAGCCCATTGAGCGCGGCGCGCTGTCCGAGAAAACAGATTTGAGCCATGGGATGAATCGGGTGGAAGTGCGCAGTTCCGGCGCGGACTCTCATTTGGGCCATGTTTTTGATGATGGCCCAAAATCCCTGGGGGGAAAGCGCTACTGCATAAATAGCGCCGCATTGCGCTTTGTGCCCAGGAAAGATATGGAAAAAGAAGGCTATGGGGATCTGCTTAAGCTTCTGGAGCCTGAGCAGGCGCAGCCCACGGAGAAATAGAGCTTATTGGCCCGGCATCGCGTTGCTGGCTCACTGGCTTTTGTCCCGCATCTATCGCAGGTAATTGACCCAGAGCCAGTGTGCAGCAACATCCAGGTACACCTGTTTGATCTTGCGCTAGAAGGGCTGCCTTAACCGCATTAATTTTAGCAATTAGCGCTGGGTCATCACAAGCATATGAAATCAACCAATATGTTGGAGAGGCTGAAGGAAGAGATAAAGCGGCGAACCAGGGCAATGAGGATTTTTCCGAACCAGGAGAGTTGCTTACGCCTGATAGAAGTTATCTCAAAATCAAATTCAGAAACATCATTGAGCAGGCCAATTGAATCATGGCGAAATAGTTTTCAACATACACATCATATCTGGTTACAATATGCCGATAGCTCTGTAACCAGGAAAAGAATCTTTCAATTTTCCATCTCCGCACATACCTGCGTAGAGGACGTCCGTCTTGAGTCTTGCTTCGGTTTTTCCTGTTCGGGGCTATTAACTCGATCCCGTATTGGGTCTTGAGTTTCGCATCCAGCTTGTCGCTGTCGTATGCCTTGTCCCCTATCAATTTTCGCGGAAGATCTTCAATGATTTTCCCCTAAGGGGCCTGTAATTTTTGCAGAAATGCTAGTCTCTGGTGGAGCTTAAATACAATTACTGAAAAATAAGAGATGATCACATGGGGGAAATACCAAAAATATCCACTATCCTGGATCGTTTTGTTTTTAATATTGGGATCACGGGCCATCGTAAAATACCTGTTGAGAAATCCACGCGAATCAGTGCCCAAATCACAGAAATTCTGGAACTATCTAGGCATATGGTTCTTTTTCTATCTGCCCAAGGACGCCGGGAATTGGGAATTTATTCTTCTGAACCGGAAATAAAACTGATCAGCTGTTTGTCAGAGGGAACAGATCGATTGGCTGCCACTTGCGCTTTTGATCTGGGTATTGAAGTTGTAGCGTCATTGCCTTTTCCTCTTGGTAGCCCTGTAAATGCCAGAGATCTCCCACTGGCGGAAAAGGTCTCTTCACGCCGCGAGCTTAAAGAGCTGTGCAAGAAAGCCAGCGCCGTTTTACAGCTCAATCCGCAGATACCTTACATTTATGACAAGTTAGATCCTGGCGTGGATATGAACGATGAAAGCCAAGTCTCGGCTGCCTTTAGGCAAAAAGCCTATTTTGAGGCAGGTATGATCATGCTCGATAGGATCGATCTCCTTATAGCTGTGTGGAGCGGAATTCCGCAAGCCAGCGAAGGGAGCACTTGGGATGTAATATGCCATGCGATAAAAAGTGGTAAGCCTGTGCTGTGGATTAATTCCTCATCAGATGTACCGGTATCCCTCATTCTTACTGAAGAAGACTTATTATCGCCTTCTTTTTGTACAGCCTCCCAACTGGAAGATGTGCTCTTTCGGGTTTACGGAGTTCCCGAGAATGAGCTGGATGGTTTGAGGCTTATTTTCCGCGAATTGGATAATTCAGAAAAAACTCCTTTTTTAGCTAAAAGCTGGGGAAAGTTCCAAAAGTCCATTACCGACAAAGCAGTGGACAATATGCCAAATGGCCCTTACAGGGACGATACTTGTCCTGATTTTTTAATTTTTGATAGGGCCGCAACTTCTGTGGCTAATAAGCATCGCTCTTCAATGCTAGGTTTTGCGTTAAAAAGTTTGTTAATAGTTGTTGCTACAGCCTTGGCATCGGCATGGCCTATTGATACAGTAAAGACGTTTGTTGACATAATCTCAGGCATAACTGCGATTATTTTAATTATAACTGCTCTATGGTATACCGCCACCATTCAAAAAAAGAGATGGCAATACAAATTGGGACTTTTTCGCTGTATCGCTGAAATGCTACGAGTTGTATCTTTTGCTAATCCTGTAGGAGTTTATTGTTCTCTCAATGAGATCAAAACTTTTTATGGAAGTGATAAGCTGGATTCCAAACAAAAATGGCTTACGCGTAACCTCATGCGATTACGTGGATTTCCTAATGCAGATCTCTCAAATAGCAATTATGTCGAACAACACATCGATAATATTTCCAATTATCTGCTATTGTCGCAGATATGTTACCATAGAAAGAACAGCAGGCGCTCTCTGATGTTGAGTCGACTAATAGACAAAATCTCGATATATATTTTCTGGATATCTCTTTCTGTCATTGTTTTCCAAGTCATCATGAATGTCAGTCTTTATGCAGGCTATAATATTAATTCACTTGTGTCTGAGCTTATGCTGCCAGTACTCGTCTTTGTCGGTGTAATAGGTCCGGTTTTGGTAACAGCAGCCCAATATATACGTATCAATCTTGAACTGTACAGATTGGCAATACGTTCTGAGAAACTGGCTGATAGCTTAGAGGACCTACGCGTGCGACTGCTGAAGGACAAAACCGCAGACAACTTGCGTTCCATCATGAAATCAAGCGCAGATTTAATGATAAAGGATGTTGTTGACTGGAAGGAACAGACAACTTTGCCAAAAGAATCCATTTGATAAACCATAGCAAAATACTTATCCAAAAAAGTTTTTAAGAGGAGCTTTGATGGAAAAAGAGCTTGGAGCAAATAAGGGAATACAGGTAATCCGCATCTTTGTCTCCTCCCCCGGAGATATGAATGTGGAACGCGATCTCGTCATGAGTATCTGCA
>CAYSHU010000269.1:0-2936 GCA_964430965.1 uncultured Ruminococcus sp. | reverse complement strand
GCCGCTCCTACGGAGTGCTGGACGGTATTCCCGAGGCGAAGGAGCTGTTTATGGAAATGCTCGGGGTGGGTGCGGACGAGGTAATTGTCGGCGGAAACTCCAGCCTTCAGATGATGTACGACACTATCATCAGAGCGCTCCAGCTCGGCGTTTTGGGAAGCGAGAAGCCGTGGTGCAAGTACGACAAGGTGAAATTTCTCTGCCCCGCGCCCGGCTATGACCGCCACTTCGCGATGTGCGAGGCGCTCGGCATTGAAATGATACCCGTGGAGTACAAGTCCGACGGCCCCGATATGGACGAGGTTCAGAGGCTCGTGGCCTCGGACGAAACAATCAAGGGCATCTGGTGCGTGCCGATGTACTCTAATCCGACGGGCATTACATACTCCGACGAGGTAGTTCGCCGCTTCGCGAGCCTGAAGCCCGCGGCAAAGGACTTCCGCATTTTCTGGGACAACGCCTACTGCGTTCATCATCTCGTGGATAAAGAGCAGGATCATCTGCTGAACATCATCGACGAATGTAAAAAGGCGGGCAACCCGAATATGGTTTTCGAGTTCAGCTCAACGTCGAAAATCAGCTTCCCCGGCGGCGGTCTGGCGGTTATCTGCGCGTCCGCGGAAAATATTCAGTTTATCAAAAAGCAAATGGCATATCAGACTATCGGCTTTGATAAGCTCAACCAGCTTCGCCACGCGAAGTATTTCCAGAATTATGAGGGAATTGTCGAGCATATGCGCCACCACGCGGCGATAATCCGCCCGAAGTTTGAGGTCGTGCTCTACAAGCTCGAGCAGGAGCTGGGCCCACGCGGCATTGCCGAGTGGACAAAGCCCCGCGGCGGCTATTTCATCTCGTTCAACGGGCTTGACGGCACGGCAAAGCGCATCGTTCAGCTCGCCAAGGAGGCGGGCGTTACAATGACGGACGCGGGCGCGACGTTCCCTTACGGCAAGGACCCGCGCGACAACAATATCAGAATTGCCCCGACATACCCGTCCGTTTCGGAGCTTTTGCAAGCAATTGATTTGTTCTGCATTTGCGTAAGACTGGCGAGCGTTGAGAAGCTGATGAGCAATTGATAAATAAATTAAAATTCTGTTATCGATAGTCTGAAATCCCCCGCCGAGGCGGGGGATTTATTTATCCATTATCAAAAGTATTCGTAAAGCTCCTCTAAATTCGCCGCCGTATATGTCTTTCCCTTAAACGTCAGCACGAGCTTAGGGCAGTCGTTGAACGCGCCCGCGTTTATTTCCTCGATGCTGTCGGGGAGCGTCACAAGGCTCAGGCTCTCGCAGTTTGAGAACGCGTAGCCGTCGATTATCTGAACGCCCTCGGCTATCGTCAGCGTTTCGAGCAGGTAGCAGCCCGAAAACGCGTGAGTTTCGATCTCTCGCACCGTGCCGGGGATTGTCACGCTTGTGACCTCCGCGCCGCGGAACGCGTGCTCGTCTATCTGAATTACCGTCTTATCGCCGATTTTCTGCGGGATATTTATCTTGCCGCCTTCGCCGTGATAGCTCACGATGTTCACGCCGCCGAGGTCGTCCTCGACTTCATAGTCCGAAGCGGCTTCGGAGGTCGTTGTTGTGACGGTCGGAGTGCTCGTTACGGGGTCGACTATCGTAACCCCGCCGCCTGTCGGTTCCTTGTAGACATCCTCGCTTTTCGAGCTCGGAACAACAGGGCTTATTGAGGCTGATTTCTTTTTGCAGCCCGTCAGCGTCAAAATCATAATTCCGCATAGAATTACCGAAACAAATTTTTTCATTTTATACATCTCCGTTATTTGTTGCGTTCCTTGAGAGCGCGCTCTATTTCGCGTCCCGCGTCGCGCCGCGCCATATCGTCGCGCTTGTCGTGCAGCTTTTTGCCCTTGCAAAGCCCGACCTGGATTTTCACGCGGCTGTCCTTGAAGTACATCGAAATCGGGATCAGCGTAAATCCGCCCTGCCGCACCTGCCCGAACAGCTTCAGAATTTCCTTTTTGTGCATCAGAAGCCGCCGCACGCGATATGGGTCGCGGTTGAAGATGTTGCCCTTTTCGTATGGCGCGATGTGCATCCCGCGGATAAACATCTCGCCGTCGTCAATTGAAATCCACGAGTCCTTGAGGTTCACGCCGCCGTTTCGGATAGATTTTACCTCCGTCCCGAACAGCTCAATACCCGCCTCGTGGCTTTCGATTATAAAATACTCGTGCCGAGCCTGGCGGTTTTCGGCAATAGTTTTTGTGTTCGCGTTTTTCATATTTTAAATTACTCCATATTCTCGTTCAAAGCAATCTTATTTTATTATAGCACATCTCCGCGAAAATAGCAAGCGGTTTTTGTCGACGCGGAAATCTTCCCGCAATTTTCACGCAAATCCGCTTGACAATTCACCCAAATTGTGCTAGAATATACTCATTAGGGAAACATTGATTTAATGGCGGAATAAAGCATTGAGATGTTCTTTTTCAAAGGGGGAAACTATTATGGAGAAAAACACCATTCTTATCGTCGATGATTTTGAATTTAACAGAGAGCTTCTGCGCGAGCTTTTCCCCGACAGGGAAATTCTCGAGGCGGCGAACGGCTCCTCGGCTATCGAGCAGTACGAGCAGCACAAGGACGAGATCTGTGCCGTGCTGACGGATATTATGATGCCGCAGTCCGACGGCTTTGCGCTGCTTGAATACTTTAACAAGAATCATTATATGGACGACGTGCCCGTTTTCGTAATCAGCGCGGATACGTCCACAAACGCGAACACCAAGGCGTTCCGCCTCGGCGCGGAGGCGATGATAACCAAGCCGTTCAACACAAACTTCCTCCAGAAGCACATTGAGCATATTATGGAGCTGTACGAGCTGCGCAGGCGCAGCTCAATGGACAACGTATAACGGATAATTTCGGAACGCCGCTTTGCGGCTTAATTGCAAAAAAATCCCC
>CAYSHU010000268.1:0-2944 GCA_964430965.1 uncultured Ruminococcus sp. | reverse complement strand
GCACCTGCACGGCAACGTCGTCGGGGATCATATCGCGCTCGATAAGCGCGCGGCAGAACTCATATTCCGTGTCGCTCGCCGCGGGGAAGCCGATCTCGATCTCCTTAAAGCCGACCTTTACAAGATACTCCCAGAACTCCAGCTTCTCCTCAAGGCTCATCGGGATAATAAGCGCCTGGTTGCCGTCGCGCAGGTCAACGCTGCACCACACTGGCGGCTTGTCGATGTACTCCTTCTTCGCCCAATCCAAGCACGGATAGGGCGGCATAAAATAGCGTCTTTGATACTTGTTTGAAAATTTCATAGCAGTTCCTCCCGATTAAATTACTTAAAACAGCCCTTTACAAATACGGCATAAACGAATGACGGATAAGTGTAATCAGCGGCGAACGCGATAAACGACAGCGCCCAAACGCTCCTCGGAAGCAAAATAACCGCCGACACGAACATCAATATCCCCGACAGAAAAACTATCGGCGAAACGTGACGGTCGATATCGTGCTTTCGGTTGTAAAGACTCACGCCCATTGTAACGTAATTCATCACGCAGACATACAACCCCAGTGCTCCGATTATTATCGCGAAGATCTTCATACACCCTCCTTTTTCGGAGATCGGGCAACAAAAAAGCCTCATCTGCCGCCCGTTCGGACGAGAGATGAAGCAAAAGCCCGCTTGGCGGGATTTAGTCCACGGTACCACTCTCATTGACGACCTCTCACAAAGCCGCCCGCTCTTTGGCGTCAGACAACGCCGCACTCTGTAACGGGAGAACCCGAAGCCGACTACTTGCACGCGCTTTTGCCGACCCTGCTCGGGGAGGAGCTATCCCCGCTTCACACTGCCGTTTCGCACCTGCCAACGGCTCTCTGGAAATGTCCCGCGGTCTTTTTTCCCTTCAACGCATTTGAAATATTTACAATACTTATTATAACACACCCTTTTGATTTTGTCAAGGGGTATTTCGACTAAATTTCGGATATTGTCAAAACTCGCGGAAGCCTTGACAACTCCTTTTATATATGATATCATTTATTAGAAGAATAAAAAACTCGGGAGGTCAACTATGGCTTTTGAAAATTGTAGGCTTAACGATGATGAATTACGAAAGTATGATCCCGGATACCCTTGGCAAGAATGGCTTCATGGTGAATTTATGCCCGGCGCCGGGACAATTGACCGTGAAAATGACATACGTTTGTTCAAATACGGCAACGGTCCGGTAGATGAGCCAAGCGACCTGTTTCAATTTATCTTTGACTACAAGGGAATACCATTAAGGGTTGAATCCAAAAAGGTATTGGGCGAACATGATGTTTATTGGCGTGGCTGCAGTATAGAACGTGTTAAGAATTTCCCCTATGATTATAAGGACGTTAAGCAAGCGTTGCGTGATGCTATGACAGTTTATGCTTTTGGTGGATATCATTTTAAGGAAGAGAACGAAAAAATGACAGTTCATGTTGATTTTTAACGCTCATACAGCGGCATCTCATTGAAATTCAAGCCGACCTTGCCCGTCGCTTGAACGCGCTCGTACTCCTCCTTGGACATCAATACCGAAAGGTTGTCTAGCTTCCGTCCGCCCCACTCCAGCATCGCGGCGAGCTTGACGTGCATGGCGTCCTCGGTGGAGCAGTCGATGTCCGTCCAGTTCACGCCGAGATACATTGCCGTGCAGACAATGGCGTACAAATCGCGGAGCTTGTCGGCGTTGTCTATCCTGCCGATAAGAGGCTTGCCGTCACGTATGTAATTATCGGCGCGGCAAAATGCCTCCGCAAACTCGTACCTCGTGAATATGCTGAGCGAAATGTCGTTTGCCGAAACCGCAAACGCCCTCGGCACGGAGCGCCCGTCGTGATACTTTGACTCCGACAGGATTATAAAAAGCTCCTTTGCCGCCCACGTATCATTTACCTTTTTACGCGCCTTTTCCTCCGTATCGATCATAACGCCGTTCCCCCTCGCTTAAAATATAACGCTTTCCCCGTCCGCGACGGGGAAAGCGCCGTTTTATTGTTTTACGCAACTAAATTCAGGAACTTTCCCTTTTCCATTTTCGTGTCGCTCATTCCGACGGAAAATCTCGAATCGGGCTGCTTCGCGCGCGTCACGGTCGTGGTTTCGCCGCCCGCCACGTAGGTCTTGCCGCACTCCGGGCAAACATCGGTCTTTATGCGGACGTTCTGCGAAACGACCTCGCGCCCCTCGCGCTCCGCCTCGGCACGGTCGCGCGTGACGTGCTCCTGCTCGTGGCTGCGCACCGCCGCGCCTGCGTCACCCTTAGCCTTCGCCGCCGACTTGAACGAAACGCCGGGGTCGTCCGAGCGATCCTGATACTTGCGGTTCTTGCAGGTCTGACAGCCCTCGCTGTCCTCGCGGCTTTCCAGGCGGTCGCGCCGCCGCTTCAGGTTGCTTATCCTGTTTTCGAGGTCGGCAAGTTTCTTGTCCTTTATTGCCGCGTCCGTCGCTTCCTTTGTGCCTTTGGCGCTGTCACGTATTTTCTCGAGCTTCGCAATAGTATCGCTGAGCTTTTCCTTAGTAGTAAGCCCGTTGTCCGAGCCGTAAGCCCCGAACGACAAGCCCGTGTCGTTGTTCACCGAATATGCAGACATAACGTCACCACCTTTTAGAGGTAAGAATTTAAGAAGTAAGAAACTTCTTCACGGAGATATACTTATTATATATTATATCACATAATATTCATCTTGTCAACACATTTCTCGGAATTTTTCGGGGATTTCGGGCTTAATAGTCCGCTTTATCCCAAATTCTGCATTTTTCACAAAAAGCCCTTGACAAACTTAGAGTAATGTGCTATACTGAAAATGCCTTATCAAGAGCGACTTCGACGCGGCGCGAAAATGCCGCAAGGGGACTGGTCCCTATGAAGTCCGGCAACCTATTGGCGATAACCGCCGAAAAGGTGCTACGTCCTGCG
>CAYSHU010000267.1:0-2972 GCA_964430965.1 uncultured Ruminococcus sp. | reverse complement strand
CGGATTACACGGGATTTCTGCGCTACAACGGCGCGAACGGCCCGCGCGGCGGCGGGCATTTTTCGGGGAGAATCACCGCGCCGCTTTGCTTTGCGGGAGCGGTCTGCGGGCAGATTTTATCATCTCGCGGAATTACAACGGGCGCTCATATTCTGTCAATAAAGGGCGTAAGGGACGACGCTTTCGACCTTGTGAACGTCACGGCGGAGCAGCTTGAAATGGTGAAAAAGCGCCCCTTCCCTACCCTTTCGGAAAACGCCGAAACGAAAATGCGCGAGGTTATAGGGAACGCCCGCGAGAGCCTTGACAGCGTTGGCGGCGTTGTTGAGTGCGCCGCGGTGGGATTTCCCGCGGGTGTCGGCTCGCCGATGCTTGACGGCTTGGAGAATATCATCTCGCGGCTTGTGTTCGCTATCCCCGCGGTGAAAGGAATTGAATTCGGCAGCGGATTTGAGTGCGCGGAGCTTTTCGGCAGCGAAAACAACGACGAGTTTGCGATACAACACGGCAAAATCGTCACGAAAACGAACAACCACGGCGGAATTCTCGGCGGGATAAGCTCGGGTATGCCGATTGTTTTCAGAGCCGCGTTCAAGCCCACGCCGTCGATCTCACGCCCGCAGAACAGCGTGGATTTCAAGACGATGACGGAGGAGGAGCTTGTCATCAAGGGCAGGCACGACCCCTGCGTTGTGCCGCGCGCCGTGCCGTGCGTTGAGGCGGCGCTTAACATCGCGCTGCTCTCCGCGCTGCTTGAAACCCCGAATATTACGCCAAAAATTACGGAGGTGTAGGCGTGGAAATTCCGAGAATTCGTATTGACGACGTTGACGACATTTGCGTCCTTATCTGCTATCTGATTTACTCGCTCGGCTGTCCGCTTTCCAAAAGCCAGCTTTGCGAGATCACCTCGTTTGAGGACGCGGTGAATTTCTTTGATTTGACAAACGCGCTTGAAAAGGTTCGCGGGCATCTTTGCGATGAAACCGACATTGACGGCGAAATAGTCTACTCGAACACCCAAACGGGCATTAAGGCGGCGCGGGAACTGGGCGCTTCGCTGCCGCTCTCGATTCGCGAGAAGCTGTTCAGCGAGGCGGTGCGCGTTTACACACGCGACGCGATGAAGAAAAAGGGCTCGTTCCTGTCGGTGCGCTACATAAAAAACGCCGACGAAACGTGCACGGTCGGCATTACGATTATGGACGAAACGACTACGCGAAGGAAATACTACGTTGAGTTCTCCGCCGAAAACGAGCAGGACGCCGACGACATTAAGCACAAAATAAAAAGCGACGGCAAGGGCTTCGCCAGAATGCTTGATGAATATTTCGGGAAATAAAGAATATGTTCACTCTTACGAAAACGCGATTCTATAATTCGGACGCGTTTAAAATTGAGTTCGACGAATGGGACTGCTTCAGCTCGTTTGGGCCGTTTTTCGATATTCTGGCAAGCTATGCCGAGGAGTCGGGGATTTCTCCCAAAAGAATCCAACCGATTTATCAATATCAATTCACCGAGGACGAGCGAAGAACAGAGTTTTATTGGGACGGCAGCTTCAATATTTTTGTATTCGACATAGCCCCGTTTCAGTATGAGAAAATTCAAAACAGACTGAAGAAAATCTGCGCCGCCCTCAACCGCAGGATCCGCGAGGAAAAGCGATTTAAAAACCGCCCTCAGCCCTCGGGCGTAACGCACGAGAAATTCGGGGGCGCTTCATTTAAGCTTTGCACCTTCGGTGAGCCGAATATTCTCAGAATAGTGTTTGACGGCTGGGAAAGCGTCAGCGGCTTTGGTCCGTATTATGATGTTCTGCTAAGCTATTCCAAGGAAGCGGGAACAGTTCCAAAAAGAGTCACGAGGTTTTTAAATTACTTGTTCGTCGAGGACGGGTATAATATACAGCTTCAATGGGACGCGGTTTCGACTATTTATGTCTACTATATTGCGCCGGAGCAGTATAGAATGATTTACGGCAGGCTGAGAAAGATATGCGGCGACTTGAACCGTCGGATCGCCGAAAAGAAGTATTTTGAAAAATACGGAGAACTGCCGAATCGCGGGAGGGGTTTTTTGTGATTTTAACCTTTGGGAAGTTCAGGCTTGATGTTGATATAGACAAGACGCGCGAGTATTACAATACCGTCCGGCTCATCACGGAGGGCTGTGACTGTGACGGCTGCGCGAATTTTGAGCAAGCGACAGAGCTATTTCCAAATCCTGTAAAGAAGCTTTTCGGTGATTTAGGTATCGACCCGAAAAAAGCAGCTGAAGTGTTCACCTGCTGTGCGGAAGATAACGGCACAAAGATGCATTATACGGGGTGTTATGTCTTTTTTGGCAAGATATTATCGGGCGAACGTATTATGCTGTTTGAAAAAGTTGACGAAAACACATCTATTGGTACATTACAGAAAAAAAACTTGTTCAAGGTAGATGAGGGTTATTCTGTCGGATTTGAGTCTGACGGTGATGATATAACTTTACTGTTTATGCAAGTGTATTTCGATGTTGTTCCATGGGTTTTAAACAAGCCAAATAAATACAAATAAAGCGGTTACAGAGCTTGTAACCGCCGTTTTTTATTCTCCGCAATGCTCGCAGTCGTGCTTCTGCGCAAACTGCTCAGGGTCGTATTCGATGCCGTTTTTGTCGTAGTAATCCTTAACAGCCGCCTTCACCGCCTCCTCGGCGAGCACCGAGCAGTGCAGCTTGTGCGCGGGGAGCCCGTCCAGCGCCTCAACCACCGCCTTGTTCGTCAGCTCCAGCGCCTGCGAAAGCGGCTTGCCCTTTATCATCTCCGTCGCCATTGAGGAGCTCGCGATTGCCGAGCCGCACCCAAACGTGCTGAACTTTACGTCCGTGATGATGTCGTCCTCAATCTTCAGGAAAATCTTCATTATATCGCCGCATTTAGCGTTGCCGACCTCGCCGACGCCGTCCGCGTCGTCCATTTTACCGACGTT
>CAYSHU010000266.1:0-2976 GCA_964430965.1 uncultured Ruminococcus sp. | reverse complement strand
GATTATCGCCGCAATTGCCGCTAATAGGATCACGCCGTAGTACAACCCGTTCCAAAGCAGCTCGTCGCCGTGGAACAGGAACCCGGTGGAGTGCTTTGCAGGGTCGTTTGAGATTTCGGTGTGCCCCGTAATCACGAGCAGCCGCACGACCGAGCTTGCAATTATCCCCACCGCCGGAACAATCGGCGTGAGTTTGATTTTCTTCATTATATTGTCACCTCTGTTAGTATTTAGTTAATTCTTCACCACATTACATTATAGCATATTCCTAAAGGAAATGCAAGCCCTTGCGGCGATTTTTTTCGCGGGATTGACATTTTGGGGGGATTATGGTATAATAATAGTGTATTGTTTAATTCAGCTCACCGAGTATAAGTAAAGCCGCTTGGCGGGAAATAGATTAGAGGTTTTTATAATGGCTTTGTTCGGCTTATTCAAAAGGAACTCTAAAAGCGAGGAGGAGCAGCAGGCGGTGCTTTTGCCTCGGAACAAAAAGGTGCAGTTCGACCCGATGCCTATCGATAGTGTGGACGAGCAGCTTGGCGCGGATATCAACGCGATTCTGGAGTACTCTCCCGCGAACTATTACGCGGTGAAGGACAGCTACCTGCTTTGCGTGTTTTATTTTAATGATGATTACAGCGAGATTTATATGCAGCTGGAGTATTACACGGACGATAAGTTCAAGGGCAAGACAAGGTGCTTTAAAATCGAGAGGGAGCTTATGGAAGCGGTGCTTCGGAAATTCGGTCTGAATTTAACGTGAATTTTCACATACTGTTCACAAACCCCGCACATTTTTGCCATAATGAAGTGGTATAATAAGTTAAAGTTGAGAGGCTTAATAAATTTGATGTCCTTTCTTTTCATATAATTACCAACCAAACCAGCATTGCCGCCCCGCGAGAAATCGCGGGGCGGCAATGTATTAGAGGTTAGAAATTTGATAATAACGCAAAATTCCCCCGCCTTCGGCGGGGGAAGCGTTATTGTATTCAGAAAAATCAGCCCGTGAGCTTCTTCTCCATTTCAGTCGGGTTGTTGGAGTATTCGAGGGCGGTCTGGTAGGAGATTTTGCCGCTCCTGTAGAGCTTTGCCAGACTGTCGAAGAGGGTTATCATGCCCTGCTGCGTCGAGCCCTGCATCGTGCTTTCCATTTGCGCGACCTTGTTAGAGCGAATGAGGTTCTTGATAGCGTCCGTGCCGAGCATTATCTCAACCGCGGCGCATCTGCTCTTGTTGTCCGCTGTGGGCACGAGCGACTGCGAGATTACGCCCTGAATCATATTCGACAGCTGCGAGCGCACCTGCTCCTTGGATTCTACGGGGCAAACGTCGATGATACGGTCAACCGTCTGCGCCGCCGACGCGGTGTGCAGAGTTCCGAATACAAGGTGTCCCGTTTCAGCCGCGGTCAGCGCGAGCATTATTGTTTCGTAATCTCTCATCTCGCCGATGAGGATAACGTCGGGGTCCTCACGGAGGGCGCTTCTCAAAGCGTAGTCAAACGACAAAACGTCCCGCCCGACCTCGCGCTGGTGGATAGTCGCCTTTACCTGCGTGTAGCGATACTCGATAGGATCCTCAATCGTGATGATGTGGCACGAGCGGTTTTCGTTGATGTATTGAAGCATT
Organism: uncultured Ruminococcus sp.; assembly: GCA_964430965.1. GTDB lineage: Bacteria > Bacillota > Clostridia > Oscillospirales > Ruminococcaceae > CAG-115. Next base: position 1,341 of record CAYSHU010000266.1, on the reverse strand, counting down.
GCCGCAAGCGTCGTGGATTTTCCCGCGCCCGTAGGCCCTGTAACAAGCACTAAGCCCCTGCGCTTTTTCGCGAGCTCCAGCACCGCGGAGGGCATTCCGAGGCTGTCTATCGAGGGTATCTTGGAGTTCAGCAAACGGATAGCGCACGCGAGTCTGCCCTCCTGATGGAACACGTTCACACGCTGTCTGGCGCCGTTTTTCAGCTCGAACGAGAAGTCGATGTCCTTGCCCTCGGTCAGCTGCTTTTCCTGCTCCGCGGACAGAATTGAAACTATTGTTCTGTGAACGACCTGGTCGGACAGCTCCTGATACTTCTGGAGCTCGCCGTTTACGCGTATAACCGTCGGTGCGCCGACAGTCAGGTGAATATCCGACGCGTTGAGCGCACGCGCCTGCATAATAAATTCTTCAAATGTCATAAAATACTCCTTTTCTACTTTTGTATTAAGGGTGAATATTATTCGCTATTTCCTCGATTCGCGGGAGATAGCCGAGCCTTTGTTTTTATCCCGCCCTGCGGGAAATATCACGCAAACCGCCGTTATCTTATCTTGAACTGAATCCCGCTTGCGGAGAAATACGCCTCGTCGCAGGAGTTCGCGATGCGCTGATTAACGCGCCCGAGAATGTCGCGATACGCCGCCATTGCGGGGTTTGCGGGTCTTATTGAGAAGCCCGTTTCAAGCGTGATGATGATAATACTGCCGTGCTTTTCCGCGATTTTATCACGCAGCGCCAGCACGTCGACAATGACCTTCTTTTCGATCTGCTTTTTGAGCTCCTCGGTAAGCTCGCTTGGAAGCTCCGGGTCGCCGCTGCACATTTCGCGCATAACAAGCCTTGTATAAGCCGAGATGCTGTCGAAAATCACGAATTTGTGCTCGCCTACCTGCGAGGCGGGGTCCGCCCCCACGAGCTTGACGATTTCCCACGCCACGTTGTTTTTCCGCGTGCTGAACTCGATGCGGTGGAGAATGTCGGGGTCGAGGTCCTCCCCTGCTCTGAGGTAGAGCACATTGTCGAACGCCGCGAAGCTTGTCACGGCAAACCGAGCCTTGCCGCTAGCCGCGCCGCCCGTTATCAAAATAGATTCCGCCATATTTCAGTTCCTTTCTGAAGAATATTTCCGGGGAACGCCGATTTAATGGCGGTTTTCCCCGCCGAAAGCGGGGAAAACCGCGAAAATCAACTACCATAATTTACAAGAGCTTTAAACAGCGCTTCCCTGACTATAATTAAATTATAGCATATATTTTACAAAAAGTAAAGAGGGTTGTGAAATTTTTTTGTATTTTTTTGACTTGAAAGGAACAAAACCCCTAAGATTTTTCTTAGGGGCTC
>CAYSHU010000265.1:0-3009 GCA_964430965.1 uncultured Ruminococcus sp. | reverse complement strand
AATTCGTCATCATGCCGCCGAGCCAGCGTGCGTTTACATAATGCGCGCCCGCGCGGGTCGCTTCTTCCTTGATGCTGTCAGCCGCCTGCTTCTTCGTGCCGACAAACAGAATCTCCTTGCCGCTTGCCGCGGTTTCGTGAATGAAGTTGTACGCCTCGTCCAGCTTCTTTACTGTCTTCTGAAGGTCGATAATGTAGATGCCGTTTCTCTCTGTAAAGATGTACGGAGCCATTTTCGGGTTCCAACGGCGCGTCTGGTGTCCGAAATGAACGCCCGCCTCCAAAAGCTGCTTCATTGATACTACTGCCATTTTGTTTTCCTCCTGAATTTTGGTTGATTTACGGCGAATTGCCGCTCCGCCACCGGAAAACATTCTCCAAATACGTCCGCGGACGTACACCTTAAAGAACTACTCCGATGTGTGTATTAGAGGTAAGAATTACAGAGGTAAAAGGTTAGAGATTTAAGCCTCTGCCCTGCTTTTCCTACCACGCGTACCCTGTTATTATACCACAATTTCCTATATTTTTCAATATAATTTTGTTTGGTTATTTCAACAAACTTCTGCCGCCTTTGCCTCTTCTGTTTGTGTGATTTGACGAACAGTCGCAGGACACCAAAATTGTGTCCTCGCCGATTACCTCAATATTGCACCACTTGATGAAGAAATCGTCCTCGCGCCCGAACAGCCCGAAGAACTTCGCCCTGCCGTAGACGATTATTCGGCATATCTTCGCGGTGCAGCTGTCGAACTCGATGTCGTCGGGATAACCCAGCCGCGCGCCGTTTTTTACGTTGATAATTTCCTTGCACTTCAAATCGTTAAAACTGTAAACCATAATAATTCACCCCGCTTTTTATGATTTTATGCGGGGTTTTCCGCCAAAATTCATTGCGAGGACAAAATTCCCCACTTGCGTGGGGAGATGTCTTAAAGATTTAAAATAAATTCCACCGCCTCATCAATGCTCCCCTTGTTGAAGCTCGACAAATCCTCGTTGTTCGGGTTTTCGGCGAATTCGGTAAGCAGAAAGCTCTCTATGCCGAGGGATTTTGTCGGGAGAATGTCCTCGGGGACACTGTTGCCTACCATAACGCAATCCGCGGGTTCTCTGCCGAGCTTTTGGAGAAGCTCGGTGAAATATTTCGGGTTCGGCTTACAGGACGTGCTGTTGTCGTAGTGCGTTATGTACTTGAAATCCTCGTCGGAAAGCCCGACCCACGCGAGGCGCGTTTTTACGGCGCACTCGGGGAAAAGCGGGTTTGTCGCGAGGACGATTTCCGCGCCCGCGCTTTTCAGCTTCTCGATCATCGGCTTGTGGTTCGGAACGTATTTCAGGCACGCCTTAACCGCGTCGAATTCGTTGACATAAAAATCGTCGCAGAACTCACGCGCGTCAACCTTATCGGAAAACGCCGCGCGGAAAAGCTCCCAGAACGCCTCGCTGTTGAGGCGCGAGCCGTCGTTTTCAATCATCGCCTTTGTGCCCTTCCAGACGTTCTTTACAACGCCATCGGGGTCGTAGCCGTAGGGCGCTAATTTTTTGCACAAGCCCCCGAAATACAGCTTGATAAACTCATCCTGAACAAACGGCAGCAGTGTGCCGTCCAAGTCAAACATTACCGTTGTTTTCATTGTTCTCCTCCGTCTTGCCATTCTTGCTATAAGCGCGTTTCTTTCTTTCCTCGCGCTTTTTCAGCTTTTCGTTATACGCGTTCACATCGTCCTCCGAAGCCTCGAAAACGCTTCTTGTCACCGTGTAATTGTCATCGGTGACCCGCGCCGCTTTCAGCTTTATAAGAAACTCGCCGCAATTCTCGCAATCAGCGATAGTCTTGCAGCTTTTTCCGCTGCTGAACAGCCATTGCCGCGGCTTTAGCTTCCCGCCGCATTTCGGGCACGGGATTTCTACAACGCGCCTGTTGAACGTCATTTTCTTTATATCATCAACGTCCGTCACCGCGTCCTTGAACAGCGGCGTGGGTATCGCCGCGACGTATTCCGCGTATTCCGCAATACCGAGCGCCATGTTGAGCTTCCGGCAGAGCTCATACGTCAAAAACGCGTCGTTGAACGCGTCGTGAACCTGCACGTCAATCGGTATCTCAAGGCTCTCCGCCGCCGCCGCGAGTGCGCACTGCAAATGCTCGGCGTTCGTCTGTCTGTTGTAGATCAGCTGGAGATTGATATAATCGCTGCCGAAGCTCGGGTCAAGCCCATGGAGCGCGAGATTGTCCGACAGCACGCCCAAATCGTCAAAGCCCCACGTAATAAAGCGAAACTCCTCGCCGCACCACGCGCGAAAGCGCTTGAACGCCTGCGGGAACGTTTCCCCGACGCGAAGCTGCGCCTGCGTTATCCCCGTGAGCTTTTCGACGTGCGGGTTCATTATTTTGTAATACCTCGGGCGGACGTTTATCTTGATCTTATCAAGCAGGTTGAACTTCTCGTCCGTTTTGATTGCGCCTATCTGGATTATCTCACCGTGCAGCATTACGGGCGTGCGTATCATCCGCGCGGGGCTTATTGCCTGGTTCCATTCCAGATCGAAAATAATGTAGTTCATACAATCATTCTTTCTTTTCGGTTTCGGCTTTTTACAGCCCCAAGACCGTTCATTGACTAACTGTTCGGTGGATTCGTGTACCGAAAACTCATCGCCGAAAATTTCTTTCATTCGCTTGATAACGTAGTCGCACGCGTCAAAAAAATCTTTTTTCTCTTGTTCGTCCTCAAAACCGAGATACGGCTCTCCCGCAGGAAATTCGTTTATATCCCAAAGCCTAAGGTATATCTCATCGATAAGCCTTACCTTTTGCTCCAACTCGACTTCGCCTTTCAAGCGCTCTTCGCACACCTTTATAGAAGGGTCATAAAGACTATCAACAAAATATCCCTCACTGCTTATGAGCCAAGGTCCGAATTCGTCACCGCATAGCCAGATGGGAGCACAGGGCTTACATTTTATGGCGGCAAAAATACCATATGGACGATTCATTTACCTTTGT
>CAYSHU010000264.1:0-3013 GCA_964430965.1 uncultured Ruminococcus sp. | reverse complement strand
CGAGGACGCGCTTGTGAGAATTCTCGGCGAGCCGAAAAACGCGCTTATCAAGCAGTATAAGGTGCTTTTCAAGGCGGACGACATCGACCTTGAATTTGACGAGGCGGCGCTCCGCGAGATTGCGAAAAAGGCAATCGAGACAAAAACAGGCGCGCGCGGCTTGCGCTCGATAGTCGAGGGCACGCTTCGCGAGATTATGTTCACGGCACCCAGCGACCCGACGATCGTGAAAATCACGATAACCGTCGACTGCGTAAACGGCGACGGTGAGCCGATTATCGTTCGCGACAAGGCGAAAACCAGACCCGCGGTTAAGGCTGTGGCAAAGAAAACAATAAAAAAGACTGGTTAAAAAACTAAGGCGGCGTTTTAACGCTGCCTTTTAACATTTGTTTTGTTAGTAGGGTAAATCGGAATATAAAGGAGTTAAAAATATGTCTTTGGAAATAAAAAATGCACGAATTGAAGATTTTGAAGATGTTTTTAAATTACTTGAGCAATTATGGTGTGATACGAAATTGATAGAAGAAGATTTAGCGAATGTTTATTCTTACAATTTAGATAGAGATGAAACATTTAATAAAGTTGTATTTCTGGATAACAAGATAATTGCGTATTATTCCGGATATACTTCCATGAATTTATACTATTCAGGAAAGGTATCTTATTTGCAGATTATAATTGTAGATGAAAACTATAGGAACTTAGGTGTTGGGAAAAGAATAATTGATGACATAACAGCTATTTCATCATTAAACAAATGCAAGGCGATTGAATTAGACAGTGCTTTTTTTAGAAAATCTGCACATAAATTTTATACGAATTTAGGTTTTAATAAAAGAGGCTATGTGTTTTCAAAAATATTATAGTAGTATAACAAATTTCTGAGAATAAAGGAGCAGCTATGGGAAAAGTATTCAGACACCAAAGAATAGAGGGCGTGACGATTTCGGGAATTATCCGCAACGGCGGCTATTTCTGGCAGGATATGGCGGTTTACGAGGACGGCACGGTGAGCATTTGGGACAAGATAGACCTCGACGACGTTCCGCAGAAAATCGCGTCGCAGAAGCTGGTGTTCTCCGTGCCCGACGGTAAAGGGCTCAGCGTCCACGAGCTCTGCTCGCTGGAGATTGTATCCGCAAAGTGGAATTACGACGAGCAGAGCTATTTCGAGCATATCGTCGAAACGGTGAAATCGATAAATCCCGAAATGGAGAATATTTACAAAACCACTCCGCGCGAGCGCGCGAAGTGGAAAGAGCACCACGTCGGATTTTCGGCGAGCGCCACGCCGTGCAAGCTCGGCGCGAGCTTCGGCTACGAGCTTTTGAGCGGCAAAAACGTGCATATCTTACTTCGAAACGACGGCGCGCTGACCTTGACGGAGCTTTATTGCTACGCCGACGGAACGTTCTCGATAGACGGCTTGGAGGACTTTTTCGGCTTTGAGGATATCGAGCGAATGTTCAAGGATAAGACGCTCGCGACAAAGCCGAAAAAGGGAGAAGCCGTGCGGCTCGGCGACCTTGGCATTGCCGAAACGGAAACGATAGGCTCCGTTTCTCAAAAGAACAAGATCGCCGAAATTAAGAACAAGAGCCTCAAAGCGCAGGGCAAGCCCGACGCGCACGACGCGGCGATAAAAGCCTATCACGCGTATCTTGTCGACCCGACGGATTTTTATAAGGAAAGACTCCGTGAGGCTTACGAAGCCGTGCCCGAGCACGAGCGCTGCTATCTCGGCGATATGGATACCCGCGACGGTGACTTCAGAAGAATTCTTTACACGAACAACAAGCGAGAGGTGTAAGCAATGACTGCCTACGAGAAAATCTACGAAATCGTTAAGAAAATCCCGCGCGGCAAGGTCGCGACTTACGGGCAAATCGCGCGTCTTGCAGGAAACGAAAGGTGGTCGAGGGTCGTGGGCTACGCGCTCCACGTAAACCCCGCCGAGGGTGAAATTCCGTGCTTCCGCGTCGTAAACCGCTTCGGCGGGCTCGCGCCCGCGTTCGCGTTCGGAGGAATAGACGCTCAAGCGAAGCTCCTGCGCCGGGAGGGCGTCGAAGTCCGCCCTGACAATACCGTCGACCTCGACAAATACCTTTGGAACGGGCTTTAGGGCTTGAAATTAGTGTTTCCCCCGCCGATGACGGGGGATTTTCTATGATCGAAATATAATATTCCCGCACGAATTATGAAAAAATATCCAAAACCCCTTGATTTTTTGGCGAAAATATGAGATAATATAAGAGAGTGTATTCTCATATTATAGGAAAGAAGAAGGCTTATGGCATACTTTTTTGATTTTGAACAGGATTACACGGGGCTTGACCCGAATAAAATCGACAATATGCTTTCGATGTACGGCTTGAATACATATACAAAAGCGCCGGGAGGAGTGCTCAGCTCGTCTTATGCCGACGTGTTTCTGTCGCCGTCTGTTCTGCTGATGTTTATCGCGGGCGTGCTTTGCTTTTTCGGCGCCGGTGTTGGAATGGGAATTGCTACAATTTTAATTCTCGCCCTGTATATTTTCGCGGAGCTGTATTTTCGTAAAAAATCCGACGAGCAGCTTGACGACATTGAGGCATCTACGGCGATGAAGTTCCGCGTAATTCGCGGCGGAAAGCTCGTGCTTGTTGAAAAGGAGTTTATTGTCCCGGACGATTTGATTGTAGTTCAAGCGGGTGAGAGAGTTCCCGCGGACGCGTTTATTTTAGAATCCCGCGACCTCACGGTGGACGAGTATATCTTCTCGGGAAGCCGCACGCCCGCGCCGAAATACGCGGGGGCTATCTCGAAAAACAGCATAAAGCCGACGTTTGTTTACAGCGGCACTGATGTAATAAGCGGCATTGCGATTTGCAAGGTGAGCGCCACGGGCGTTGATACCAAGCTGTTTCAGCATCACGGGGAGGTTGAGGAGCGCCACCCGTATTACACCCAGCTGGGAGGACCTCGTCAATGCTTTCCGCACAGACGCAAGCGGTCTGCCTTACCTCGATGC
>CAYSHU010000263.1:0-3025 GCA_964430965.1 uncultured Ruminococcus sp. | reverse complement strand
TGTGAATTATGACAAGCTCCATGCGAACGGTTAAGGCGGTGAATTATGGTCGCGGGTGCATCATTTAACAATAATTCCGAGGTCAAGCTGACTTCAAACGGAGTGCCTATCCCCGAGCCGATTTCGTTCGGCTTCGACGAGATTATCAAGGCGAAAGCGGAGGCTGACGCGGAGATAAGGGCGGAGATAGAGCGCCGCCTTAGCGAAAGAGTGTCGGGTGCGATTAGAACAAGCGCCGCTGTTGAGGTTCCGCAAACCGAAGCCCCGAAGGACGGCTCGATTATGTATCGCTACGACATCGCCGCTGAAGATTTCCCCGATGAAATTTCCGATTTGAAGCGCAGGAAAAGCAGAAGATAATAACAAGCGCGGCTTGAAGAAAGCCGCGCTTATTTTATATCCGTAACGAAAAGCTGTTCTCCCTCAACTCGGAACGAGATTTCCCGCTTTCCGAATGAGAAAGTGTAAACCCTCGCGGGGTCACTTTGATATTGCGGGCGCGGGTCCTGCGAGAGAAGCTCCAGAAGTCCGTCGCGTTTGCTTTCGGGAATCATCCGCAAAAGCTCCTTTGGGAAATCGACCGAAAGCCGCCCCTCGCGCTCAGAAAGCGACCAGCCGTTCGACGCTTCGGGGATGCTGTCGGCGTAGGGGAGATACGGCTTGATGTCGAAGATCGGCGTGCCGTTCATCAGATCCGCGCCCGTGACGATAATTTCCCCGCGCCGCACGCTCTCAAGCTTCACGACCGAAAGCCCGAGCGGGTTCGGGCGGAACGGAGAGCGCGTCGCGAAAACGCCCTTTCTGACATTCCCGCCGAGCCGAGGCGGGCGAACGGTGGGGGAGAAGTCGCCTTTTTTCATCTCCGAAAATTCCCAGATAAGCCAGATGTGCGTGAAATCCTCCAGACCGCGCAGGGCGTTTTCGTCGGCGAATTTCTCCTCGAAAACGATCCGTGACGGAAGCCCGCAAAGCCCGCTTTGCCGCGGTACGCCGAATTTCTCCGTAAAATCGTTTTCAATAAACGCGATAGGCTCGATCTCCATAAGCTCACTCCCCGCCGATTATTTTCCGAATAGCCTCAAGTACCTCGTCCACCTCAAGCTTGAATTCCCGCGCCGAAACGCGCAGCGCGCCTTGCCCTAAGATTATCAGCTGCTCCGTGCCGTCCGACGACGCTACGCGCACGCGGTTGTCCTTTGCGAGCGTGTGCGCGGCGCGTTCGATAAAGCTGTCGGCGGTTTCTGCGTGCTTTGTGTAAACCACCGTCACGCCGCCGAATTTTTCAATCTCGCGATCGCTTTTTACTTTATAAGCGTCAAACACCAGAATCAGATTGCAACGCCGAAAGCCCTGATAATTGCACATCAAATCGATAAGCCGCCCGCGCGCGAGGTCGAGATTTTCCCGCGCGAGCTTCGACAGCTCCTCCCACGAAAAAATAATATTGTAGCCGTCAACAAGCAGATATTCCTCGCCGCCGTATTTCTCGTGTGATTTATAATTCTCGTCGAGAGCCTTCGGGCGGCGCATCGTGTTATGCTCGGGGCGCTTGATTTTCCCGTAGGTCCGCTCGAAAATTTCCATAAGCTCCGCGTCCGTCGCGAGGCGCTTTTTGTAGGAGTTTATCTCGTCGGAGGTCACGCGCGATTCGCGCTTCCGGAAGTAACCCGGCAGGTGCATTTTGCTCGGCACCTCGTTCCACTTGACAAGATGCCCCGCGCCGTGTGAGCAGAAAACGCTGTCGGCGGAGTTGTCAACGTCGGCCTCGAAATCATAGCCGATATTTTTGATGACCTCGTCGGGATTATGGCACGGAAAATATCCCTCAAACACCGTAGAAAGCCGTCCCGCGCCGTGCGTGTAGCCGAGTACGTCCGCGGAGTAGCCGCCGATTTCCGACACGGGACAGCGCCCATCGATAATTGAAAGCTCGCCAAGCGCGTCGGGCTGAGAGAACTCCGCGCCCATTCGTTGGAGGTCGCTCATCGCACGCCCGACGGTGCTTGACGGGATTTCCAGCTTAAAGCGGCAAAACGGTTCAAGAAGCACGCTATCGGCGCTTGCCAAGCCCTGCCGAACGGCTCTCCAGGCCGCCTGCGCGAAATCCCCGCCCTCGGTGTGCTTTTGGTGAGCCTTGCCCGCGACAAGCGTGATTTTCATATCCGTAATCTGCGAGCCCGTCAGAACGCCGACGTGCTGCCGCTCGCGGAGCATCGACATTATCAGCCGCTGCCAGTTTTCGTCGAGGTCGCGGCAGTCCCGCGCGAAGACAACGCCGCTCCCCGCGGGAAGCGGTTCCAAAAGCAAATGCACCTCGGCGTAATGCCGCAGCGGCTCGAAATGCCCCACGCCCTCAACGGGCGCTTTTATCGTTTCGCGGTAGGAAACCGCGCCCTCGCCAAAGCCGATTTCCACGCCAAACCGCTCCATAATCACACTTTGGAGAATTTCCATTTGCACCTGTCCCATAATTGCCGCTTGGATTTCGCCGCGCTGCCACGAGAATTTCAGCCGCGGCTCCTCCTCCTCAAGGCGCTTGAGCTGCGCGAAAAACGTCACAGCGTCCGTGCTGTCGGGCAAAATCAGCTGATAGGAAAGCGGCGCTTCGATAGTTGCGGAGCACTCCTCCGCGAGTCCGAGAGCCTGCCCCGCGAACGTCTTTGTAAGTCCCGTCACGGCGACCATCTGCCCCGCCTCGGCAGCGTCAACGGCCTGGAATTTCGCGCCGCTGTAAACGCGAATTTGCGTAATTTTATCGCCCGAATTGTCGAGTGCGGAGCGGTTTTTCAGTTCACCGCCCATTATCTTCAAATGTGTTAAACGCACGCCGCCCGCGTCAGTTGAGATTTTGTAGACCAGCGCGGCGAAATTCTCATAGCGCCGCCCCTCGGAGGAGAACGTTTCCAGCGTCGCGAGGAACTCCCGAACGCCGACGTTTTTCAGCGCCGAGCCGATCATCACGGGGAAAACGTTCCGCCGCGAAATTGCCGACGAAATCAGCTCGGGAGGCACGCGGCCCGTTTCG
>CAYSHU010000262.1:0-3055 GCA_964430965.1 uncultured Ruminococcus sp. | reverse complement strand
GGAACATTTCCTTGAACATATCCAGACAGTTGTTGGAAGCCGCGCCGTCCGTGCCTATAGCGAAGTTCTTCATTCCCGCGCGGCGCATTTCGCATATCGGCGCTACTCCGCTGGCGAGCTTGAGATTAGATGCGGGATTTGTCACCATCCACAAGCCCTTGTCGCGGAAAATGCGCATATCCTCCTCGTCGAACCAGACGCAGTGAAACCCGCCGCCGCCGTGCTCGAACATTCCGAGCTTGTCAAAGAGCTGCGTCGGCGTGATGCCATAGCGCTCCTTGCAGCCCGCGACCTCAGCCTTCGTTTCGCTGTTGTGAGTGTACAGCGGTGCCTTGTATTTCTGCGACAACGCCGCCATTCCCTCTAAAATCTCGCGCTTTGTCGTGTATTCCGCATGGAAGCCGAGCTGATAGGAAATCAACGAGTCGTAATTGTTGTAAGTATTGTATTCCTCTTCGATACTTTCAACCGTTCCGCCGAAATCGTTTATAGAGCCGCACAGAACGCTTCTAAAACCCATATCCGCGCACGCCTTTGTATACGCGGGGAGCTTCATATACATATCAAACGAAGCCGTTATGCCGCTTGTTAAGTACTCCATATTTCCAAGCTGCGTAAACGCGTAGACCGCCTCCTCGGTGAGCTTCGCCTCGTGCGGGAAGACCTGCTCGTACAGCCAGTCGTTCAGCGGCAAGTCGTCCGCGAACGAGCGAAGAAACGTCATCGCGGTGTGCGTATGAGCGTTTTTAAAGCCCGGGATAATAAGGTTTCCGCTCAAATCAATCTCGCGGTCAAACTCTCCCTTAGGCGCGTTTTCTCCGACAAACGATATTTTCCCGTTTTCGGTGTGAAGCTCGCCCTCGATTATCTTTTCGTCCTGCATTGTGAGTATTTTCGCGTTGTAAAATCTAAGCCTCATATACTTTCCTTTCGTCATCTGAATTTAGAATTGCTGTAAATATAAAACAGCTCCTGGCTCGGCAAATATCCCTTTTCAAGCTGCGGAAAATCCTTGTCGAACTCCTCAAAACCGCTCATATCAATATTATAAGCGGCGCTTTCCTTATACGTCCAAGCCTTGCCCGACAAAGCGCCCTCTTTAAGCTCGCGGACAAGCAGCGGCACGGGATATTCCCCGCCGAGCGAAACATTGTATTTCTTGCAGCTTTTGAAGCCGCTTGAAACGTAGTTCTCGGGATTTCCGAAGATAACGACCGCCTCATAGCCAAGCTCCCGCGTCTTTTCAAGCGAATACTCCAGAAGCCGCTTGCCATAGCCCTGCCGCTGATATTCGGGGAGCACGCCGAGCGGTCCGAACGTCAAAATCGTCTTTTCCGAGCCGTTTTCGTCGACAAGCGCCGATTTCGCGTACATTATGCTCGCGATCAATTCACCGTCAAGCTCGAGAACCAAGTCAAGCTCGGTTACAAAATCCGCGTGCCCGCGCAGCATATGAGCAAGGTAATGCTCGTCGCAGCCGGGGAAATTCACGTTCCAGAATGCGAACTTTATAAGCTCCTCGACGGCGCGATAATCCTCGGGGCGCTCGTTTCTGATTTTAATGTTCAGCATTTCCACGATCTCAATACCGACCGAAAGGAATCTATCGGCAGTTATATTCTCGGAAAAGGTTCGCGAAAACACGTTCGAGCATATCTCGGATATTCTTTTGGCACTGTCGTGTTCGCAAATGATCTGCGCTATCTCCTCCGACTCGGAATCATACGCATCGGACGGCGCGTGAGAAGCAAGCAGCCCGCAAACGTCCGCCCTGTCAATTGCCTGTTTTACTATTGAAAAATTTATCATATCAGTTAAAATAAACCAGCTCGCTGTCGGCTTTCTCGGTAGGAAGAATGCTGTCCGCGAGTATCACGGGCCCCATACCCTTATAGCATTGCTGCTTCTCGGCGATGACGTTCCCCGTGACTTCAACCCAGTCGCCGTCCTTGAATTTTCCTTCATCGGGGGATTTTACGAGAATTCCCACGACTTGGATATCATCGGCGCAGCACGTCATAGCGCGGCGCGAGATTACAAAATAACCCTTAGGAATGTTCGACGCGCGGAACACCATTCCGCGCACGTGGACGTTTTTGCCCTTATAGCGCGGCGCGTTGCTCATAATGTCGATATACCAAAGCCCGAAATCGTCGTGAACTATCTCAATAGGGTCTGCGTTTACGTCATACGGCATTTCGTCGTCGCCCTGAAAGCCCTGCTCCACCTCGCCGTTTACGTACTCGAACATCATATCAATGCGCGGATTTAGCGCCTTCACGGCGCGGCGAAGGCGCTTTTTGTCGACCTTGCCGGGCTCGCAGCGGTTAAAGATTATAATATCCGAAACCGCAATGTCATCGGACAAAAGCTGCCGCATATTGTTCATATACATATCAAACGTCTGATAGTTCACGAACATAAAGATCTGGTAGAATATCCAGTCCTTCGGCGCCTTCAGCGCCATATCGCGCAGGCTCCACATTCCGTTGTACTCCAGCATAATGCGGCTGGGCTTGTACTTTTCTACAAGCGCGGTGAGGTTTTCGGGATTGAAATCCTCCTCGTCCTCGATGAACTCCACAACGGACTTTGAAGCCTTGATTATCCGCTCGTCGAACTCCACCTCGCCCTGCTCGCAGGCGATTACAAGAGTTTTCTCGCCGCGGCTGAACTGCTTGTCGTTTAAGGTTTCAAGGATAAACGACGTTTTGCCGCTTTCTAAGAAACCTGTCATAAGATATACGGGAATTTCCATATTTTACACTCCAAACAAGGCTTTAATTTTGTCCTCTTCGAGCTTCGAGCCGATAACGCACATTCTGCCCGTTACGTCCGCCGAGCCCGTTCTCACCTCAAATTCCTCGGGAACGAAATCGAAGTGATACCAAACGCCGTCCGCGCTGGGAACTATCCCCTTTGCGCGGAGAACCATTCCGAACTCCTCGCCCGAGAGCTTGCCAAGCGCGTTTTCAAGCTCCTCCTTGGTGAACTTCTTCGCCGTTTCAACGCCGATAGAGCTGAAAACCTCGTCCGCGTGGTGGTGATGATGCTC
>CAYSHU010000261.1:0-3067 GCA_964430965.1 uncultured Ruminococcus sp. | reverse complement strand
TGTAGGCGAGGGGAAGCCCCTTCATCATGGTGAGCAGCGTCATATTGTCGCCGATGACCCTCGCGGTCTTTCCGCGGATAAGCTCCGTAACGTCGGGGTTTTTCTTCTGCGGCATTATTCAGTAGCCCGTCGAGAACGCGTCGTCAAGCTCGATGAACTTGAATTCCCAAGAGCACCACATAATTATCTCCTCGGAAAACCTCGAAAGGTGAACCATACAGATTGAAAGCGCGGAGGCAAGCTCCATACAAAAATCGCGGTCGGAAACGCCGTCAAGCGAATTCGCCATAGGCTCGCGCATTTCAAGCAGGGAAGTCGTGCGGAAGCGGTCGATGTTGTAGGTCGTTCCCGCAAGCGCGCAGCTTCCGAGCGGGTTTACGTTCATGCGCTTTTCGATATCGTTCAGCCGCTCGATGTCGCGCAGCAGCATCTGCGCGTATGCCATAAGATGATGCCCGAACGTAATCGGCTGTGCTCTTTGCAGGTGAGTATAACCCGGCATTATCGTGTCGGCGTGCTCTTTGGCCATTTTGCAAATCGTTTCGATAAGCTCCTTGATCAGCTTCTTGATTTCCTTGATCTCGTCACGCAGATACAAACGTATATCAAGCGCCACCTGGTCGTTTCGCGAGCGCGACGTGTGAAGCCGCTTTCCGACGTCGCCGAGCCGCTTTGTAAGCTCCGCCTCGATGAACATATGAATATCCTCGGCATTCGGGTCGAATTCCAGAGCGCCGCTCTCAATATCGGAAAGTATCTCTTTCAAGCCGCCGATAAGCGTCAGGCTGTCCTCCATAGTGATTATGCCCTGCTCGCCGAGCATAGTCGCGTGCGCGATGCTCCCCGCGATGTCCTGCTTGTACATTCTCGCGTCGAAGGCGATCGAGGAATTGAACGCGTTTACCTTAGCGTCAACCTCCTTTGAAAACCTTCCCGCCCACATCATTGCCATATAAATAAATTCCCCTTTCTTACAATTCTACCCCCGAGGTATACTCGTAAATCTGTATCGCCGCGGTGACGATTATGACAATCGACGCGATTATCAGATTGAAAATTGTGCTTTTCAGCCCGTGCTCCTCGCCCGTAAGCCCTTGCATATCCTGAATCAGCGCTTTTTCGGGGTCGTCGCGGTCGTAGAGCAGCGTAACCTTTTGCCCCACCCGCGCGGACTGCTTGTTAATCACGATAAAATCCTTGTAGTATTTATTCCAGCCGACCTCGTAATGGATTTTGATGTCATATCGAGTGTCCAGACTGTCGATTTGCTCGGTATGTATCTCGATTATCTCACCCTCAACGCTCATTACGTCGTTAGACTTCTTAAGCCGATTTATCTCGCGGGTGCGCTTCGCCATAGGAATAAGCCGCTTTATCGTTGGGATAAGGTCAATAAGCGCGAGTATTAAAACTATAAATAAAAAGAATTTCACTCCGGGTGACATAGCGCGCTCCTTTCATAAATATCAATCGTCAATCGTCCGACAACATATGCACCAATATTTCCTCAATGCTGAACCAATAAAAGAAAATTACACACATGACAAGCCACGCCAGAAAAAGGATATGGACTATAATATACCGCCTGCAAATGCGGATAATATCGGATTGAGAGCCGTCCTCGGCAACGGCGTTTTGCGGTTCGTTTTTGTCGGCAATCAGCAGAAGCACCGTGCCTGTCCGCAGGCTGCCCTTGTTAAGAATACAGACATTGCGTATGTAATGCATTTCTCCGATTTTGTAAACGACATTCGCCGTGTACAAAATATCCCACTGCGACAGCCGCCTCTCGTGAAGACCAATGATTTTCGCCGAGACGATTTCCGCGTTCGGCGAGCCTTTCAGGCGCTCCGCGTATTTCAGCTCGCGCTTGTAGAAGTTAATCCTCAACGAGATTCTTATCAGCCTGAAAACCGTCCGCACGATGAAAATATACAGCACAATTCGGATAATGCGGTTTATCCATTCCATATCTTTACCTACATCAAGTTGAAATTCAAGCCCACTACAATAAACAAAATCAACGCGGCTATCAATGCGCAGCAAATATACGCGATATTATAGTTCCTCAGCATTTTCAAAGTCGCTTCTTCCTTGTTTTCTTTTAAAACAGCTGAATTCGGATTGTTTTGGTCACAAACCAAGATCACTTTTGAACCGACCGATATATTTGCGATTGAATTCGGAGGATAATACAGACTGAGTTCTTTTGAGTATTCCGTTCCGTTCACGCTGTATGACAGCATAAGCAGAAATTCCTTATCTCTTGATTTAGACATATTTCGGAAAGCGGCGGCTTTTACTTCCGCTTCAACCTCTGTAGTATCGGTTAAATTCCGCACATTCAGAACTCTCTTAAGCTTTCGGTTCAAATTGACGATATCAACTATCAGGAGAACGATGAAAACGGTAAGACAGGTATAAACGATAACAGAAAAGATAAGATTCGGCATGGGTTCTTCCTTTCAAGACTGTTATAAAGTTTAAAGCGGGGAAGCCGATCCCCGCTTCAACTTTTTGGTTTGGACTATGAATTACTTTTTTCTCTCCGCGTCAAGCAGCGCCTTTACCTTGATAGGCAGCCCGAACAGGTTGATAAAGCCCGCGCTGTCTTTCTGGTCGTAAACGTCGTCCTCGCCGAACGAAGCGAAATCCTCGCTGTAAAGAGTGTACGGAGAGGTAACACCTGCGTTGATGATGTTGCCCTTGTAGAGCTTCAGCTTAACGTCGCCCGTGCAGGTCTCCTGCGTCTTGTCAACGAACGCGTCCATAGCCTCGCGCAGGGGAGTGTACCACTGACCGTTGTAAACGATGTCCGCGTACTTCTGCGCAAGCCCCGCCTTGTAGTGCTGGGTTTCCTTGTCAAGGCAGATCGTTTCGAGAACGTCGTGCGCGTGGTAGAGAATAGTGCCGCCGGGAGTTTCGTAAACGCCGCGCGACTTCATTCCGACAAGGCGGTTCTCAACAATATCATAAAGACCGATGCCGTTTTCGCCGCCGATCTTGTTAAGCGTCTTGATGAGCTTAACTCCGTCCATTTTCTCACCGTTGAGAGCGGTCGGGATAC
>CAYSHU010000260.1:0-3087 GCA_964430965.1 uncultured Ruminococcus sp. | reverse complement strand
GGTAATCGCGTGCATATCACCCGTAAAGTGCAGGTTGATGTCCTCCATAGGCACGACCTGCGAATACCCGCCGCCCGCGGCTCCGCCCTTAATGCCGAACACGGGGCCGAGAGAGGGCTCACGCAGAGCGACAACAGTTTTCTTGCCGATTTTGTTCATACCCTCGCAAAGCCCCACGGAAGTCGTGGTTTTTCCCTCTCCCGCGGGAGTGGGGTTAATGGCGGTAACGAGAATGAGCTTGCCGTCGGGCTTGTCCTTAACGCGCTCAAACACCCTGTCCGAGAGCTTAGCCTTGTAGTGCCCGTAGGGCTCAAGCTCGTCCTCGGAAATGCCGAGCTTAGCGGCAACATCGGTGATTTTGAGCATTTTTGCCTGGTGTGCGATTTCAATGTCTGTCAACATAATTTTATCCTCCGTATTGTTTTTGCTTTTAGCTGTCAGTGATTAGTTTTACCGCTTGACGCGGTTTGTTATTTTCGCAGATTTCTTTTATCCAACCTGTAACTCCGTTCGGCAGCCGCTTGTCATACGGCGTTCCGTCGTCGAACATCAGATTTGCCTGAACTTGATTTATCATGCAGTGCTGCCCCATTTCCCAGCCGTAAAACAGCGAGGCAACGCCGCCGTCGCCGTTTTTTACCCACTCGGGAAAGTAAGTCAGAAAGCCAAGCTCCTCCATTTTCGATATTCTCGGAGCGATTGCCTCCGAAAAATCAAACGTTTCGTCGTGCTGCCCGAGAGCAACGAAAACCGCGATGTTATGCCGCGCGATGTTCTCAAGCCTGCCGTCCGTCGGCACATAGCCCGTTGAGATCGGGATTATCCCGTCAAACGCTTCGGGAAATTTTTCGGCGAGCTTCCAAGTCATCCAGCCTCCGAGCGAGCCGCCCATTGCGAACATCTTACCGACGCTCCCTCTCCCGCAAATGCGCTCCAAAATGCATTTCAGCGGCTTGAAGTATTTTTCCGAGAACGTTTCCGAAAGCTTTCCGTCTGTGTCAAGCTTCTCGTTTGCAAGCGGCACGACGATATACGCGCCACTCATCTCGCGCTGATATTTCGGGGAAGCGAACAGTTCCCCGCCGCAGTTGCTGATGCAAAACTCCCCGTTAAGCCCGTTTGTCGCGCCGTGAAGCCACAACAGCAGCGGATATTTTCCGTTCGGGTCGGCGCCGTGCTTTACCGGGTCAAATACATAATACGTTATATCTCCCGTTTCCTCACACGGATAGCTGAACTTGTCAAACAGAGCGAAATACTTCCCGCCCACATAGCTTGGCAGATAGCTGATAAACTCCCCCTTTGGAAGCAAGCCCACCCATTTCGGAACGGGATGTTCATCGGTCACGCTCATATCGCCACCCCCTTTTTCAAATCAGCTTCATCTGGTCAATATCCTCTTCCATAATCAGTCCCGCCGCAGGCACTGTCTTTATCCGATAACGTTCAATGTCCTCAACCTCAACGCCCTCGGCAAGATACGCGGAGGCGAGCTCCGCCTTTGTCAGCCTCATCACCTGCACGCCCTGCGTGTCGCGCGCGGACTTCGCGAGAATAAGCGCGGTGTTGAACAAAATCGCCTTGCCCGCTGTCGATTTCAGAATAAAGTCGCAGTCCTCGTTGATAACGAACATCGCAACCACGGGCGAGAGGCTTGAAAAGGCATTTAACAGCACCTTGCGCTTTGTCTTGGTTTCGAACGAGGAAAGCGGGATTTTAGCCGCCTTGCCGTTCTTGAAGAAAATCACGAGAGTTTCCTTAAAGGTTTCCGTCACTGCCATAAATATCGGCGCCTCGCCGTCCTCAAAGCCCAGCTTCGCGGGGACGTAATCTCCCATAACCGACGCCTTCGTTTCGGGGAAATCCGAGCACCGCGACTTGTAGCACTTAAAGCCGTCCGTGAAAAACAGCAGCTCGGAGTTGCTTGAAACCTCGGCTTGGAAGATTATCTCGTCGTTCTCCTTGAGCTTCTGCTCGTTGCTCATTCTAAGCGACTTGGGCGTAATCTGCTTGAAGTAGCCCTCCTGCGTGAAGAATACGTTTACGGGATAGCCCTCGGGCTGCTCCTCTTCGATTTCAACGTCCTCGGCAACATCAAACAGGAATTGCGTCCTGCGGGGCCGGGAGTATTTCTTGACAATCTCGCCAAGCTCGTTAATAATAACCTTGTCGATTTTCCTCGGCGAGCCGAGAATGTCCTCCATTTCGGCGATTTCGTCCGAGAGCCTGTCCGTTTCCTCGGTGCGTTTGAGGATATATTCTCGGTTGATGTGCCGCAGCTTGATCTCGGCGACGTACTCCGCCTGCGCCTCGTCAATGCCAAAGCCGACCATAAGGTTCGGCACGACCTCCGCCTCTTCCTCCGTTTCACGGATAAGCTGAATGGCGTAGTCGATATCCAGCAGGATTTTCTTGAGTCCCAGCAGCAGGTGCAGCTTCTCCTTTTTCTTCGTCAAATCAAAGTAGATGCGCCGCTTGACGCACTCGCGCCGAAAATCCGTCCACTCGCTTAAGATCTCGTAAACACCCATTACCTTGGGAGTTCCCGCAACAAGCACATTGAAGTTGCAGTTAAAGTTGTCCTGAAGCGGCGTGAGCTTGAACAGCTTCGCCATAACCGAATCCGCGTCGTAGCCCTTTTTGAGGTCAAACGTCAGCTTCAAGCCTGACAAATCCGTTTCATCGCGAGCACCCGAGATCTCCTTGATCTTGCCCTCCTTCACGAGGTCGACAACGCGGTCGAGAATTGCCTCTACCGTGGTAGTCGGCGGGATTTCCGTCACCTCAATGCACCGCGCGTCCTTGTCGAAATTATACTTCGCCCTCACCTTGACAGAGCCTAAGCCCGTCCGATAAATCTTATCCATTTCGGCCTCGTCGTAGACGATATAGCCGCCGCCCGGGAAGTCGGGGCCTTTCAGAGTTGAAAGCGCGTTGTGCTCGGGATTTTTGATAAGAGAGATCGCCGTTTCGCAGACCTCGGCAAGATTGAACGAGCAGATGTTGCTCGCCATTGAAACAGCCAGCCCGAAGTTGGAGTTGACAAGCACCGCGGGAAACCGCACGGGGAAAAGCGTCGGCTCGGTC
>CAYSHU010000259.1:0-3091 GCA_964430965.1 uncultured Ruminococcus sp. | reverse complement strand
TGTGGAATTTATTGCCGCTGTCCCGTATGAAAACCGCGATCTGTAAAGGAGAAATCCAAATGTCTGATTTTAAAACAAAAGGCAATAAACTGATAAAATACGAGGGCGCTGCGCAAAGCGTGATGATCCCCGACGGAATTGCCGTGATAGACGAGAACGCGTTCGCTTATAACACGGCGCTGACGGAGATCGGCATACCGAAAGGCGTAAAAGAAATCGGCTTCAACGCGTTCGGCGGCACGTCGCTTACAAGCGTGATTATCCCGAGCGGCGTGACGAAAATCGGCGGCTGCGCGTTTATGGGTTGCGCGGCGCTTAAAAGCGTCGAGATACCCGAAAGCGTCACGGAGATCGAGCCGAACGCCTTTTCGGGCTGCAAGAGCCTCGAAAGCGTCACGCTCCCCAAGGGCTTAAACGCGATAACAGGCGGCACGTTCAGCGAGTGTTCCTCGCTGAAAGCCGTGAATTTCCCCGACGGAATAAGCGAAGTCGGCGATTTGGCGTTCTGCAATTGCGGGAATTTAACAAGCGCCGAAATTCCCGACAGCGTAAAGAGAATAGGCGGCAGCGCGTTTTTCGGCTGCGAAAAGCTGGCAAGTGTGAAGCTCCCGAGCGGCATAACGTGGATAGGCGGCGGAGTTGTCACCGTCGCGCCGATCGCAATGCCTATCGGCACGTTCGCGGGGTGTGCCTCGCTTAAAAGCGTTGAAATCCCCGACGGCGTTGACGTTATAGACGACTGCGCCTTTTCGGGCTGCACGGCGCTTTCAAGCGTTCGCCTTCCCAAAGGCTTGCACGGAATAAGCGACGGCGCGTTCAAGGACTGCAAGTCGCTGCAAAGCGTCGATTTCCCCGACGAGCTTTGGAGAATAGGGCAAAACGCGTTCGCGGGCTGCGCGTCGCTTAAAAGCCTCGCGATCACAATGGGCACGGACGTCGAAAAAGCCGCGTTTAAGGGCTGCGCCTGCGAAATCACCTACCGCGGCAAGAAATACTCCGCGGGGAAATACAGCGGCATTTACAAAAAATAACCTAATTTATAAGAGCCGAACCAAGCCGAAAGGAGTAAATTCACAAATGGAGCGTCAAATGCGGAAATACTATGCTCTCGGAAATGAGAAAAAAACAGCTTTTTTCATAATGGTGTCCGAAAAAAGTACTGCGTTTCTCAAAAACAAACATCAGGCTGAAACAGCAAAAAACGCGTTGGAGTGTTGCCGTGAATGGCTTGTAAACAGGAAATATGACGGGGGCTTCCTTTACGGGCTTCTTGATAATGAAGAAAACGGTATCACAATCATTTCGGAAATGACCGATGATACGGTGGAATCGGCAATTTGGAATTGTTTGATTGATACGATTGCGTATGTAAGCAGACAAGCCTATGACGTGGAGGGCGCCGAATATTTTCCCGAACCGATTGAGCTGGTTGATGATAATTTGGCAGAACATCTGTTGAAATGTTATTATACTGTCTTTGCGGACGGTGAATATATTGATACGCTTCTTGACTGTTTATTATCGGATGACACGGATAATATGGAGGTAACTTGAAATGAGCAGGAAATCAAATTTTTACGAGCCGAACCAAGCCGAAAAGGACTATTTATCCAACTACGACATCGGCGAGTTCGACCGCCCGTCCGTCGCTTCGGACATCGTTATCTTTTCCGTGCTGAACGACGGCGTGAACGACAATATCCGAAAGCTCCCGAAAAAGGCACTTAAGGTGCTGCTGATAAAGCGCGCCGAGCACCCGTTCAAGGACTTTTGGGCGCTGCCCGGCGGCTTTGTGCGGCAGGGCGAGGACGTTGCCGAAGCCGCGCGGCGCGAGCTGTTTGAGGAAGCGAATATCCGCGACGCGTATTTGCAGCTCGTCGGAGTTTACGGCAAAAAGGGCAGGGACCCGCGCGGCTGGATAGTTTCCGACGCGTTTATGGCTCTCGTGAACGCGCAAAGCGTCACGCTGAGCGCGGGCACGGACGCGCGCGAAGCCGACTGGTTCAACATCGAAATTAAAATACAGGAGATAAAAAAGGAGTTCCGTGAGGACGAAAGCCTTATCGAAACGCGCTACCAAATGCTCCTCACGAACGAGCAAAGGGGCGCTTCGATAACCGCGGAGCTTAAGCAGTTCAAGAGCTTCAAAAACTACCACGAAACCGTCCGCTATGAGATCGTTGAAAGCGACGGCCTGGCGTTCGACCACGCGGAAATAATCCTCTCGGCGATGCTTTCCCTCCGCGCGGGCGTGGAGAACGATATGCGAAAGGCGTTCGATCTGGTGCCCGAAATGTTCACGCTGACGGAGCTCCAGAACGTGTTCGAGATAGTTCTCGGCAAGGAGCTTTTAACGGCGAATTTCCGCAGAAAGATCGCCGATTACGTCACCGAAACGGAAGAAATAACCGAGGGCGCGGGGCACCGTCCCGCGAAGCTGTTCAAGCGCTATGTCAAGGCGTTTTCACTTTCGGAATCGTAAATGACGGTTTCTAACAGATTTTTGGGAGGTAAGGTTATGACAGACCGGAATTGGAAAGAACGGATAGCAGCAATGCTTTCGGTCAGAGATCAATTATATAAAGCGGATAAGGACGAGTTGTGGGAGTATCATTTTCCCGAGGTAGCCGCAAATATGAGCGATATATCCGATATTCAGAAAAAGCTGGGCGTATCATTCATCAATGACTATATAGATTTTCTGTTATGCGCGGACGGCTGGCAGTGCTTTTATCATGATGTTGATCTGTTTGGTACGAAGGATTACGAAACAGAAAAATTCACATACGCGAAGACGCTGCTGAACGTCGAAGCCGAATATGATAAAGAATTGCGTGAGCTCGGGGGAGCTTTGTTGCCCGTAGCTGTTTCACAAACGGATAAGGATCTGTTTGTGATGATATTGAAGGAGGGCGAAGATCATGGCACGGTGATCTGGCTTGCGGGCGGAGAAATAGAGCGCTTTGATTCGTTCGGCGACTTTTTTGAGGCGATGATAGATTATAACAAAGAAGAATTGGAAGAGCTGCTTGAAGATGTCTAAACCATATGAAAACACGTTGTTAAATTATCTCGCACCTATCGACTATCA
>CAYSHU010000258.1:1261-3110 GCA_964430965.1 uncultured Ruminococcus sp. | reverse complement strand
GCCTTTCGGTCGTCGGCGTGAAGATCCAGCCCCGCGGTTAGCTTGTCCATTTCAAACTCAAGCGCCCCGCCGGATTTCTCGATTATATCCCCAAAGCGCTCGCCGCCGAACCTCTTGATAAACTCGTCGGGATCCTTCGCGCCGTCTATCTTCAGAACTCTTGCGTGCAATCCCACGTTCGCGAAAAGATTTATCGCCTTTGAGGTGGCGTTCTGCCCCGCTTTATCGGAGTCGTAGGAGAGGATAACCTCCTTCTTCCCGAGCCGCGAGAGCAAATTCGCGTGGTTTGCCGTAAGCGCCGTCCCGAGGGACGCTATTGCGCTGTCAAAGCCCGCCTGGTGCATCGCGATAACGTCCATATAGCCCTCGCAGAGAATGAAATAGTCGGCCTTGGAGTTCTTCGCGAGGTTCAGCGCGTAGAGCATATCGCCCTTGTGGAAAACGGGCGTTTCGCCGCTGTTGAGATATTTAGCCTTGTCGTCGCCGAGGGTTCTCCCGCCAAAGGCGACGACGTTCCCGCGCGTATCAAAAATCGGGAACATCACGCGGTTTCTGAATTTATCATAGAATTTATTATTAGCGGATGTCAGAAGCGACGCCTCCGCCAGCTCGAAATCGTTGTAGCCGAGATTTCGCATATACATATGCAGCGTGTGCCAGTCGTCCGCGGCAAAGCCCAGCCCGAAGCGCTTTATCGTGTGCATTGAAAGCCCGCGGTTCGTGAGGTAAGAAAGTCCGCGCTCCCCCGCGGGGGACATAAGCTGCTCATGGAAAAACTTCCCCGCAGCCTTGTTCATATCGTATAAACGAAGACGCTTTTTTGTGTTGTTGTCGCTTGTGTCGTCGGGCATTGACATTCCCGCGCGCTCGGCGAGAAATTTCACGGCGTTTATGTAATCAAGCCGCTCTATCTGCATTACAAACGTAATCACATCGCCGCCGACGTGGCAGCCGAAGCAGTAAAAGCTCCCGTTCGGGTAAAAGTGGCAGGACGGCGTTTTTTCGGAGTGGAACGGGCAGCAGCACGAATAGGTGTTCCCCGTGCGCTTGAGCTGAACATAGCCCCCCGCGAGGGAGATGAGGTCGTTATTATCCTTGACCTCGCGAAGGAAATCTTCCGATAATCGCACACTCTCACCGTCCTTAAGTTTTGTATTGTCTTTCCCCGCCTCCGGCAAGGAAAGACAATACCGGGTTTTAATTATTCCAGCCTTTCGGTACGCAAAGCTCGGTGAACCAAGCTATCGCGTACTCGTCGGTCATACCGCTGATGAAGTCGCCGACGGCTGTTTCAAGACCGTCGCGCTCGGCGATTTGCCGATACAGCGGCGGGAGCTTGTCTTGGTTCTTGAAAAAATAATCGAAAAGATACTCAACGATGTGCCCCGCCTTGTCCTTTTCGGCAATTGTGGGGGTCGCTCTGTAAACGCGCTCGAACATAAAGTCGCGCAGCTCCTTAAAGGCGCGCTCTGTTTCCGCGTCAAAGCGGACATTCTCGCCGCCGGTGTCGGCAAGAGAGCGCACAAGGCTTGTAATTCTCCGGGATTTCGTTTCCCCGAGAAACTCCACGGGGTATTTCGGAAGGTCGTTCTGCGTGATTACACCGCCGCGTATCGCGTCCTCGATGTCGTGATTTATGTAGGCTATCTTGTCGCAGAGCCGCACGACCCAGCCCTCGCGGGTTTTGGGCGGCGCGGAATTTCCGCGATGCCCGACAATACCGTCAATAACCTCAAACGTGAGGTTTAAGCCGCGGCCGTCCTTTTCGATTACCTCAACAACGCGCTTGCTCTGGAGGTTGTGCGCGAAGCCGTTCGGGAGAAGCCTGTTCAGCACGCGCTCGCCGTCG
>CAYSHU010000258.1:0-1251 GCA_964430965.1 uncultured Ruminococcus sp. | reverse complement strand
GTCGTGCCCGAACGGCGTGTGCCCGAGGTCGTGACCTAAGGCAATCGCCTCCGTCAAGTCCTCGTTGAGTCCCAGCGCACAGGAAACCGTTCGCGCTATCTGGCTCACCTCAAGTGTGTGCGTAAGCCGCGTGCGGTAGTGGTCACCGTGCGGAATCAGGAACACCTGCGTTTTGTGCTTTAGTCTGCGGAAGGCGTTGCAGTGGATTATGCGGTCGCGGTCGCGCTGGAAATCCGTCCGAAAATCGCACGGCTTCTCATAAACCTTGCGCCCGCGGCTGTCCTCTGACCTGCACGCGTATTCGCTTAAAATAAGGCGCTCGTTTTCGATAATGCGTTCACGCGGCAGCATATTTGTTCACTCCAGTCCAAATAATTAAAACGCGGTTTTTGACTTTTTCGTTCCCCCGCCGGAGGCGGGGGAACGAAAGCAAAAATTATCCCTCTGTAATTATATACATTTTTCGACTTGCGTTTACCTTTTTTTGATTAAAATTTCGGCAATTCAGGCAAAATCGAACCATAATTTTTGTGTAATTTCACAAGTGATTTTGCCGTTACAACTATCGATCAGCTTCTCAATAAACGCTTCGGCTAATTCCTCGCGGACGAACACGGCGATTTTTACCGCGTCGGCGAAGTCCTCCGATTCCGTCCGCGCGTCGAAATCCAAGAAGATCTGCGGAAGTCTGCCGTAAAGCGAGTAATCGACGGTGATCTCGACCCGCGCCGCCATTGCCATTATCTTTATCTGCGCGGCGCTGACCGCGTCCTTTGCGCCGCGGGTGTAGGCTCTCACCAAGCCGCCCGCGCCGAGCATTATCCCGCCGAAATATCGCGTGACGACGCACGCGACGTCGCAGAGCTCCTCCTTGCGGAGGACTTCATAAATCGGCACGCCCGCCGTGCCAGAGGGCTCGCCGTCGTCGGAATGCCGCGCCGTCGAGTTCTCGCGGAGGATATACGCATAGCAATTGTGAGTTGCCTTGCGGTGCATTGCGCGTATCTCGTTGATAAACGCGACAGCATCGTCCTCGGTCGTAACCGGGGCAAGATAACCGATAAATTCCGACTTTTTCTCAATAAACCGCGCTTCGCAATTAGAAGCAATTGTTTTGTATTCCATAAAAACCTTTCCCAAAAACCGGGCGCACTCCCCAACGCCGCCGCGATAGAGGTTAGTGGTAAGAAGTAAGAAAGAGGCAAGAAACGTTTCTTGCCTCTTGCCTCTTAATTTCTTGCTTCTACTTGC
>CAYSHU010000257.1:0-3114 GCA_964430965.1 uncultured Ruminococcus sp. | reverse complement strand
AGCACTGCGGCAAGCGTCATATTCTTACAAAGAAGTCCACCAAGCGTAAAAGAGGTCTGCGCCAGGGCGCGTATGCGGACGTTACAAACGTAGAGCAGGTAAAGGCTCTTATTCCGTATAAATAAGAAGAAATTACGCTGAATAATTGTTATATTATTAGGAGGATACTAAAATGGCAAGAGTAAAGGGCGCGCTTGCGACACGCAAGAGAAGAAATAAAACCTTAAAGTTCGCAAAGGGCTACTGGGGCGGCAAAAGCAGACTGTTCAAGACCGCGAAGGAAGCGGTAATGAAGAGCGGTCAGTACGCTTATATCGGCAGAAAGCTCAAGAAAAGAGATTTCAGACGCTTGTGGATCACCCGAATTTCGGCGGCTTGCAAGGCTAACGGAATGAACTATTCCACATTTATGAACGGTCTTAAAAAGGCGAACATCACGCTTAACAGAAAGATGCTCTCCGAGATCGCAATTAACGACGCAGCGGGCTTCACCGCGCTTACCGAAAAGGCTAAGGCTGCGCTTTAATCGATTAAATTCTCACGCTTCTCGTTTGTGGAGCGTGAGATTTTCGCTATTAGAGGCAAGATTTTTAGATGTACGAGGCAAGAATTATGGGGCGCGAAGCGGAGAAAATATCGTCGAGGAAGAACGAAAATGTTCGCGTTGTGCGGGAGCTTTTGAGGAGCGCGAAATATCGCGCCGAAACCGATCTGTTCGCGGTTGAGGGCGACCATTTGTGCGGCGAGCTTGCGGACTGCGCGGGTACTATTGAGTATTTTCTGTACACCGAAATGGCGGCGGAGAAATATCCCGAAACCGTGCGGAAAGTTTCGGAAAAGGCTTTTGAAGCGGCTGTCATAACCGAGGAGCTTTCCGAATATATTTCCGATACAAAGTCCCCGCAAGGCTTGTTCGCGGCGGCGGAAAGGTTCGGAAGTCCGATATCCAAAGATGCGCGGCGGCTTGTAGTTCTCGACGGAGTTCAGGATCCCGGCAACGTCGGCACGATTATCAGAACCGCGGAAGCGTTCGGGCTGGACGGGATAGTTTATGTCAACAGCTGCGCCGACAAATTCTCGCCGAAAACGCTGCGAGCCTCAATGGGAAGCGTTTTCAGAGTGCCGAGCCTTGTAACGACGGCTGACAGCCTCGCGGGATTTCTGGAGGGCTTTACGGTCTATGGCGCGATGCTTGACGAAACGGCAAAGCGGCTTGGGGAGGTAAAATTCCCCGAAAAGACCGCGATAGTAATCGGCAGCGAGGGCAGCGGAATTTCGACCGAGGTCGCCGCTGTTTGCGGTGAAAAGCTCTACATTCCCATAAATGGCGCGGAAAGCCTAAACGCGGCAATGGCGGCGGCAATTCTTATGTGGGAGCTGGGTAAACAGTGATGGGGCTGATTTCCGTAAAAGATTTTCCGGGGCTTGGCGAGGACGAGTGCATAGCGATACAAAACGAGCTTTCCGAAGAGCTGGTTCAGAGCTGTCCGTTTGCGTTTGATGAGATACGAACGGTTGCGGGCGTTGATCTTGCGTATTGGAGCAAAAGCGTGGAATACGCGGTGTGCTGCATCGTGATAATAGATGTGGAAAGCAGGCGAATAACGGAAAAACGTTGGTCTGCGGGGCGTGTGGATTTTCCGTATGTTCCGGGCTGCCTGGCGTTTCGGGAGCTGCCGCTGGTCGTCGAGACCGCCGCGAAGCTCGCGCAGAAGCCCGACGTTTATCTGTTCGACGGCAACGGGGTACTTCACCCGAGGCGTATGGGGCTTGCGGCGCACGCGTCGTTTTATCTGAATGCGCCGACCGTAGGGATAGCAAAGCATTACTTCAGGGTGGACGGCGCGGAGCTTACCGAGCCCAATAGCGAAAAGGGCAGCGTTTCCGACATCGTGTTATCGCAAGGGAACGGAGAGCTACTCGGCAGGGTCGTTCGGACGCAAAGCGGAGTAAAGCCGGTTTATGTTTCGGTCGGGAACCGTATGGATATTGATACGGCGGTGCGGCTGGCTCTGACGCTCACGGATAACGAGAGCCGCGTGCCGATCCCGACAAGATATGCGGATATCGAAACGCATATTATGCGAAAAGAGCTGCAAAATAATCCAAGCTTTTCTTAAAGCAGGTATCTCAAAGCCCGAAGCCTCGGCTTTCGGCTTTGCGGTGCTTACAACATCAATAGGCCGCCCGGTATTCGGCGGTAAATTATAAAAATAAAGAGGGGGAGAATCAATGTCAAACCTTGTAATATTGGAGTCGCCGTCAAAGGCGAAAACGGTAAAAAAATACCTTGGCGCGGGATATGAGGTAATGGCTTCGACGGGTCACATCATCGATCTGCCGAAGTCCAAGTTCGGGGTGGACGTGGACAACAATTTCGAGCCGCAGTATGTCAATATGAAGGACAAGGCGGACATCATCAAGGAGTTGAAAAAGCGAGCCAAGGAAGCGGACACCGTTTATCTCGCGACCGACCCGGACCGCGAGGGAGAGGCTATCGCGTGGCATTTGTCGCATTTGCTGAACATCGACGAGAAATCCAAGGTGCGCGTGACGTTCAACGAGATAACGAAAACGGGCGTGCAGTACGGTATGAGCCACCCGAGGACTATCGACCCCGACGTGGTGAACGCGCAGCAGACGCGCCGAATTCTCGACAGAATCGTCGGCTATAAGCTGTCGCCGTTTTTGTGGAAGAAGGTGCGCAGAGGGCTTTCGGCGGGGCGCGTGCAGTCCGTCGCGGTGCGGCTTATCGTCGACCGCGAGGAGGAGATAAATGCGTTCAAAACGACCGAGTACTGGAGCATCGACGCTAAGCTCGCGGCGGCTTCGTCCAAGAAAGCGTTCGCGGCGAAGCTCGCGGAGATCGACGGCAAGAAAGCCAAAATCGACAACAAAAAGCAGTCGGACGCGATTTTGAAGAGCCTGGAGGGTGCTGATTTTGTTGTGACGAATTTGAAGAAGTCGCAGCGCAAAAAGCAGCCCGCGCCGCCGTTCACGACCTCGACGCTCCAGCAGGAGGCAAGCCGCAGACTGTCGTTTCAGGCGCGGAGAACGATGAAAGCCGCGCAGGAGCTGTACGAGGGCGTTGACGTTGAGGGAATGGGCGCGGTC
>CAYSHU010000256.1:0-3136 GCA_964430965.1 uncultured Ruminococcus sp. | reverse complement strand
TGGCGACGCTGCTTGACCGCAAGGACAGAATGAGCATGGCGCACGGCTTGGAGGTACGCGTGCCGTTTTGCGACTATCGGCTTGTGGAGTACGCCTACAACATCCCGACTGACTACAAAAACTACAACAACCGCGAAAAGGGCTTGGTAAGGCACGCTATGGAGGGGCTTTTGCCGCAGCACGTTTTGTGGCGCAAAAAATCGCCCTATCCCAAAACCCACAACCCGAATTATCTCGAGCTACTTTCGGGCAGGCTGCAAGCGCTGTTAAACAGCCCCGACTGCCGCCTCACCGAGATTGTAAACGCCGACGCGCTTCGGGAATTGCTCGATACAAACGGCGCGTCGTTCACGAAAAACTGGTACGGCCAGCTGATGACCGTCCCGCAGATCTTCGCGTATTTTTTGCAGACAGAGGCCTGGATGCGAAGGTATAACGTTATCGTCAGCGACTAAGCCTGCTTTTGTTTTCCCCCGCCGAAGGCGGGGGAAACGATTTTTTATAGAAAATTTTTAAATCCCCTTGACAGGAGCTGAAAAGAGTGTTATAATATATTTAGTTAGTTTTAACTAACTTGGTTTCAAGTGTTCTGAAATTTAAAACTTTTCGCGTATTTTTAGCACGCGGTTAGCTAATACTAACTAACAAAAACGGAGGTATATATTATAATGGAGTTATATAAACAAATTGAAAAGGAGCTTATTCGGCATTGCTCGCCAACGCTTGCCTCTTTGAAAATCGCGAGCCTTTTCACACTGGAATTCAGCGGGCACGGGGATTTAACGGAACTTAACTCCGCGCTTCGCAAATGGAACAAGCGGCTTTCGGACAAGGGCGTGGCGATACTCGCGCTGCGGGAAACGCACGAACGCGCCTTAATTTACGTGTTCCGCATAAAAAAGCTTCAAAGCGTGCTTTGCTGTCCGAGGGTTGAGCAATTCCTCACGAAAAACGGCTACGGCGGCACGAGTGTCGGGGCGGCGCTGGCTACGCTGCGGGCGCATCTGACGGGGCGTGAGGGCTTTCCGCACGAGATAGGGATTTTCCTCGGCTACCCGCTGGACGATGTTATCGGCTTTATCGAAAACAACGGGCGCAACTGCAAGTGCGCGGGCTGCTGGAAGGTTTACTGCGACGAATGCGAGGCTGTTAAAACCTTCGCGCGGTTCAAGAAATGCGAAACGGTTTATATGCGGCTTTGGGAGCAAGGGCGGAGCGTTCGGCAATTGACCGTCGCGGCGTGAAAATCAAACCATAATCCGCTCGCGGAATTTCTCCAGGGTTTTCTCGCCGATGCCCTTTACGTTCAATAGCTCGTCGGCGGATTTGAAGCTCCCGTTTGCTTCTCGATATTCTACAATCGCGCGAGCCGTCACCTCGCCTATTCCGTCAAGCCGCCGGAGCTGATGCTCCGACGCGGTGTTGATGTTGACGTATACGATGTCGTTTACGTTGTTTTCGGGCGCGGGGATTATCCCCGAGTAATCTCCGTCTATTTGACGGTTAAGGCGCTGTTTCTTCTCTAAGGGAACAAGCAGCACCGCCGCGGCAAGAGCCGCCGTTATCACTCCCGAAACCGACTGCTTTATATGATGTTTTATAAGATTTTTATCAAGCATAATTTTTCTCCGCAAGATGAATGTTTCCTTTTAAACGGTGATTTTATAGCGGAGTTTTTGAACCGTGTCCGGCCCGATGCCGTTTATGTTCTGAAGCTCGCGAATGTCCGAAAATCCGTCGTGGTCAATCCGATATTGTATGATGGCTTTTGCCCTCTCCTCGCCGATATCGGGGAGCGTGCAAAGCTCTTCAATTGTTGCGGTGTTGAGGTCAACGGGATAATTCGGATCAAGCTCGCTTTGCGGAGGAATTGCGGGCTCGGGATTTTCGGGATATTCGGGATTCTGATAATCGCTCGGGCGCCCGCTATACTCCACATAAATATAATCGCGGATAATTTCAAAGGTTTTGTCGCCGATGCCGCTGACGTTTTTTATTTCCTCAATGCTGTAAAAATCGCCGTAGTTTTCGCGGTAATCGATAATAGCCCGCGCCTTTACGGTGCCGATACCCGTCAGCTTACAGAGCTCGCTGAACGTCGCGGTGTTAAGGTCTAAATAAATTCCCTCGGGGATTTCGGGCTCTTTTTCAACGTCCTCAACGGGACGCGGCGAAACATTTCCAACCGTAATATAATCGCGGATTTTCTCAAAATCGCCCTCATCAATTCCGTATACATTTTTAATTTCACTAATATCGTAAAATTCCCCGAAAACGCTTCGATATTGAAAAATAGCCATAGCCTTTTCCAAGCCGATACCGGGCAGCTTTTGGAGCTCCTCAAGAGAGGCGGTGTTGATATTTACAACAGGAGATTTGGGTTTGATTGTCGATGTCGAAACGGAGGGCTTTGAGGTTTGCTTTGGATCACTCGTTGAAGAGTTTTTCGGCGTAACATCGCCGACGGTTACATAATCGCGGATATTTTTGTAAGTCACCTCACCGATGCCACTGACATACAAAAGCTCGCCTATATCAGAAAAGCCGCCGTGCATTTCTCGATACTCGATAATGGCGGCAGCTTTCGTTTCGCCTATTCCCGACAGCGTTTGAAGCTGACTTGAAGTGGCGGTATTTATATTTACAGGATACGGTTTTGTTTCATCGGAATTTCGCGTTTCTGTTTTTTGTGAATTTTCCGAATCAGAATCACTCTCAACACTCGCGGGACTTTTATATTCGACGGAAACGCTGTTTTGGGGGATACCGCTCAAAATAACAGCGCTTTCACGAGGAGTGCGATTTGCGGCGCAAAATCCCACGACAACCGCCGCCGAAATAACCGCGCCCACGCCCATTTTCGTGAGCTTCGCTATCAATTCACTCCTCATCTTTTTCATCTCAAAAACCCATTTCCGCCGAGCATTTCGACCTTTAAAATTTAAAACCAAAAGTATACTTTCCTTAATAATTTTACCATATTTTTGCGGGGTTGTCAAGGGGCTTTTCGACCAACAAAAAAATTCCTCAAAACCCCTTGACAAAATCAACAAAAAGTTGTATAATATTATTGTTGCCTTTTTTGGAAGCGTATCGAAGTGGTCATAACGGGCTTGACTCGAAATCAAGTAGTCCG
>CAYSHU010000255.1:0-3168 GCA_964430965.1 uncultured Ruminococcus sp. | reverse complement strand
AGGCCATGGAATATGTGACCCTGCAAGAAAGAGGTATCACCATCAGAGAATTCTGGGTCCTTAAACGGGCGCGAGCCTATTATGATGTTCAATTCCTCGCCGCGGACTATTTCCGTCGCGGGGCGTTTCATCTGCGTTTGCGCAAGGTGCGGGAGCAGATCCGAAACGCAGAACACGGGGTCGTTTTCGTCCTCGCCGATGCTCACGGTGATTTTAGAGCCGTCCGCCTTGACGATAACGCCGTGCAGGGAAAGCGGAACAGTCGGCCATTGATACTTCTTGATCCCGCCGTAGTAATGCGTTTTGAAATAGCCCACCTCGTCCTTTTCAAAAAGCGGATTTTGCTTGAGGTCAAGCCGCGGGCTGTCTATATGAGCCGCGACGATGTTCACGCCGTTAGCTATCGGCTCTTTCCCGACAACCGCGAGGATTATCGCCTTTTCGCGGTTTACGTAGTAAACCTTATCGCCCGCCTTGTACTTCTTGTTCTTGTCAAACGGAACAAAGCCAGCCTTTTTTGCCTCGGCTTCAATAAACGCCGTCGCCTCGCGCTCGGTTTTTGACGCGTCGAGGAACTTTTTATACCCCTCACAGAGCTTGTCGCATTTCTTGATTTCCGCGTCGGTCATTCTGAGATACGCGTTTTTCTTCTGCATAAAGAGCCTTTCCTTAAGCTCCTTTGCTTTATTTTCGGTTTTTTCGGTTTTTCTTGCCATAATTCTATCTCCTTTTAATCAAGTTTCCTTGCTTCTCTCCCCGCCGAAGGCGGGGAGAGAAGCAATCAAATAAAGATTTCCTTAATTTAATCAGCGTACAGCTTGATATACTTGTTCATTGCCTTGGTGATTTTGTTGACATAATGCGCGGTGTCGGAAATGGGTATATTGTCGAGGTGCACTCCGTCCGAAGAATACTTTTTGTCGCTGAGCCAGCTGTTGACATTCCCGCGCCCCGCGTGATACGCCGCGGCGGCAACCTCAACGCTGCCGAACTCGTCCATAAGATAGCCGAGAAGATAGCAGCCGTATCTGATATTCGTTTCCGCGTCGTACATATCGTAATAAACCGCGCCCTCGTCGTCGGACTTGAACTTGATCCAGTCGAACGTATCCTCCATAATCTGCATAAGCCCGCGCGCGCCGACGTTGGATTCCGCGCTCGGATCAAAGCCGCTTTCTGTCTTTATCACC
The DNA here is from genome assembly GCA_964430965.1 of uncultured Ruminococcus sp. GTDB lineage: Bacteria > Bacillota > Clostridia > Oscillospirales > Ruminococcaceae > CAG-115. Next base: position 1,978 of record CAYSHU010000255.1, on the reverse strand, counting down.
GCGTAAACGAAATACTTGTTAAGGTGATTTTCCGCAGCGTATTTTTCGACCCAGCTTTGATATTTAATCGGGTAAGCGATTTCGAGATATTTATTATACCCGAAATATCCGCCGATTCCCACCAGCAAAAGTGCGACAATCAGAATCGGGATAACAAGCGGTGCCTTTCGTTTTTTTCGTCGTCTGTAGGTTGTTGTCATAGCTTGCCTTTCATTTGTTCTGTTAGCTTTTCGGCGGTATCGAGAAAATCCAGATAATCGCCGTTGTTCTCTATAATGATCCCGCAGCGCTTTTTGAAGAATTCGCCGTCGCGCTGCGAGGATAGCCTTGCTTTGGCGCTTTCGGGGGAAATTCCGTCACGCTCGGTTATTCTTTCAACGCAGACCTCGTTATCCGCGATAACTCCGATAATCTCTTTGCAGAGCATATCCAGCCTGCTCTCAAAAAGCGTAGGTGCGTCGAGCACGACGCTGCTTTCTGCTTCTCTTATCTGCCGCATAACCTCATATCCGATATACGGGAAGATTATGCGGTCGTAAAGCTCCAGCTTTGATTTATCCGAGAAAATAAGCTCGGCGGTTCTGGCGCGGTCAAGCGAGCCGTCGTCGGAAAGCAGCCTTTCGGGGAAGCGGCTTTGCAGCTCCTCCAGAAACACGGCGCTTTGCGAGGTCACGTAGGCAATGCGGTCGCAGTTGATAATCGTAAAGCCGTTCAGCGCGAATAGTCGGCTTAGGGTGGATTTCCCCGCGCCGCTCATACCCGTCAGCCCTATTATCATAATATTCGGTAAATCAACCATTATTATACACCTGTATTATAGCTCCAGTATTCTGAACCCCGCCGCCCTAAGCAGCCGGTTATAAACCGCCAGCCCCACGCCGCTTTGCTCGGGCATTTCCACGAGGACGGTTTCGGCGCCAAGCTCGTCCGCTTTGCGGAGCAAGGCAAACAGCCGCCGCGCCTGAATTTCGGGAGTTTCGCCGTAATCCAAGAAAATCCCGTTTTCGGGAGCTCCCGCGCCGAGGGCAATCAGATTGCGATCCGTTTCGGCTCGCTTCAAAGCGTAATCCGAAAAAGCCTTGCCGTGCGCGTTGACGATGAAAACCTCTGCCTTTGGGGAATAATGCCGATATTTCATTCCGGGCGAGAGCACGCGCTCGTCGGCTTTCGGCTGCGCGGTGACTGCCCTGTCAACCTCCACCTCGCCGAATTCGGAAAGCATTTTTTCGGTAATTCCGCCGGGGCGCAGAATGTGTATCTTTTCGTCCTTAAAACAAATAACCGTGCTTTCCACTCCGACAAGACACTCGCCGCCGTCGATTATCAGCGGGATTTTTCCGTTCATATCCTCGAAAACGTGAGCGGCGGTCGTAGGGCTTGGCTTCCCCGAAAGGTTTGCCGACGGCGCGGCAAGCGGGAAGCCGCATTTTTCAATAATCTCCCGAGCCGCCTCATTCTCGGGCAGACGCACCGCCACGGTGTCAAGCCCGCCGCTTGTAACGCTTGGGATCTTGTCGGACTTATCGAAAATCATTGTCAGCGGGCCGCCCCAGAAGCGCTCCGCAAGACGCTTGGCAATGTTGGGAATGCTTTTAACGAGCGGCGGGAGCATTTCCAAGCTCGCGATATGCACGATAAGCGGGTTGTCCTGCGGTCTGCCCTTTGCCTTGAATATTTCCCGCACGGCGTGTTCGTCAAGGGCATTTGCCGCCAAGCCGTAGACCGTTTCTGTCGGTATCGCGACAAGCCCGCCGTTTTTTAATATTTCCGCCGCTTTTCTTGTGCTGTCCTCGCCGTATTTCAAAACTTCTGTTGTCATCATCTTATTTCTCTTGATTTACGAGCTTAGCGGTTCTGTCGGCAACGCGCAGCGCCTCGAAAACCTCGTCGCAGCCGCCGTTCATCATATCGTCGAGCTTGTACCATTGATATTTAAAATTTCAATTATATCGTTTCGTTTCAGTTCGATGTCCGGTGT
>CAYSHU010000254.1:0-3171 GCA_964430965.1 uncultured Ruminococcus sp. | reverse complement strand
GATCACGGCGCATAAGCAGCCCCCACTTATTTTTCGCGGGTAATCTGATAAAATCATATTTCTTGATATCCGCGGGTTCGATCAGAATTCCGAAATCAAGCAGACCTCGGTCAAGACGCTCGGTCACGTCATCGGCGTTTCCGCTGAACAGGTAAAAATGTATTCCCGTATGCTCCGCTCTCACCGATTCGGCGGCTTTTGAGATGATGCGGAAGCCCTCGGTTTCGCCGCCTCCGATATAAATGTCGCCGCTTACATTCTCGGCTGACGAGGTTATCTCCGCTTTGGTTTTCTCCATAAGCTCGACCATTTCTTCGGCGCGTTTTCGTAATATCAAGCCCTCTTCCGTGAGGGTTATTTTTCTGCTTCCGCGGATCAGAAGCTGCTTGCCGAGCTCCTGTTCAAGATCCATAAGCGCTCTCGACAGCGGCGGCTGCGTCATATGAAGTATTTCGGCGGCGCGGGTTATGCTGCCTTCTCTTGCCACCGTCAGAAAATATTGCAGTACACGGATATCCATAAACATCCTCCCTTGAATTTATTAAATATAGTATAACATATTTTTCAATACTTTTCAAGTATGGTTTTCCATTTAATATATGTATTTGATATTCAAGCGCAGATGTAGTATAATGTAGATAAGGAGATGATCGCATGACTGTACAAGACGTTATCAACAGCTTCCGCGAGGGTGCGGAGAAAAGACTTGAGGACGAGGAATTTGCAAAAAATCTTTTCCAGGACGCTATTCGCGTTACTATGGAGCTTAATAACAAATATCATACGCCCGAAGAAATTCGGAAAATAATGGCGGAGCTGACAGGCAAAAAGATCGACGATACGTTCAGAATGTTCCCGCCGTTCTATACCGATTTCGGCAAGAATATTACGATCGGCAAAAACGTTTTTATCAATTCGGGCTGTCACTTTCAGGATCAGGGCGGCATTGAGATCGGCGACGGCTGTCTGATCGGTCACAATGTTGTGTTAGCTACTATCAATCACGACCTTTATCCCGAGAATAACCGAATAAATCACTACGCGCCGATAAAGCTTGGAAAAAGCGTGTGGATAGGCTCAAATTCGACGATGCTTCCCGGAGTTACCGTGGGCGATTGGGCGGTAATCGCGGCAGGGGCTGTGGTAACGCGCGACGTTCCGCCGTTTACAATAGCGGGAGGCGTTCCCGCAAAGGTGATAAGGGTTATAGTTCCAAAGGAGGATAGACATGAAGAAGTTATGTAAATTTGTTTCGGTAATTGCATTGACAATTGCGCTTACTGCTTGCTCAAACGAGCCTTCAAGCGCTACCGAACCACCGCTTATATCAGATTCGGGTGGGAATTCCGTAAGCTCGCCAACAGCGAACGGTTTGGGTGAAAGCACGACTGGCAGTATTTCCGAAAGTAATTCGGAGATCACAAGTACCTCGTCCGAAAGCAGTTCGAATACAACGGAAAACAGTCCGATAACAAAGGAGAATCCCGGAATGTTTGATCTTGATTCAAAAACGGTTACCTTAAACAGCGGCTATGTAATGCCGATAAACGGGCTCGGAACATACAGCCTTACGGGCGACACATGTGTTAAATCGGTAACGTCGGCTCTGCAAAGCGGAGTACGGCTTATTGATACGGCATATATGTACAGCAACGAGGAAGAGGTCGGCAGAGCAATACGCGAATCCGGTATCCCGCGTGAGGAGATTTTCGTAATTACAAAACTGTATCCTAATCAATTCTCCGACCCGGAAACGGCTATCGAGCAGGCATTGGAAAAGCTTGATATCGGTTATATTGACATGATGCTCCTGCACCACCCGGGCACGGACGATGTGAAAGCATACAGGGCAATGGAAAAGTATGTACAAAGCGGAAAGATACGTTCGCTCGGTTTATCGAATTGGTATGTTGAGGAGCTTGGTGAATTTCTTCCGCAGGTTACGATAAAGCCCGCTCTTGTGCAAAACGAGATACACCCTTATTATCAGGAAAACGATGTTATCCCGTATATTCAGAGCTTGGGTATCACGGTGCAGGGCTGGTATCCGCTCGGCGGCAGAGGTCACACTAAGGAGCTGCTCGGTGATAAGACTATTTCGGAGATCGCCGCCGCTCACGGAAAATCCTCCGCGCAGGTTATTCTGCGTTGGAATTTGCAAAAGGGCGTTGTAGTTATCCCCGGTTCAAGTGATCCCGACCACATTAAGGAAAACACGGAATTATATGATTTCGAGTTATCCGAGGACGAAATGAACCGAATAAACGCTCTCGACCGCAATGAAAAGCATGACTGGTATTGATTAAGATTAAAACAAAGGAGAAATTGATATGAAAAAAATTCTTACGGGGTTATTGCTCTCGCTGACGGTATTGGTCACCGGGTGTTCTGCAAACGGATCCGATACTGTTACCGACGATCAATCATCGTCTATCTCATCATCACAAAGCAGCTCAAGCAGCAATATCCAAACATCGGATCAAAATACCGAAAGCGATTTGGCAGCATCAGGAGAAAAGACTGACAGTGAGATTTCGGCAAGCGTTCCCGAAAGCACTTCACCCGTTATTATTTCTCAACCCGAACCGACAGAGGAGGATAAAATGAAAACATTGGTGGTATATTTTTCATGCACCAATACGACGAAAACGCTTGCCGAATATGCGGCGGATATACTTGATGCCGACATTTATGAGATAGTTCCCGCCGAGCCGTACACCGCAGCCGACCTTGCCTACTACACCAATGGACGCGCCGATCAAGAGCAGAACGAGCCCTCGGTTCGACCCGCGATTTCGGGCGGCGTTGATAATATGTCGGACTATGACACAATCATTCTCGGATATCCGATCTGGCACGGGCAAGCGCCGCGAATTATCAGCACATTTCTTGAAAGCTACAACTTTTCGGGAAAGACGATCATACCGTTCTGCACCTCTCACAGCAGCGGAATCGGATCAAGCGCCGATAATCTTCATTCGCTTTGCACTGCCAATTGGCTTAATGGCAAGCGTTTTGGGGGCGAAACAACAAAAAACGAGTTGGAAAATTGGTTAAAACAATATAATATCAATTGAGCATATTGAGTGCTGATAAATGGTGTTCTCATTATCTAAGCAGGTTCTTGAAGGATAAGGTTTCAATTTGTGTACATTCTGCTATAGGTGTGGA
>CAYSHU010000253.1:0-3181 GCA_964430965.1 uncultured Ruminococcus sp. | reverse complement strand
TCGCGATGAATTTGAACGAGCTTATCACCGCGTCGGCGCACAATATCCCGATCATCGAAATGGTCATCAACAACAACGTGCTCGGAATGGTGCGGCAATGGCAGCGGCTGTTTTACAACAAGCACTTCTCGCAGACGACGCTTGACGCGCGGCATATCGATTATGTAAAGCTCGGCGAAGCCTTTGGTATTCAGACATTCGTTATCGAAAAGGTTGAGGACATCGAGCCTATTCTCAAAAAGGCGCTGGAGATTTCACAAAAATCTCCCGTGATGATCGAGGTGCGCATAGACCGCGACATTAACGTTCTTCCGATGATACCCGCGGGCAAGCCGGTTGTAAACCCGATAACCGAGATTGATTTGGAGGCGTAATTATGCAGGAACAGGAATATGTATTATCCGTAAAGGTTTTAAATAACAATGGAGTTCTCCCGCGAGTTTCGGGACTGTTTGCGCGGCGCGGCTACAGCATAAAGAGCCTGAACGCCGCCGAAACGGAGGAGCCTTCTATCTCGAGGCTGACTATCGTCGTTTCGGGAGATATTCACATTATCGAGCAGATCAAAAACCAGCTTATGAAGCTGTACGACGTTCGGGACGTTCAGATTATGCGCGACGCTGTAACGCGCGAGCATATACTTATCCGTGCGGGCAGCTCCGCCGAGGACAGGCATAAGATAATCGAGATAGCGAACCTCTACCGCGCGAAGCCCGTAGACATCGCGGCGAATTCGATTATGCTGGAGCTTACAGGAGAGCCCGCGAAAATCGACAGCTTTTTGAGCCTTTTGAAGCCGTTCGGCATCATCAAAATGGTGCGTTCGGGAATTACGGCGCTGGAACGCGACTAAATCCACACAATTCAGTTTTCTAAATTTTTCACAATACAACGGAGGAATAACTATGAAAAAAGCGTCAGCACTTATTTTGGCAATTTTACTCAGCGGCTGCCTTACAGGCTGTGAAGAGGACGGCGGCAGGACAGAGAGCGAGCTCCCGCCCGAAAGCACAGTTTCTTCCCAGACGCAAAGCTCGGACAACTCAACGGTTTCGAGCGGCACTTCGGAAGACAGCGTGATTTCTTACCAAACGCAAAGCTCGGACAACTCAACGGTTTCAAAGGTCACAACCGATGACAAGCAAACGGGCATTTCCGAAGAGCTCTCAAAGTACATTGACGGATTGAACAACGGCGGTCTTGTGTTCGTGGATTATACGTTCACGGAAAATCCCGCCGCGATTACGGACAAAAACGCGCTCGGCGACGCTTACGACAAGGCGCTCACGGCGCTGAAATCCACGGAGGAATACAAGAATTTTACGGCGAGCTTTACGAAAAGCTCTCCGCAGGCGAGGTTCAGCGTTCCCGTGGAGAAGTTTTTCGCGGCGGGCTCTCCCGAGGCGATATTCAAGGGCGCGATAAAGGACGATTTCGACCTCGACGGCAGCGAGGAGTGCTTTATGCTTTTCACTATCGCGATAATTCCCGAGGGCGGAGAAATGTGGTACGAAAGGGATTTTCTGATTTTTATCGGAGATGACGCTGAAATCGTCGGCGACTATTACAACGCGGATTTCTCAGCGGCTCTTGACTACGGAAAATGCGCGCAGATTATCGTAATCTCCGAGGGCTGGAACGGAAACGACGCGCTCTCGCATATTTACGGCGTGAAATCGGGCAAAGCCGCGAGGCTTTACGGCGGGCGGCTGCGCTACGAGAAAACCGACTGCTTCCTGTACTCCACGGGGCAGAATTACATCGGCGATTTCGCGGTGTTTGACATCAACGGCGGCGAGTATCTTGCCATTCAAGGCAAGGAGCTTTCCGCGGCGGAAATTTCCGCAATGGACGGCGGGAGGATTTTCGGCGACGTATACCGCGCGGTTTTAATCGGCGGGAAGTATTTTGTCGTCAACGGAAGCTGCTTTACTTATGAAAACGGAAAATTCGCGAAAACGGACAAGAAAGTCCGCGGCTCGGACACTCCCGGAAACACGGGCGACGCGCTGAAAACGCTTGCCGACGTGGATTACGACGCGGCGCTGGCTTCGATGATAACGCCGGAGGAAGCAAAATCGTAACCGATAAGGAGGGCGTTTATGGCGACACATTGTAAGAACTGTGGAGAGGAAATTGACGACAATACCGTTTTCTGCCCCTTTTGCGGAGATGTGCTGACATTAAAGCGGCTCGGCGACGACGGCGACCGTTCGGCGATAGCTGTTCGGACGTCTGTGAAGAAGAAAAAGGTTTTGATAACTTTTTTGATTATTTTGTTGATATTTGCGATAGCTGTCGGGACGGTGGCGCTTCTTAATGCAAACCTTTTGCTGCCATGGCAGAAGGGAGCAAGAAGAAACAGGCGGGTAATTCTTGAATATGCAAGGGAGCACTATCCAAACGCCATAGTTGTTGAGGAAAAATATAACTCGGCAAAGCTCTTGATATGGAACAATATTATGGACTACATAATTTTTAATTATGATGGTCTTGAATTTGGAATTACTGCGGAGCAAGGTAAAGTCATAGTCGACGGGTATAGTGGCGCAAGAGCTATTGCTCAATTTGATAAAATAATTCAAGACGGATTTTTGAAACCGCGCGGAATAACAGCATATACCAGTTATATGTTTGTTGATAGTTATCGTGAAATATATCCTTATACCGGCGGTCTGGATGTTCAGCTAACAATTCGGGATCAAGGCTCAACGCCTCAAGAATTTCCGTGGCTTTACGACTTCTATAAATATTGGAGGAAAGAAGGGGAATTCCTTAGTCTTTACTCTGTCGAAATAAGAGTTGTCGTTGATAAGAAACTGATATGGTATACTTATTTCCTGAACGACGAGGAATTTTTAAGTGAGGATGACTTCTATTCTACATTTAAAGAGGGGTATACTCATTTATAGAAAGGACACCCAACAAGGTAATAATTGTGCGCTTGCACTTAATAAACATAAAAGGAGAATGACTATGAACTACGAAACAGTAGACAGCGTAGAGAGCTTCGACGCGGCGCTGGCGCGTGTCCGCGCGGCGCAGGAGAGGTTCGCGGAGTACACGCAGGAGCAGGTCGACAAAATCTTTTTGGCGGCTGCATCGGCGGCGAACAAGGCGCGGATCCCGCTCGCGAAAATGGCGGTCGAGGAAACGGGAATGGGTATCATGGAGGACAAGG
>CAYSHU010000252.1:0-3233 GCA_964430965.1 uncultured Ruminococcus sp. | reverse complement strand
ATCGTTTTCACGTTTATCGGGGGGCTGTTTGTCGTGGCGGTTTCGCCGATCCTCGTAAAGCTCAGCCGTCGACGACTTGTCCCCGAAAACGACGACGCGGTGATTGAAAACGTGATAACGGGCAAAATCTCCGCGCTTATGAACGCGCGCCGCGGCGTGGGCTTTGACGTCCTGATGGCAGTGCTTGCGTTCGGCTCGGTGATCGGTTTATACTTCGCGGCGTATATTCTCGGCGAGCACGTGAGCCTCGCGCTGGGATTCGCGTGTTTGGTTCTGGCGTTAGCCGCGCCGTTTGTTATCATAGGCGTTGATGCAAATAGTGTCGCGCGGAAGTTTTTCACGGTGAAAAACGGCGAAAAGCGAGTGGAGCTCACAATGCCGGAGCGGCTTGAACAGCTCGCGGACAAAAACCCGCGCACGCTCGTTATATTTGGCGAGCCGAGCGCCGTTTTGCTGAATTTCTTCTACAACTGGCTTTCCTATTATATAAGGAAAGAGAACGGCGAGCGGCTTGTGCTGCACAAGATACCCGCGCCGGAGCTTTGCCGCTGCTGCGAGCTCGCGAACTTCCTCGGCTACGACGACATATTGCTCTGCATACCGGAGGAGCAGCTTGACCTCTCGGGAGAAAAGCTCGCGCTGTTCCGCAGAGAGTGCGATATTATGAGCGCGCTGCCGTTCTCCGTGTTCGCGCGGAAAATCGGTGAAGCGGAATAAGGAGTGTTTTTTATGATTGATTGTATAAATCCCGATGTGAGGTTCACGAGCGCCGCAAGCCGCAGTGAAATAAATCTCGGATTTCCGGGATTTGATGAAATGCTCACGGAAAAGACGGCTTCAAATCAAGTGACGCGGCACGGCTTTGTCGGAGACGGGCAAGACCTATGCCCTTGGCTTAACGAAAACAACGTTGATGTTATCAACGCCATTATGTCGCTTACCGACGGCTTGGAGGAGATTTGGAAAATAGTTCTGCGGCTTGAAAAGCACATCGACCCGCGGACCTCGGGCGAAAGCATTATCGAGGAGCTCGACAATGCCGCCGGAAGAAGCTGCGCCGCAGCTCTTTTGACACGGCTTTGGAAAAAGAAGGAGCTGTCGGGCGATACTGCCTTGGAAAACGATGCCCATGTTACCGATTTGTAAACCCGCATAAAAATCCCCGCCAAATCGGCGGGGATTATTTTTTATTAAGAAACAGACGGCTAACAGCTAAAGCCTCCGTTTCGGAGCTCGTTTCTCAGCCTCGCCCGTCTTTTCCGGAGCTTCTTCGCTTGAAATATAAGGCCGCCTGTCGTTCGTAAGATCGAGAATATAATCCACGCTTGTGCCGTAATGCCGCGCGAGCTTTATCAGCACCTCGGTCGGAATATCAAGGTCGCCGCGCTCGTAGTTGCTGTAAACGCGCTGGCTGCAGCACAGTATCTCGGCGATCTCGCGCTGTTTGAGGTCATTGTCCTCGCGGAGTTCGCGCAGTCTTTTGTAAAAACTCATAATCATCACCATTTCTATTATACATTTTTGTGAAAAAACCTATTGACTTTTAGCGGAAAATCCGCTATAATGTTATTGTAGCACAAAATTACTCGTAAATTTAGGAGGATAATGAAATGCAAAAGAAAAAATTCGCCGCGGCGCTGCTTGCGGTATTGACGCTTTTTTCCGTTCTGATGCTCTCCGGCTGCGGAGAGCGCGCGACGCTGGACTTCTCGCAGATCGTCACCGTCACGAGATACAAGGGCGTAAACGGCGAGGGCACAGCGGTTATTGACGCGGACAGAAACAAGGCGCTCGCAATGCTCGGAACTCTGAACGAAGCGACCGCAAGCGCGATTTTGGAGGATATTGAAGTGCTCCCGCAAAACGACGGCAGTCTTTCAAACGGCGACAAGCTGACGGTCGTCATAAAAATCGACGAGCAAATGCTGAAAAACGCGAAAATAAAGGCAAAAAACACCGTGCTTACATTCGATGTAAGCGGGCTTGTGACGGCGATTAAATCCCCCAAAGACCTTGAGGGCGAGAGCTTTGAGGAGTTGAAATCCCTCGCGGAGAGCAAGCTGAATGAAGAAATCACGCGGCTTATAAACCCCGAGGAAAGCCAGGTCGGTGGGGGAGTGAGCAAAAACGATATCGCGATAGCGCTCACAGGTTCTCATAGCGTTGATTACGGAATTGACATAAAAATCCCGAAGATTGAGAACGTTGAGTTCACCGCGGCTTATATGTACAGCGTTGATCCGAACAGCGAGTACGGCGAGTATATCAGGTTTAACGATTACAACGACCGCGAGGGACAGTTTTTCACAACAATGCTGTTCACCGCGGACGCGAGCTTCACCGCCTATCGCGAGGCGGGCTGGTTCACAAGCGCGATAGACCTCGCCGACACGGGCAAGTACATTTTTGCGGTTCGCTTGAAAACCCCGATAATCGACCCGGACGGCAATGCTGTTTCCGAGGAAATCAAGCTCATAGGCGGCGGGCTTTCCGAGGAGGAGATAATCGCGGAGCTTGATGAGGATTACTATTATCAAGGCTTCGCGAACGGAGAGAAAGCAAAATAATAATCATAAATCGCGCCTCAAAACGGGGCGCGAAAAATTTTTTATAAAATTCCTAAAAACCTATTGACATTCTAGGGATTACGTGTTATAATATACTCGTACCTAAATTTCTTCCCCGTGGGGAAGAAATAAAACAAGCAACACCACCCGCGAAGTGTTAATCGCTCGTGTAACGCAAAAGTCAGACTAACAAGAGCGAGTGGGAGCGAAAAACGCGCCTGTAAAGGCGTAGCGAGCGGAACCTTTGCAGGCGGCGAGCTGAGCGAAGCGAAGCTCTTTTTCGCGACTTTTAAATAAGGAGGCAACTATGAAAATCTACAAAAACGTAACGGAGCTTATCGGCAAAACGCCGCTTCTGGAGCTTTCTCACATCGAGGCGGAGGACGGGCTTGAGGCGACCGTGCTCGCGAAGCTGGAGCTTTTCAACCCCGCGGGCTCGGTCAAGGACCGCATTGCGCACGCTATGATCGAGGATGCGGAGCGTTCGGGCAAGCTGAAGCCCGGCTCGGTCATCATCGAGCCGACAAGCGGCAACACGGGCGTGGGGCTCGCGGCTATCGCGGCGGCAAAGGGCTACCGCATAATCATCGCGATGCCCGAAACAATGAGCGTCGAGCGCCGCAATCTGATGAAAGCATACGGCGCGGAGCTCGTCCTGACCGAGGG
>CAYSHU010000251.1:0-3286 GCA_964430965.1 uncultured Ruminococcus sp. | reverse complement strand
GAGCGTTTCTCGACAGTTTGTAAATGCGTATCGAAGTGATTTTTTCTGACATTTGAATTTTATTCCAACGATAAATTCCGTTAATTCGCGTAAACTAGCGTTGAGGTGATTTTTTGTGAAGAAGTTTTTTGAGGGAACGCTTTGCGGGTTTTTGAACGGTTTTTTCGGCTCAGGCGGCGGCGTGGTCGCCGTGCCGATTCTCGAAAAGGAGGACTGCGAGCCGAACGAGGCGCATGCTACGTCCGTCGCGCTGATATTTATCCTCAGCTTGGTGACGGCGATGTTCTACGGTTTTTCGGGAAATCTGGATTTTCAAGCCGCTTGGAAATTCATTCCGTGGGGAGTTCTGGGAGCGATAAGCGGCGCAATATTCCTGAAGAAGATCAAGGCGATGTGGCTTAAAAGAATCTTCGGCGGGATTGTCACGATCGCGGCGCTGAGGATGCTGCTTTGGTAAGCGCGGTTGTCGGGTTCCTCACGGGAGTGCTCGCTTCAATGGGGCTTGGAGGCGGGTTTATTCTTGTGGTGTGGCTGACGATTTTTGAGGAGGTCGGGCAGCGCGCCGCGCAGGGGATAAATCTGCTGTTCTTTCTCCCGATAGCGCTGATCTCGTTAATTTTCCATATAAGAAATCACCTTGTAAATGGAAAACTCGTGAAAAAAATCGCGCTTGGCGGAGTGCTCGGCGCGGTTGTTGGAACGTATGGCGCGCAGCTTATCGACAACGATCTTCTGCGGAAGCTGTTCGCGGTGTTCTTGCTGGCATTCGGGCTGCGGGAGCTGTTCTTCAAGAAGCAAGAGAATAAGAGGCAAAAGGCAAGAGAGCGCGGCTCGTTTAGCTGAGCGAAATATTGACGGCTTTTATTTCCTCGATCCTCTTTACGATCTTCTCCGCCCATCGCTCGTCCTCCGCGCCGATAATATGCACGCGAAAGCCGTATGTATCGCCGTTCTGCTTTACCGAAATATCGTCGTCGACGTGAAGATCAATGCGATATTTCCCGGGGTATTTCGACGGCAGCGCTTCCCTGCTGTCACGCTGCACCTCGCGTGCGTGGCGGTCGCCGTTTACCACCTCGCAGAGCGTTATGCCGTAACAGCGGAACAGTCCGCGGATATAGCGCTCCGAACGGAACGAGGTCGTGTATATCCACGCCTCTATATCGTGTTCTTCAAGATACTTAAACAAGCCGACAGTTCCCAGCCGCAGACGCTCGCGGTAAATTTTGTTAAACGGAAAGCGCGGCTCTTTTTCGGTTTTGAACTTTTCGGGATCGACAAACAGAGTGTCGTCAAGGTCGAATGAAACTCTCATAACCGCTCCTCTAATATTCAAGAAAGTCCACTACGCAATATGTACTGATTAAACTATGAAGAAAGATAATCCCAAGAATGTCCAAATAAGATTTGAAATGAAATTCATAAATATCACAATCAAGGTAAATCTAAAAAAACGTATGCCGCTATTTTGTTTTATATAGCCACGGATTACTACTATTATTACGATCAAATCAAGCAGCATATGTAAATAAGTCATATTTTTCAAACGATAAACTAATAAAGAATTTTCAACAAAGTTGAAAAAAAGGGGGCGATTCCGGAATACGAGCAAATGCCATAATAAACGGAATTGAGATATATATTATGTTTATGATGAGGTAAACAACATAAATCCAATATAAAACCCGCTTTAATTTCATTAAAATACCCCCTTTAAATATTATTACCGCGTAATTCTCGACTATATACTTCATTATACCACTCCCCCGCCGAAAAGTCAAGATAACATTTTTCTTGATTTGCTATATTGACAATGCCGCTAAGATATGATATAATAAATATGTATATTGTAACGGTTTGCAAGTTACCGATGTTTCCCTGCCGACGCGGGAAACTGCTGAAAAATTACATAAGGACAGAGAGGGATTTTTATGTTATTATCCGGTTCGGACATTATTGTTGAATGTCTGTTGGAGCAAGGCGCGGACACTGTTTTCGGGTATCCGGGCGGCGCGGTGCTGAATATTTACGACAGCCTGTATAAGTACAGCGACAAGATCCGCCACATCATCACGTCGCACGAGCAGGGCGCGTGCCACGCGGCGGACGGCTTCGCGAGAGCCTCCGGGAAAACGGGCGTTGTTATCGCGACCTCGGGGCCCGGCGCTACTAACCTCACGACGGGGCTTGCTACGGCGAATATGGATTCCATTCCGCTTGTGGCGATTACGGGAAACGTTTCCACCGACCTGCTGGGGCTTGACAGTTTTCAAGAGGTTGACATCACGGGAGTTACTATCCCGATAACAAAGCATAATTTCATCGTCAAGGATATTTCGGAGCTTGCGGACACGCTGCGGCTCGCGTTCAAGATCGCGGGCAGCGGGAGAAAAGGCCCGGTGCTTGTGGATATCCCGAAGGACATCACGGCGGCAAAATTTGAATACGAACCCGTAAAGCCCGATAACTCAACGACAAGATATGACGTAAACGAGGAGCTTCGCGAGGCGCAGATAAGCGCTGCTCTGGAGCTTATCGAAAAGTCCGAAAGACCGTTTATTTACGCGGGCGGCGGGGTTATCTCCGCGGACGCCTCGGAGGAGCTGAAAACCCTCGCCGAGCTTTGCGACGCGCCCGTTTCCTGTTCGCTTATGGGTCAGGGCGCGTTCGACCAGACGAACCGCCGCTACATAGGTATGCTCGGCATGCACGGCACGGTAAAGTCCGCGGCGGCGCTGAATTCCTGCGATCTTTTCATCGGCGTTGGAACACGCTTTTCCGATAGAGTCATCGGCGACCCGAGCGTTTTCGGCAAGGACGCTAAGTTCATTCACATCGATATCGACCCCGCCGAGTTCAACAAGAACGTCGCTGTCGGCTGTACTGTTCAAGGCGATGTTAAGGAGATAATGAAATCTCTCTGCGCTGAAATCAAGCAGAAAAAGAACGCCTGGACGGACGAGATTATTGAAAAGGATTTCGGGGAGCCCGTGCTAAAGGGCACAGAGGCGCTCCCCGTAACGCCGCAGGCAGTCATTGAAAAGCTCGACGAGCTGACTAACGGACAGGCTGTAATCGCGACGGAGGTCGGGCAGAACCAGATGTGGGCGGCGCAGTACTACAAATATAGAGAGCCGCGCAGCTTCGTTTCGTCGGGCGGGCTCGGGACAATGGGCTTCGGGCTTGGAGCGGCGCTCGGCGCTAAGGTCGCGAGACCCGATAAGACCGTTGTAAACATCGCGGGCGACGGCAGCTTCGCGATGAATTTGAACGAGCTTATCACCGC
>CAYSHU010000250.1:1555-3298 GCA_964430965.1 uncultured Ruminococcus sp. | reverse complement strand
TACATCATAACCGATTTCCATTTTAATACCTCTTTTATGCTAATTCACTGTCTACAAAACCGTTAAGCTCCTTGCCGCTTTCCGTGCATTTCAGGTCGATAACGACCCAGCTCCAGATATTCAGCCTGTCCTCGGGAGCAAAGCGCATATCATCAAGCGGCTCGTTCACGACCTCTTCAACGAACTGTTCCTCGTCGTCGAACTCGATCGACATCTTGACTTCAAAATTGCGCTCGTCGCCTGCAGCGGCGTCAACAAGCTCGCTCTCGGGAACGGAAACGCCGTCGCCGCAGATTAGCCCGTCATAGGCGTGCTTCGCGAAGTCGAACAGCTCCCATTCCTTAGTACACTCGCGGCAGACCGCACGAACGGTCAGCGCGTATTTTTCGCCGTATTTGTTTATCCCGACGCAATGCGGAGGATAGCCCTCGCCGAAATATCTTACCCCGAACGTTTTGCAGCCACATTCGCAGACTATCTGCCCGTCAAGGGTCGTTTCGCTTTGTTCGGTAACGCGCAGGATTTTTTTAAGATGCGTTGGAAGCATATCCATAGCGAGCTCCTTTATGTTCTGTATTCCGCGTTGATCTTAACATAATCAAATGTCAGATCGCAGCCCCAAGCGACCGCGCTTTCCTCGCCGCTGTGGAGGTCTACAAGAATTTTCACCTCGTCCTCGGAGAGAATTTCTTTCGCGACGTCCTCCGAGAAGCTGATGCCCGCACCGTCTACGCAGACGGTCATCTTGCCCTTTGCGCTCGCGAGCTCCACGGAGGTGCGGTCTATCTCAAAATCGCCCTCGGCATAGCCGACAGCGCAGAGAATACGTCCCCAGTTAGCGTCCGCCGCGAACAGCGCCGCCTTTACAAGGCTCGACGAGATAACGGACTTCGCAACAGAGCGCGCGATCTCCTCTGTCGGCGCGTTGTTTACGATGCACTCGATAAGCCTCGTCGCGCCCTCGCCGTCGCGCGCGGTTTCGCGCGCGAGGTTCATCATAACGGCGTAAAGCGCGTTCACGAAAACCTCATAGCTCTTGTCCTCGCAGATTATCTCCTTGTTTTTCGCAAGCCCCGAGGACATCAGGAAAATACTGTCGTTTGTCGAGGTGTCGCCGTCAACGCAGACCATATTGTACGTCAGCGCGTTCACCTTGCGGAGCGCCTTTTCAAGCAGCTCCTGCGCTATCGCGACGTCCGTAGT
This sequence comes from uncultured Ruminococcus sp., assembly GCA_964430965.1. Classification (GTDB taxonomy): domain Bacteria; phylum Bacillota; class Clostridia; order Oscillospirales; family Ruminococcaceae; genus CAG-115. The sequence goes on along the minus strand of CAYSHU010000250.1, from coordinate 2,095 downwards.
GACAAAAGCGAGCATCGTCGCCATATTCGGGTTTATCATTCCGCTGCCCTTGGACATTCCGCCGACGTGGCATTTTCTGCCGTTCATCTCAAACTCAACCGCGACCTCTTTTTTGCGGGTGTCGGTTGTCATAATAGCCTCTACCGCGTCGCCGCTGTTCTTCGCGGAAAGCGACTTCGCGAGCGTCGGCACCATAATGCGGATAGGCTTTATATCGAGCTTTTGCCCGATAACTCCCGTCGAGCCTACAAGCACGTCCTCCGCGCTGATGTCAAGCGCCTCGGCGGCGAGCTCGCACATTTCCTCGGCGATTTCAACGCCGTCGGGATTGCACGTGTTTGCGTTGCCGCTGTTCACGATTATCGCCTGCGCGTAGCCGTCCTTCAAATGCTCCTTTGAAACAAGTATAGGCGCGCCCTTTACCTTGTTTTGAGTGAACAGCGCCGCCGTCTTGCAGCGCTCCGCGCAGAATATCATCGCGAGATCGCGCTTTGTCGTGTTTCCCGCTTTAATCCCCGCGATAACTCCGCCCGCGGTAAA
>CAYSHU010000250.1:0-1545 GCA_964430965.1 uncultured Ruminococcus sp. | reverse complement strand
GCGGTAAAGCCCTCCGCGGCGCAAACGCCGCCGTCTACAAATTCATAACCTTTAAATTTAACCATAGTTTTAACCTTTCTTTATAAAAAGCCTTCCTTGATCTGCTCAATAATCAGCGACCAAAAACTATTCCGCCCAAATGTCGCAAACATATCAAGCTTCAATATCTCGCGTTTGAATTTCCCGACATTTGCTTTGATCTCCTTCCACGGAGCGTCGTCATCGGGATGATTCCAATTTACATAAAGCATTAACTGCTCAACAAAGGTCTTTAAATTCTTTGAAGCGTAAAACGTAAATTCATTTTCCGTATCAAGGAACCAAATTTTTCCGCGACTGTCAACGCCAATCAGATTATCGACATCATCGCCGCCGACAACGGTATACTCCTTGCTTTTGAAAGTGACCGTGTGAAATTCATCACGTTTCAAAAATGTAATATTTACAATTTCCTCTTCGGGTAATGTAACATCTTCAAGCATCACACAAGCCCCGTTTTCTCATCAATGCCCATCATAATGTTAAGGCATTGAACCGCTGCGCCGCTTGCGCCCTTTCCTAAGTTATCCAGCCGCGAGCAAATTATAAGCCTGTCGTCGTTTCCGTTCACGAAAATTTCCATAAAATTCGTGTCTGCGATGTTGTTCGCGCCGATAAAGCCGTCCTCGGGCTCGCCCTCGGGCATTACTTTTACGAAGAACTCGTCCGCGTAATATTTCGAAAGCGCTTTTCGCACATCGTCCGCGCCGTATTTCTTCGCGAGAAGCCTTGTGTGAAGCGGCAGCGAAACGACCATTCCGCTGAAGAAATCGCAGATGAGCGGATTGAACGTCGGCGCGAAATTCAAGCCGCATATCTTCTGCATCTCGGGTAGGTGCTTGTGCTGCTGCATGAGCGCGTACTGCCTCGGCGAATCAAACTCTGCGGGGCGGTTTTCACCCTCGTAAACCGCGATAGCTTTCTTTCCCGCGCCGCTGTAGCCCGATACGGCGTGAACGGAAACGGGATAATCCTTTGGCAATATGCCGAGCTTCACAAGCGGATAAACCATTGAAGCAAAGCCGCTGGCGTAGCACCCCGGCACGGCAACTCGGTTGGATTTCGCTATCTTCTTGCGGAAATCTTTCCCAAGCTCCGGGAAGCCGTAAGCCCAATCGGGGTTTGTTCTGTGCGCCGTAGAAGCGTCGATAATGCGGACGTTTTCGTCAGCCATAGCGACAGCCTCTTTTGCGGCAGCATCGGGTAAGCAAAGGAACGTAAAATCGGAAGAATTTATCATTTTCCGCCGCTCGTCGTTGTCTTTGCGCTTGTCCTCGTCTATTCTGAGAAGCTCGATGTCCGTTCTGTCCTTGAAGCGTTCGAGTATCTTCAAGCCCGTCGTGCCCTCTTGCCCGTCAATATAAACCTTAGCCATATATTTCACCTAATTTCTTTTGAGTAAGTTCTATCTGCGCCAGAACGCTCTCGGGGGACGGCCCTCCGACCGATTTCCGTACCTTGACGCAGGTTTCAAGGTTTATCGCCGTGTAAACGTCGGCGTCAAAA
>CAYSHU010000249.1:0-3303 GCA_964430965.1 uncultured Ruminococcus sp. | reverse complement strand
TCGAAATCAAGTAGTCCGCAAGGGCTCGTGGGTTCGAATCCCACCGCTTCCGCCAGTAACACAAAAAGTCGTCCTCGCTACGCGAGGGCGACTTTTTGTGTTACGCCAACGGCTTCACGAGCGCCGCTTCGCGGCACTCGTTCAGCTCGTTGTCAGCATTGTTTTTGCGGTGTTGACTTCACCGCCGATAGGTTGATTTTTTCAAAAATCTTTTTGGTAACAATGTCACAGTCAGCAAAACTCCCCTCGCTTCGGAGGGTGATTTCGTTATTATAAGTAAGAGTTAATCGCCCTTGCGATAGAATTCCCCAGCAGCTCCCCGCAATATTCCGCCTCCTCGAACGTGTTCGCCTGGCTTCCTATCTCAATAAGTAAATTCCCCTCGAACAGCGGCTGGTTGTAGCTTCTGTAATCGAACATAATCGGGCGGGCGAGGCTTGGGTATGCGTCCTCGGCGGCGTTCTGGATAAGACACGCGAGCTTTAGGTTTTCGCGAAAATCGGGCAGCGGCGTGTCCTCGCTGTCGCAGCCCGTGATTATCATAAACTGCGCGGCGGTTTTCCCGTTTATTTCGGCAATCGGCGCGGTTATCGAGCCGTCGGCGTTAATAATCCCGTCGCGGTGAATGTCGATAGCGATTTTTATTGTCGGGTATTCCTCGAGAATTTCCAGCATCGTATCCGCGGAGCGATAGTACGCCCCCGTAAACATCGGCTCGTCGTGGACAGTGCAGTCGTGGACGCTTGAAATTCCACGCCTTGAAAGCGCCTCGCAAATCGCGTCGCCGACAGCCGTGATGTTTTTCGAGCAGTCAACCGAGCGCACGGGATAATCCTCATCGTAAACCTCACCGAACGGCAGAAAGCTCTCGCAGGAATGTGTGTGGTAAATCAGCACAAGCGGCTCGTCCGCGTTTATGTCGAGCTCGTCCCAAGGGAGCTCCTCGCTTATGTCAAGCAGATCGTCGTTGTCCTCCTCGGTAAGGTTCCTAAGCTGCGCGCCGCTTTCTAGGGTCACGATATTCGGGTCGTCAAAATACCCGAAATTGCATCGCTCCACTTCCCCGCTTACCTTCGTGTAAATCGAATAATCCGTGTCGTCAACGTTTTCCGTGCGGTTTTTGACAATTACTCTGCCCGGCGTGACGCTCGGCGGCTCGGAAACATCAGAAACGGTCGAGCCTTCGGAGGAGTTGCCCGACGTTTCGCTTTCCGTTGAAGTCCCGGATCTTGATTCGACACTTTCGATTGAGCTTGTCCCGTTATTATCCGAGGTTGTCCGCTTGTCAGGCTCGCTTTCCCCGCGGATTTCCCCGCCGAAAACTCCCGCGGAAAACAGCTCCGCGCCGCGGATAAAACTTCCCGCCGACGTGCTTGTCCCCGAAAGGATCGCGCAGCAAACCGCCGCCGCACTAATTATCAATGCTTTTAACCTTCCCATTTTTCTCACTCCTTTACGAAAATTATATTCGCGGACAGCGGGAAAAATTACAAAAATGCCGCGCGTAGGCGCGGCATTTCTTTTTTGGTTAATCGTTTTTCCTCAATTCGACATTAACTATCTGCTCAACAAAGCGCCATTGCCGCGACATATAGGTCATAAGCGGCTCCAGCGCGGCCTTATAGCTCTCCGCGGCGGCGTTCGGGTCTTCAAGAAGCAGAGCGTTCGCGGCGTGGAAGCCGCTTTCAAGCGCCGCCGAAACGCCCTCGCCCATAGGGTTTAAAAAGCCCGCGATTTCCCCCGCGAAAAACACTCTGCCTTGCGACAATTCCAATACGGGTTCTTTTCGGATTTGCGGCATAAGCCACCTTTCGCGGCGGAGCTCGCGGCTGATCGAAAGCCCGTGAGAATTTGTCATATATTCGAGGAATTTCGCGTAATAATGCGGAATTTTACGACGATTTCTCACCGAAACGCCCAGCACCAGCTTGTCGTTCTTGACGTTGAACCACGCGTCATATTCCGAAAGCTCGGGCCGAAGAAAGGCGTAGAAATAGTGCGGATCGAGGTTTATTCTGCCGTCGTTGAACGTCTGGAACGTCGTGATGTACTCCCCCGCCGCGCCCATGAGCTTCCGCCTGAACGAGCCGACAACGCCCTCGCAGTCGAGGACATAGGCAGCTTTTTCGGTGTAAACGGAATTCCCGCGGAGCGTGACCTCAACATGGCCGAGATACTCCGCACAGTCGAGCGCCGCCGTTTTAACACGCAACTCCGCGCCCGCCTCGACGGCTTTTTCGGCGAGGAAATTATCATACTCGCTCCGCCAGACGTTAAGCCCGGGCTGCTCGAAGCGGTATTCCTTGCCGCTATCGCTTGTGAAAATCATACCCCTGTTCTCGGCGGGGGAACACGTTACTGCTTCGGGTATTTCGGAAACGGCGAAAAAACGCTCGGTGAGCTCCATTGCCTTTGAAATAAGCACGCCCGAGCAGGATTTATACCGCGGCAGCGAAAACCTCTCTACAAGCAGAACGCGCTTCCCGTTTTTGGCGAGCGTCCTCGCGGCGCAGCAGCCCGCGGGCCCCGTGCCGATAACAATAACGTCGTACATTTCAGTCCTCTTCCCTATGCGCTTTTCTCAAAATATCAACCAAATTGAGCACAACCTGGCGCTCCTCGTCGTTTAGGTCGGAAATGTTCACAGTCACTTCCTCCGAAATGTTGAGCATATTGTCGACCGTCGTGCTGAAAATGCCCGCCATTTCGATAACGTGCTTCAGCTGCGGCGTCGCGAAGCCGAGCTCCCAAGCGTTCACGGAGCTTCTTGTAACGCCAAGCCGCCGCGCGAGCTCCGCCTGTGACATTCCCATTTTAAAGCGCATATTCACTATCTGCTGTGATAAATTATAAAGCATTTTTCTCCTCCCATAAAAATGTTGATAATATTATCTTACACCCTTGATTATATTATAGTCTATCCCAAAGGTTAGTTGCAACATCACAAAATGATATGCGCTTAACTTTTCCGACAAAAATACTTGACATTCATAAAAATATATGCTATAATGTGAATATAAAATATATTTTAGGAGGAAAAACAATGCCTTTTTCACTTATTCTTATCATCGGTTTGGTTGGCGGATTGATACTTACCATTCTGCTGAAGCTGTTTTTCAACAAAATTACCGGAAAAAACGGCAGAGATTTTGCGGATTTTGGGGAATTCTGCCTTATGTGGATTATAAGCTCCGTCATAGTCATTGTCATTTTGTCTGTGATTTCTATAGAATCTTGTGTTTCTCACTTATAGTAAATTCTGATTACATATGCACTTGACAAATCCTCCCGGATATAGTATAA
>CAYSHU010000248.1:0-3317 GCA_964430965.1 uncultured Ruminococcus sp. | reverse complement strand
GCAAAAGCGGAGAAACGCAGATTTTCGCGGGTCTTCTGAAATGCTCGGACTGCGGTTGGGGATTGAGGTATATGCACAACAATGCGACCGCGACCAAAAAGGAAAAGAAGTATTACTCCTGCACCACCTACAGCGAATACGGCAAGGACAAGTGTTCCAACCACTATATCAGATATGAAGTGATATATGCCGTGGTGCTTGGCAGACTTCAGTATTGGATCTCACAGGCGAATGAAAAGGACGACGGCGAGCTGCTGCAACGGTTACTGAAAAGCGGCGATAAGCAGCGGGCGAAGGAAACCGCGAGCGCCAAGAAAGAGCTGTCGAGAACCGAAAAGCGGCTTCAGGAGTTGGATAATTTGTTTGCCAAGATGTACGAGGACAGGGCAAAGGAAGCGCTCACCGAACGCAATTTCGCAATGCTTTCGGCGAAATACCAAGAGGAGCAGACGCAGCTAGAAAGCAAGAAGTGCGAACTGCAAGCCAAGCTTGATAAGTCGGCGCAGGACACCGACGGAGCGGAAAAGTGGCTGGCGCTTATCCGCAGGTACACCGAACTGACGGAGCTCACAGCCCCTCTGCTGAATGAGCTTATCGACAAGATCGTGGTTCACCAAGCGGAGATTGACGAGAACGGCGGCAGAACACAGGAGATCGAGATTTTCTACCGGTTTGTAGGGAAAATCGATTAAAGAACTTTGGCGGTATCCTTAAGTATGGGAAAACGGCAGGGGGCTGCCCGATATTGAAAATATCGTCATCATCGCCGAGATTTTCAAGACGACGCTTGATGAGCTTATAAGCGCGGGCGTTCGCGAAAGGGCGCAGCTCCCCGACGTTTACACAAGCGAAACGGCTTATGACATCGAGAAAACCAAGCGCTTTGATTTGAAAATCGGTTACGCCGACAGGATAAAAATCAGCTCGGACGGCGGCGGGAAAATCCGCGTGCTTTTGAAATCCGACACGCTCTCAAACGTCGGCGAATTATTCAAGATAAAGTTCGACGAAAGCGGCGGCTGCCTTGACGTAAACTGCGTTAAAAGCGGCGATATCTCCAAATCCGACGCGCAGAGCAAGCTCTCCGTTGAGATTGTTCTTCCCGAAAGGCTCACCGACCGCGCGGAGCTTTCCGCGGACGTTAATTTGCTTGAGATAGACAGTCTGAACATCTCGCGCCTGGAGTTTGACGGAAACGCGAAATCCGCGGAAATTCGGCAAAGCTCGGGCAGCATTGAGCTCACGTCACGCGAGGACTATGACATTACCGTCGACCGCGTTTGCGGGCGGCTCGACATAAATCAATGGAAGGCGAAAACAATCGTTCATATCGCCGAGGAAAGCTGCCCCGCTGTTGTCAACAGGGGCAGAAAATGCGCGGTTTTCTTTGTCAGGAACGGAGAAAGCGTTGAGCTTCAGTCCCCCGAGAACGCGGAAAATGTAATCAGCGTGTCGGGGATAGGCTCGGAGCTGTCGGTTGATTTGAGATAATTACGCCCGACAGCGATGAGCCTGCGCGACATGTCCGCATAATTTCAATTCGAGGGACCCTCCCTCGAATTTTGTTTTGGGAACAAATATCTGAAATTAAAAAAATTTCGCAAAGGGTCTTCTCAAAAACGGTCAACGGGTTTATAATATAATTGACCGATACGGACAACGTTTTGAAAGCAGGTGAAGAATGAACGAGAAATTCTATTCGCTGCCGGTGGAAAAGCAGCAGAAGATAATCAACGCGGGCTTTCGTGTGTTTTCACAGAACTCCTACAAGAAAAGCCCGATGAACGAGATCGCCGAATGTGCGGGGATAAGCAAATCGCTGCTGTTCCACTATTTCCGCAACAAGCGCGAGCTGTATCTTTTTCTGTGGGATAAAGCCTGCAAAATCACAATGGAATATCTTACCGAATACGGCTGTTACGAGCCGACCGATTTGTTTGAGATGATGGAACGCGGTATGCGGGCGAAAATACGTATGATGAAGAAATACCCAAGTATGACCGCGTTTGTGCTCAAGGCGTTTTACGAGAAGGACCCCGACGTAAATTCGGCGATACACGACAGCTACCAACAATACTTTGAAATAAAGGCGCAGAACGCGCTGGCGGGTGTCAACCCTAAGGATTTTGCCGAGGGCGTTGACATCAAGCTGATGTATCGCGAAATGTATCTCGCGTCCGAAGGCTATCTGTGGGAGATAATGCAATTTGACGGAGAGCTTGACGTGCAGAAGCTCGAAAAGGATTTTGAGGATATGCTGAAATTCTGGAAGAAAATTTATTTGAAAAAGGGGAATGAAAAATGAACGCTGTCGAAACGTATGCGCTTACGAAATTTTACGGCAAATCACGAGGGATAAACGAAATTGATTTAACCGTAGCCGAGGGCGATTTCTTCGGATTTATCGGCCCGAACGGCGCGGGAAAAAGCACTACTATCCGAATACTCACCGGGCTGATTTCCCAGACAAGCGGAGCGGCGAAAATCTTTGGTAAGGAAGTCGGCAAACCCGACGTTCTTGCAGATGTGGGCTATATGCCGTCCGAGGCGAATTTCTATCACGGAATGAGGGTGCGCGAGGTCATAAAATATTCCGCGGAATTGAGAAAACAAGATTGTGCAAAAGAAGCCGCGCGGCTCTGCGAAAGGCTGGAGCTGGACGTAAACAAAAAAATATCCGAGCTCTCGCTCGGCAACCGAAAAAAGGTTTCAATTGTCTGCGCGCTTCAGCACAAGCCGCGGCTTTGTATTCTCGACGAGCCGACAAGCGGGCTCGACCCGCTTATGCAGCGCGAATTTTACGCGATTTTGGAGGAGCGAAACGCCGAGGGCTCTACAATATTCCTGTCCTCGCATATTCTCTCGGAGATACAGAAATACTGCAAGCGCGCCGCGGTAATCCGCGAGGGGCGGCTTTTGATTAGTGACCGCGTGGAAAACCTCGTGCATACCAACGCGAAAAAGGTCACGCTTTCGGGAGTTTCCGAGCCGCCGAAGCTGGACGGAACAGGCAATGCCGAGGTTGACGGCGACGCCGTAAAATTCCTGTACAGCGGCGAACCCCGCGCTTTGCTGAACGCTCTAGCGCCGCTGCCGATAACCGACATTCAAATTACCGAGCCCGATCTTGAGGAAATTTTTATGCACTATTACAAGGAGAACGAAGATGACAATTTTTAAGCACGAAATACGGCAAGGGCGCAGCTCGCTTATTATATGGACGGCGGTAATCGCGTTTATGCTGGGAGTTTGTATTCTTATCTACCCCGAAATGTCCAAGCAGATGGACGGCATAAGCGAGGCGTTTGCGAATATGG
>CAYSHU010000247.1:0-3354 GCA_964430965.1 uncultured Ruminococcus sp. | reverse complement strand
GATGCGCGTTTATATGAACGCCGCGGTAGGCGTTACGCCCGACCGCCCCATTCTTATTGACCGCTTCCTCAACCATGCGACGGAGTGCGAGGCGGACGCTATTTCGGACGGTACGCACTGCTTTGTTCCCGCGGTTATGGAGCACATTGAGCTTGCGGGAATTCACAGCGGCGACAGCGCTTGTATTCTCCCCGCGAAAAATCTCTCCGAAAAGCACATCGCGACGATCAAGGAATACACACGCAAGATAGCCGTGGAAATGGGCGTTGTGGGGCTGATGAATATGCAGTACGCGATAGAGGGCGACACGGTTTATGTTCTCGAGGCGAACCCGCGCGCCTCGAGAACCGTTCCGCTGGTTTCTAAGGTTTGCTCTATCAATATGGTGAAGCTCGCGACGGAGATCATGACGGCGAAGTTCACGGGCAAGGAATCCCCCGTGTCCGCGCTTCGCGACCGCGTGATACCGCACTATGGCGTAAAGGAAGCGGTATTCCCGTTCAATATGTTCCAGGAGGTTGACCCCGTACTCGGTCCCGAAATGCGCTCCACGGGCGAGGTTCTGGGAATTTCCCCGAGCTTCGGCGAGGCGTATTACAAGGCGCAGGAGGCTACGCAGACGCGCCTGCCGCTTGAGGGCACGGTGCTCTTGTCGGTTTGCGACCGCGACAAGCCCGAGCTTGTTGAGATAGCCTCGGCGTTCGCGAAACTCGGCTTTAAAATTCTTTCGACGGGGAAGAGCTTCGAGCTTATCACATCTGCGGGAATTCCCGCGGAGAAAGTCCTCAAGCTCTACGAGGGCAGACCGAACATCACGGATATGATCGCGAACGGCGAGATACAGTTCATCATAAACACTCCCGCGGGCAAAACGAGCGCCAACGACGACAGCTACATTCGCAAGGCGGCGATAAAGCACCGCATACCGTACATCACGACAATGGCGGCGGCAAAGGCGAGCGCGGAGGGTATCGCTGCGATCAAGAACAACTCCCATCTCGGCGTGAAATCGCTGCAGGCGTTCCATGCGGAGATCAAGTAAATCACAAATCACAGAATTCCCTCTCCCTCGGAGGGGGAATTCTTTTTCTGTTGGAATCACTTGACAAATTTGCGGTTTTCTGTTATAATATCAGTAATGACAAGCGACGGCTAGGCTGATTTTTGCAGATACTGCTCTGTGAAAGCGGGTGATAATACTATGACGACTTATTATGGACGGAAAAAAACTGTTATTGTTATAATTGCTGTCATTGCGGCTGCTTTGGGGATTTTTATTGCTATCCTTCTGACGAGGAGTGGGCAAGCGGAAGGCGATGACATTGAAAAACAAACCACATACAAAGTTACGCCGAACGGCGCAAAAATAGTAGCCTTTAATTCTGTTCCCCAAAATGTCATTGAATCTCTGAAAACATACATTGTGGATAACGGATATAATGGAGAGGGTATTTCGTTTGATTTTCAAACCAGTCTGTTTACAGCTGTATCGGGTTATACAAGGCAAAAGGATATGTTTTATGTGGCTCAGGATAAACATAACAAGTACCCAGACTATAAGTATAACAGAAGTTTTATTTATATAGGCGAGCTGGTTATTGACATAGACGGTAATGTAGTTGAAACGCAAAATCTGATTACCGCGGAGGATTTATCAAAGCTCCGATTGGAACCGAGTATAAGTTTCGTGGAAGCTCTTAAGATAGCAAGAGATTATCTTGGTTTAGACGAAAATCATTCAGCCGAAATTTGGTCGTGGATTTTTTGCACTCCACACAATGATGATGAATGGATTTTATGCTTTATGCTAAAATTTAAAGATGTTGAAGAAACTGTATACATTGACGGTTTCAGTGGTCAAATAATTGAGTAGCCTATAAATTCAACACAGGATAGGGGTTGATTATCATAGTCGGCGAAGCCGGGGCAGCCTGTGGAATCAAAGGGTACACATACCCGCGGCTGTTTGGCGGCATCGGCAGACGCGCCGAATTTGGGCAGTGTTACTACGGTGGAGTTCCTTAATTTAATGGAGGCTCTTATGATAAAAAAAGCGGAATGGCTGTTTTTTGACTACGGCTGGACATTAGTCAATGAAGATGGTGCATTTGAAGACCGACTAAGAAAAATAGCCGAGTCGGCAAATACCACATATGACAATGTTTACGAAACCGCTCTTAATTTTTACAAGCAAAATCAAAAGGGCGACAGAGCAACCGCAAAATTGTTGGGCGTGAGCTTGCCTGTCTGGCAGAAAGAGCTTGAAACGCTTTATCCGGACGCGGTTCAATGTCTTGAATTTTTAAGCGGCAAATATAAAATCGGGGTAATCGCAAACCAGCCTCTCGGAACAGAACAGCGGTTAGAGAGCTACGGCTTGTTGAAATATATTGATCTTGTCGTTGCTTCCGCGGAGGAGGGAGTTTCAAAGCCCGATAAAAGGATATTTGAAACGGCGTTAAACATAAGCGGCTGCAAGGCGTGCGATTCGATTATGATCGGGGATAGGATCGATAATGATATCGTTCCGGCAAACCTGTTGGGAATGCACACGGTTTGGGTAAAGCAAAGTATTTGGCGGTATTGGAAACAAACAAATAAAGCCGAGAAACCCGATTGTACGGTAGACAGCCTTAGCGAACTTTGCAAAATATTTTGATCACTGCGGCTGTCAAAGAAAGTAAAAGAAGAAAGTTGGTAAATTGGAATTTGTGAGGTTGTAAAAATGGAAAAAGAATTATCGCAGATGTCTTTAGAAGAACTGTGGTATTTATTCCCCATATTACTTGTTGCGCATGATGATAGGTGGGATTTATTTTATTCCGAAGTCGAAAGTGCTTTAAAAAGCATATTATCCGAATGCCCGATTGAGAGGATTAGTCATATTGGGAGTACAGCTATATCGGGAATATGGGCAAAGAATATTATTGATGTGCTTGTTGAAGTATCAAAAGATTCTGATATTGAAAGTACTGCAAAAGTGATTGAAAACAGCGAATTTATTCGAATGTCAACGGCGGCGAACAGAATATCATTTAATCGTGGATATACGGCAAAAGGATTTGCTGACAAAGTTTATCATGTACATCTTCGATACGCCGGAGATAATGATGAATTATATTTTAGAGATTATTTAAATGAACATAAACAAATAGCAAAAGAATATGAGGCGCTGAAATTACGGTTGTGGAAGCAATTTGAACATGACAGAGATGCTTATACGAATGCGAAGACAGCGTTTGTAAACAAATGGACCTATGAAGCAAAGAATGTTTACAAAGGCAGGCACTGATAACTTGTTTTTTATTGCGCGGGTAAAAAGTGACAGAAAATTAAATATGCGGGTATGGTGAA
>CAYSHU010000246.1:0-3362 GCA_964430965.1 uncultured Ruminococcus sp. | reverse complement strand
TTTTTAGAGCTCGGCAGCGGCTATCAGATGAAGGTTCTCGCGACCAACCGAAACGTTGTTGTGTCTGTTATAATCCTTTTTGGGAGAACGCCCGCCGAGGTTTCGAATTCCCTATTTAAAGCCTTCGCGGACGATATAATCTCCCAAGCCGCCGAGCAGCCGACGGATTATGAAAAGCTGCTGTATATCCACGACCGAATAGTCGATAATACGGTTTATACAGACAACGGCGAGCTCTACGAGCGCGAGGCGGACGGACCGCTGGTTTACGGCAAGGCGGTCTGCGAGGGCTATTCCAAGGCGTTTATGTACCTCGCGCAGTCGCTGGGATTTGAGTGCCTTTGCGTAATCGGCACGGCAAACGACGAGGATCATATGTGGAATCTCGTCAAGCTCTACGGCGAGTGGTACAACGTCGACGCAACATGGGACGACCCCGTAAGAAGCGACGGCGCGGACGTCCTGCGGCACGATTATTTTCTGATAAGCGACGCTGACATCGGCGAAACACATGAGCTTGAGGAGATTTACCCTGTTCCTGCGGCGAACAACACTTACGCGGATTGAGGGAGTTTTTCAACAGCCGTTTTCCCCGCCGCAGGCGGGGAAAACGGCGCATTATATCGAAAGGGTTTAAAAATTATGGCAAAACGTTTTGACAACAACAAGAACGACAAAAAGCTCGAGCGCGCTATTCGCCGCAACTGGATAATTATGGGCGTGACGCTCGCGGCTATTATTATATTGTTTATTGTTTCGAGCAGGGGCGGAGCGTAATCGATAATGCAGAATTGACCGCGCCGGGCATTAAACCCGGCGCGGTTTTGTTATTTCTTTCGTGAGGCTATAAGGCTTATGCTCATTGCAATGATGACAGTTAATGCTCCCGCGACGATGAATAACGGTAAAAACAGGATAATCCCCAAGCCCGTGCCGCCGTTCGGGTCGGGCAGGAGAATGTGAGGAAAGTCTGTTAGATATTCAATTGCCGCGGAAACTGTCACACCCACAAACCAAGCCGCAAGGTTCAGTCCCAACTGCTCGGGGAGCTTGTCTTTGATTGAAAGAACGGTCGCGGCGCAAAACCCAACAAGCGCGGCAGCGCTTAATTCCACGGGGAAAACAGTCACCGCGAGCCAGAACAAAATCGTCCAAGCCGCGCCTGCAAGAAAGCACAATACAAGGCACGGTATTTTCAGCTTTAATTTCATATTTGCTCCTTTTGGCGGATCATCAGCCCTGCGGGTGATAATAATTAGTTTCCTCACTTAACAATACGCGAACGGAAAGAACCCCTGTATTTTCGATAAGGCTGAAATATTCTCGACGGTAAACCATCAGATGATCATCGGTAATTAACGAACCCGAATAACTTACCTCTGCGCATTTGCGTCCTTCCGTGTTTGGGAAAAATTCGTGTCTGTCCCCCAAACCCCTGTCGCGAATGAGAAACAGCCCGGTCGCAATGTTATAGAGAATAAGCGTGGTAACGAATAATCCTCGAAAAAGCCGTGTATTGTTTTTTATGCAAAATATCATAAACGCAATCGGCACAAGCCACAGCCCGACTGCCATAAATCCCTTGATCTCGATAGGCTTGCCGTAGGCAAGAACAACGCTCGCCGCGCTTAATACAAGATAAACGATACGTTTTTTCATTTCACGCCTCTCTATTCCCGCGGTAAAGATACTGCCTGCTTATGCGCTGCTCGGGCTTCGTATCAAACATATACAGGAAAATCAGGAACACCCATTCAAGGGGCTTCATCAGGATATATACAACGTCCGCGCGGCGGGGCGTTGTGATATGCTTTGAGATAGGATAGCCGTACTTGTCATAAGCCCCTCGGATCACCCTATGGAGTCTCGGGAGCTTTTCAGATAAAAAATCCTCAAACGCGTTCGCAATGCAAAGCTGCCTGTTCACGATAATTGTCGCGCCGTGGCGTGTGCCATAGCGCAGCGGCTTGACGACCTTTTTGTGCCCGCCCGCCGCGACGGTGCAGAGATAATGCCCCTCATAATGCTTCGGCGGGGGAGGGATCTGCCGCGAGAACGTCCAGTCTGCGGTGTCCTTGAACGCCTTTATCGGCGCGTCCGCACCCTGCCCCGTGAGAATAAAGATAATCTCCAGCACCGCGATTACGAAAAACAAGCACGTGAAAATCAGCACGGAATAACCCGCGGCGCTTGACATTATACGATAAAGGCGGCTCGGCTTTTGATTCTCCGAATTTTGCGAATTTTGCTCCGCGAAGATTTCAAGCTGCTGCTTTATCTGTTTTTTCACCGCTGAAACCGAGATGATAAAAACGTTCGCGTGGTAAACGTACAGCATAAGCGCCCAGTCCGAGATGTTTTTTGCGAGCTGGATCGCGAGAGCGATCTGAAAGACGTTGAGAAGCACTACTCCCGCAATAGAAAACGCCGAAACGAGCGGCGGCATTTTCCTCGCCTCAAAGAAGATAAGTGCAAGCAAGCCGAGAAGTCCTAATACCGCGGGAACTTCGACCGCCCACCCGAAGTCCGACGAAATGCTGTAATGAAGCTGCATTTCGTAAATCTGCTCGTACCAGTCTCCCGAGGTGTCAAACTCTACGTTATACAGCGCGAGATAAAGCCCCCCGCCGATTATCAGCGCTGCAAGCGCCGCCGCCCGCGGCAATATCTGCTTTTTCGAGAACAGATTGAAAAGGTTCAAGACGGTAAGCCCCAAGGGGATTAGAATACCGACAACAATAAATATCAGCAAGTAAAAAAATTCCATAATAAATACCGTAAATAATATCCACAAGCAGAAAAAATTCCATAGCTTGTGCCTTTATGAGAAAAACAGTCTGTTTTTTATATGTTCAGACGCTCTATCGCCGATCGCGCCGCCGAGCGCGGGATACTGAAATAAGCGAAGCTGTCACGAGTCCCGTCGTTATACTTTTCGTCTTCGAGAAAGTTACGCAGCTGTTTTTCCTCGTGACCGGACAGCGCTCCGCTTTCCAGCAGCTCCGCCGCGGGCTTCACAGCCGGAAGCCCCAGCTCGTAGAACTCCGAAATGTCAAGCTCCGAAAGCTTGCCCGATTGATACGCGGAGATATTATACCGCGCTATGGTTCCCTCAAAATTGCCGAAGCATAAAATCGCGAGCATTGCCGCAAATGTCGCGAAAATTGCCCTCCAAATTTTATAATCCCGTATCTGAAGCGCGATTATCAGCACAAAAATCAACGCGAGCAATATCATAAACCAAGATGTGTAAACGCGAAGCAGAGTCATTCCGTATTCGCCTATATACATCAGCATTTTCGTGATCGCAGTCGCGATGATAAGCAGGGTGAACAGCGAGATCATAATGGTATAAACGCGCA
>CAYSHU010000245.1:0-3412 GCA_964430965.1 uncultured Ruminococcus sp. | reverse complement strand
CCGTTTGCTCATCATTAATTACGTGAAAAATAATTAATCTATATCTTAAGTGTTGGAGACCGCGATGGCGGGCGACGGCGTAAACGATGTTCCCGCGCTGCGGGAGGCGGATTGCTCCGTCACCGTGCAGGCGGGCAGCGACGCAGCGCGGGCGGTTTCGCAAATCGTTTTGATGAACAACGATTTCGCCTCAATGCCGCTTGTCGTTCAAGAAGGCCGACGGTGCATCAACAATATTCAGCGTTCCGCGGCGCTGTTTCTCACAAAGACGATTTTCGCGTTCCTGCTGGCGGTGGCGTTTTTGTTCTTGCCGTATGAATACCCGTTCAAGCCTATTCAGATGACGCTCGTGAGCGCCCTGACAATCGGCGCGCCGTCGTTTCTGCTCGCCTTGGAGCCAAACCGAAGCATTGTGCGCGGGAGCTTTCTGAAAAATGTCTTATGGAAGGCGGCTCCGGGAGGAATTTCGGCAGCGCTTGGCATCGGGCTAATTATGGTAACGCGGGCAGTTTTCGACTT
Source organism: uncultured Ruminococcus sp. (assembly GCA_964430965.1). GTDB lineage: Bacteria > Bacillota > Clostridia > Oscillospirales > Ruminococcaceae > CAG-115. Next base: position 2,893 of record CAYSHU010000245.1, on the reverse strand, counting down.
CCCCGCCGACGAGGCTTCAACAATGTCGCTGCTTTTAATGGGCGCGGCGTTTTTCGGGGCGCTGTTCGGAATCTGTCTGCCGTTCAACAAAACGCGCGCGGTTATGTTTACGGCGCTGGCGGCGGTTTTCTGCCTTGTCCCGATAATCTCCCCGACAATCCGCGGATTTTTTTACTTTGAGCTGTTGAGCGTAAAGGAGTGGGCTGTTCTTGGCGTTCTTATCGCGATCGTTTGGATTTTGGAATTTCTTTTGAGTATTTCTTCAAGGATGTCAAAGAAGTTCAAAAAATCCTCTTGAAAAATTTTTGAAAATGCTGTAAAATATATATGGGTGATAAGATGGAATATTCATTGAACGCCGGCGAATGGAACAAAGTGTTTGCAGTGCCGTCAAGCGTTGTTGACAAATATATAAAGCTCGCGAGCGGGAACGCCTTAAAGCTATTGCTGTATCTTACGCGTCACGGCGGCGAGTGCTTCACCGCCGAGCTTTTAAGGGCGGAGCTTGGCTTTGAGGAGCTGGGCGAGCTTGAGGACGCGGCGCTTTTCTGGGTTCAGCGCGGGATAATCAGCGCGAAAAACACGAAAAACGCCACTACGCTTTCCGCAGCGACAAGCGTTAATTCGGAGGAGCCGAAGGTAACGGAAAAAATCCCCGAAAAGCGCTCCTCTGTCGTAAAGGCTAAGCCTGCGGTTATCTCAAACGGCGACATCGGGCGGAGCATCAAGGGCTCGCCCGAAATCAAAATGCTGTTTGAAGAGGCGGAAAAAATGTACGGACGGACGCTCCACGCAAACGAACGGCAGACAATAGCGCAGCTGACGGAGCATTATGGGCTTCCGTGCGACGTTTCGCTTATGCTGCTGGGATATTGCTATAAAGTCGGAAAGCTGAAGCCCGCCTACATATCAAGCGTCGCAGAAAACTGGGCGAACGAGGAAATAATGACGGTGAAACTCGCCGATGAGAAGATAAAGGCTCTCGAAAAGCAATCGGGCATTGAGGAGCGGATATGCGCCGCAATGGGGCTGACCTCCCGACCGACCGCCACTATGCGGGAATTTGTTAAAACGTGGGCTGTCGACGCGGGCTTCAGCGAGGAAATGATAATGCTCGCCTATGACAGAACAATTGACAGCGCGGGAAAATGGAGCGCCGCCTACGCGGGGAAAATCCTAGAGGGTTGGAAAGCCGAGGGGATTTTAACTCCAGAGGCCGCCGAGAAGGCCGAAGAGGAGTTCCGCAAGTCTATCAAAACAAAGGCAAAGTCAACGAATTCAGCAAAGGAAAAGGTCGCGGTTGCTTCGGGCAAAAAGACCTCGTTCGACACAAACAGGCTTCGTTCTCAGATTATGAACAACTACAAAAAATAAAGGGATTAAAATATGAGAGTAAATAAAATGTACCTCGACGACGCCTTAAAGGCGCTTGCAAACAGGCGCAAGAGCAATTTAAAGCTGGAGGGGCTGCGGCGTGCGGAGATTTCGGCGAAGCTCCCGAAATATGAGGAGCTCGAAAAATCACTCGCCGAAACTATGAGCGACGCTGTAAATGCCGTTCTTAATAAGACGCCCGAAGCGGAGATAGAGGGTATTTTCAGGAAAAACCACACGATAAGGACGCAAATGGACGAGCTTTTGGAAAGCAGCGGCTACCCCGCCGATTACCTTGACAGTATTTACACGTGCAAGCTCTGCAAGGACACGGGCAACACGGGAAGCGAATGGTGCGAGTGCCTTTGCCGCGTAACAAACGAAATGGCGGCGGCGGAGCTCAACGCCAACGCCCCGCTTGAAAGATGCAGCTTCAACAATTTCGACTTAACGCGATATCCCGATAATTCGGACGGAGAGCTTGGCGAATATACAAATCCATGCGAGATGATGCGGATGAATTTCGAGTATTGCAGGAGGTTCGCCGAGAGCTTTTCCGAAGCCGAATCTGGAGTTTTCTCCGGGATTTTGATGATCGGCGAAACGGGACTTGGGAAAACGCATCTTTCATTAAGCATCGCGAGAGCTTTGATAGAAAAGGGCTTCTGCGTGGCTTATGGCTCCGTGCCGGAGCTTGTCCGGAGAATTCAAGACGAGCAGTTTGGCAGAGCGGACGGCGACACGCTGTCGCTAGTCAAGTACAGCGACCTGCTTATACTTGACGATCTCGGCTCGGAAAACTCCACGGACTGGTGCGTTTCAATACTCTATGAGATCATTAACACCCGCCAAAACCGGGGTCTTCCGCTTATAATCAACACAAATCTCGATTTTGACGAGCTTACCGCAAGGTATCAGGACAGGCTTTCCTCAAGAATGTTCAGTATGAAAATTCTGTTTTTCAGCGGCAAGGACAACCGCGTGGAGTTTTCTGAAAACTTCGGCGGGTAAAAGTACTTTTAATGGCGGGCTTCCCCGCCGCGGTCACGGAAGTTAATCAAAATGAATCGGCGTGTCTTTCCCCGCCGCAGGCAGGGAAAGACACTTGAAACAAAGCACAGCTTAACTATAATAATGGAGGTAAATATAATGGCAAAGCTAAGAATCGGTATTTTAACAAGCGGCGGCGACTGCCCCGGGCTCAACGCGACAATTCGCGGCGTTGCTAAGGCTACTTACGAGCGCTTCGGTGAGGACAAGGTGGAAATTGTCGGAATTCACGACGGCTATCACGGTCTTATCCACGGTGTTTATCAGGAAATGACGCCTTCCGATTTCTCGGGAATTCTCACGACGGGCGGCACGATCCTCGGCACAAAGCGCACGCCGTTTAAGATGATGCAGATCATCGAGGACGACAACGTGGATAAGGTCAAGGAAATGAAGCAGACGTATAAGGATTTAAAGCTCGACTGCCTGTTCACGCTCGGCGGAAACGGCACTCACAAGACCGCGAATA
>CAYSHU010000244.1:0-3419 GCA_964430965.1 uncultured Ruminococcus sp. | reverse complement strand
TATCGATTTCAGCGTTGCGAGCTGGGACCTCGTTATGAACGTAAATCTCCGCACGCTGTTCTTCCTGTCGCAGGCGGTTGCTAAGCAGTTTATGAAGCAGCCCGCGGTTGAGGGCAAGTCTCGCGGAAAGATTATCTCCGTAGCAAGTATGCTGTCGTATCAGGGCGGTATCAGAGTTCCGAGCTACACCGCGTCGAAGTCCGGCGTTAAGGGCATTACGATGACGATGTGCAACGAGTGGGCGAAGGACGGCATTAACATCAACTGCATCGCGCCCGGTTATATGGCGACAAACAACACCAAGGCGCTCCGTGCGGACGCTGACAGAAGCGAGGCTATCCTCGACAGAATTCCCGCGGGTCGTTGGGGCACGCCCGATGATATTATGGGCGCGGCGGTGTTCCTCGCGTCCGAGGCTTCAAACTACGTAAACGGCTTTACAATCGCTGTTGACGGCGGCTGGTTGGGCAGATAATGCAATTACCACAACAAATAAATACACAGGAGATTATCATTATGGCTATTGATATGAAGGCATTCCAAGACCAGCTTGAGTGTACGGGCATAATACCCGTAATCAAGCTGGACGACACCTCAAAGGCGGTCGACCTCGCGAAGGCGCTTCGCGCGGGCGGAATTAACGCCGCGGAGGTTACATTCCGCGCGGAGGGTGCCGATAAGGTCATTTCCGATATGACTAAGGCGTTCCCCGATATGCTTGTCGGCGCGGGCACGGTTACGACTATCGAGCAGTGCGATGCGGCGATTGCGGCGGGCGCTAAGTTCTGCGTTGCGCCCGGGCTTAACGCTAAGGTAGTTAAGCACTGCCTCGATAAGGGCGTTCCTTTCGCTCCCGGCGTTGCAAACAGTTCTCAAATCGAGGAGGCTATGGAGCTTGGGCTTGATTTCGTGAAATTCTTCCCCGCGGAGCAGGCGGGCGGACTTTCCTACATCAAGTCGGTTTCCGCGCCGTATTCCAACATGAAATTTATGCCGACCGGCGGTGTAAACGAGAAGAACCTCAATACTTATCTCGGCTTTAAGAAGATCATCTGCTGCGGCGGCAGCTGGATAGTCCCCGGCGATTTGATCAAGAACGGCGACTGGGCGGGAATTACCGCGCTTTGCCGCACGGCTGTAAACAAGATGCTCGACTTCCAGATCGTTCATGTTGGCATCAACTGCGCGAACGAGGACGAGGCGAAGGACACGACCGCGAAGTTCGCTTCTATGTTCGGCTGGGAGCAGAAAATCGGCAACAGCAGCGTATTCGCGGGCACGGCTATCGAGTGCATGAAGAGCCCGTTCAAGGGTACGAACGGTCACATTGCCGTTGCGACAAACAGCCTTAAGCGCGCGGTTTATCAACTTAACGCAATGGGCGTTGCTACCGAGAAAACAGCAAGCGAGATCGACGCGGACACCAAGGCGGTTTACCTCAAGGACGAGTTCAGCGGGTTTGCGGTGCATCTTGTTGAGAGAAAGTAAATTTAAGAAAAACAAGTAGTTTCCGCAACAGTTAGCGTTATGGAGCGAAACCCGTACAGCTTCCGCAATAGCGGGTATTGCGAAGCGAAGCGGAGCGATACCCGCGTAGATAGCAGAACGCAAAGCGTTCTGCGGTGCGGAAGCTGCACATTTAAAATAGGAGGACTAATCCCATGGCTAAGATTGTAACAATGGGCGAAATTATGCTTCGCCTTTCCACCCCGAATAACGAGAAGTTCATTCAGGCTGACGAGTTCGATATCAACTACGGCGGCGGCGAGGCGAACGTTGCGGTTTCCCTCGCGAATTACGGTCACAACGCGGAGTTCGTGACCGCTGTTCCCGATAACCCTATCGGCGCGTGCGCAGTTGCGGCTCTTCGCAAGTACGGCGTTGAAACAAAGCATATCGCGAAATGCGGCGAAAGACTCGGCATTTACTTCCTTGAAACGGGCGCTTCTATGAGAGCCTCCAATGTCGTTTACGACAGAGCACATTCCTCTATCGCGACCGCGGACGCTTCCAACTTCGACTTCGACGATATTTTCAAGGACGCTGACTGGTTCCACTTCACGGGAATTACTCCCGCAATTTCCGACCTCGCGGCGGAAGTTACCGAAACGGCTCTTAAGGCAGCGAAGAAACACGGCGTGACCGTTTCGGTTGACCTTAACTTCCGCAAGAAGCTGTGGAGCAGCGAAAAGGCGCAGAAGGTTATGACGAATTTGATGCAGTATGTTGACGTCTGCATCGGCAACGAGGAGGACGCTGAAAAGGTTCTCGGCTTCAAGCCCGGCGCGACGGACGTTACAAAGGGCGAGTTGGAGCTTTCGGGCTATGTTGACATCTTCAATCAGATGGCTGACAAGTTCGGCTTTAAGTACATCATCTCGTCGCTTAGAGAAAGCCACTCCGCCTCCAACAACGACTGGAGCGCTTGCATCATGGACGGCAAGACGAGAGAGTTCTACCACTCCAGAAAGTACAACATTCACCCGATCGTTGACCGCGTTGGCGGCGGCGACAGCTTCGCGGGCGGTCTTATCTGCGGGCTTGTTGACGGTAAGGATATGAAGGCGGCGCTGGAGTTCGCGGTTGCGGCTTCCGCTTTGAAGCACACTATCCCCGGCGACTTCAACCTTGTAACCCGCGCGGATGTTGAGGCTCTCGCGGGCGGCGACGCTTCCGGACGCGTTCAGAGATAAGGGTTAATTATGATGAAGCTGTTTATCCGCGCGCACGACCTTGGCGTTAAGGGAGAGGAAAACGTCGCGGCGCGGCTTGACGAGCTCGGGCTCGCGGGCGTTCAGCTGGTTGCTTATAAGGTGCTGGACGACGTTGCTTACACGCCCGGCTCTATAACAACAGACCGCGCGGAAAAGACCGCGAGGGTTTTCAAGGCGCACGACAAAACGATCCCGCTTATCGGCGCGTACTTCAATCCCGTTCACCCGAACGAGGAGAAAATCACGAACGGCGTGGCGGTGTTCAAGGATTACTTGAAAGTCGGGAAGGCGTTCGGCTGTGATATTGTCGGCTCGGAAACGGGCTCGTTCAACGGCGACAAGTGGACATATCACCCGCAAAACCGCACCGACGAGGCGCTGAGCCGCGTTATTGCGACGTTCTCCGAGCTGTGCGAGTTCGCGAAACAGCAGGGAATGAACGTCGGTATGGAGGGTGCTTTCGGGCACGTCTGCTACGACGTAAAAACTCTCGACAAGGCGGTAAAAGCAATCGGCGCGGATAATATCCGCATAATCTTCGATTTGTACAATTACCTCGACAAATCGAACGTCGACAAAATGTACGATATTCTCGCCGAGGGGCTTCAAACTTTCGGCGACAGAATATGCGTTTTCCACATCAAGGGCTGCGTGATAGCCGAGGACGGCGCTTTAAAGCAGTGCGGCGTGGGAAAGGGCATTTTC
>CAYSHU010000243.1:2303-3433 GCA_964430965.1 uncultured Ruminococcus sp. | reverse complement strand
GAAGCGTAGTGAGCGGTTCGCGAATTTTAAATTTAAATCCGACGAGGAAACACCTCACGGAACAAATAATATTTTGAACAGGGAGATTAGTATTATGGCTAACGTAAATATACAGGACGTTAAAGAGCTCCGTGATATGACGGGCTGCGGTCTTTCGGACTGCAAGAAGGCTCTTGAGGAGGCAGACGGCAACCGCGAGGAGGCTGTTAAAATCCTGCGCGAGAAGGGTCTTGCGAAGGCAGCGAAGAAGGCGGGCAGAATTGCCGCCGAGGGCGTTGTTAAGGCAAAGGTAGACGGCAATAATGGTGTTATCGTTGAGATCAACTGCGAAACAGACTTCGCGGCTAAGTCCGATAGATTTTTGGAGCTTGTTGAGATCATCGCGGACACAATCCTCGCGAACGACGTCGCGGACGTTGAGGCGCTCAATAACGTAACAATCGCGAGCACCGGGGAAACCGTCAAGGAGTTTATGACAAATAAAATCGCGACGATCGGCGAGAATATGAATATCCGCCGTTTCGCGAAAATGGAGGGCACTCTCGTGGCTTATATGCACGACGGCGGCAGAATCGGCACGCTCGTAAAGCTCGACACGGACAAGCCCGACGATGCTGAGGTACTCACGTGCGGCAAGAACGTGGCGCTGCAAATCACCGCACTGAACGCGCAGTATATCGACAGGAACTGCGTTCCCGCGGAGGTTCTCGCGAACGAGAAGGAGGTTCAGCAGAAGCTCGTTGAACAGGAGGGCAAGCCCGCGAACGTTGCGGAGAAAATCGTCGAGGGCAGAATCCGCAAGTTCTACGAGGAGGTTTGCTTGTCCGACCAGAAGTACTTCAAGGACGACAGTATGTCGGTAGGGAAGTATATCGACAGCGTGGCAAAGGCGCAGGGCGCGTCGATCAAAATCGACAGCTTCGTTCGCTACGAGCGCGGCGAGGGCATTGAGAAGAAGCAGGATAACTTCGCTGATGAAGTGGCTTCGATGATCAAGTAATTAAAATGATATGCGGCTCCCGAACGGGAGCCGCTTTTTTATGTATTCGCAATTCTTTTTTGTGACAGCTCCTTGTATTTGCGCTTAGTAGCCTCCCCGCCGCGAATGTGGCGCTCCTGCTTGTTTTTGT
>CAYSHU010000243.1:0-2293 GCA_964430965.1 uncultured Ruminococcus sp. | reverse complement strand
CAGCACGGATTTCACCTCATCGTGAAGCGCCTTGTTTACTTTCTCGAGTTTTTCCGTGATGTCCTGGTGAACGGTGCTCTTGCTTATCCCAAACTGCCGCGCGGTCGCCCGCACGGTCGCGTTGTTTTCTACGATATATTTTCCGAGTATAACACATCTTTCCTCTTTGCTTGTCGTCGAATTTTTCAAACTATTCGCCCCCTTGAATGTGATACAGTAAATAATATGTTGACTTATCCGCTTTTATGATTGCGGACAAATTGTAAAAATTACTTGACTTTTTCGAAAAAGATACTTGACAAGTCGTGGGGTATGGTGTATAATGATAAAAAGGGATTTTTGAAAGGAGCGTTAATTTATGAAAAATGAAATTAAAAGGTTAATCAAAGAATCGAGCAAGTCTAATATAGTATTTGATGCCCAAAAACTTAATTCTATAGACAATATACTTTACGGTACATTTGGCTTTCATGATGAAGAGCCCCCATTGAGTATTGTTTCGCGAAAATTAAAGGAAATTGAAGAAACGAGCTTTAGTTTGTGGGGATTATCTAGGAGCATAAATATAGATAACTTTGTGCAAAAGTGTAAAGTCATATCTAATGCTCAAAATGGTGAGGTCTATATCGTATTAAAGATTACAAAAAGTGACGACGAAAAGGGTTCGGGTTCATTAGAGGATAGTTGGGATTGGGATAGGTTGTTGCAATCCGAGCATTTTAATTGTTGTATGATGAATGGTGAGAAACTCGACTTGATATCAAAACATATTATGGTTAAGGGCAGACCCACCCAAAACAAAGCACTTGTTGTCGAAGAATACTATTTCTATGAAGATAAACTGACTGCTGAATTAGTAAATAATTGTTATGAAAAACCGAACAAATTAAATATTCATCGTGCAAACGGTGACCATTTAATAAGAAAAAAAGATTTAAGGGAGGAGGTTGAAAAGCTAACAAAGAAGACCAAGGATGATTGGGCTATTATACTTAAGCTTAAAGACCCTTATATTGTTGAGTGTCTTGATTATCAAGAAGCAAGCTTACAAAATAAATAAGCAAATTGCCCCGCCCCGCGGGGCAATTTTTTGCTCAAAATTCCGCCTTGACAAGCGAGGGAAAAAAGTGTATAATTAAAGTGGTGATTTCTTTTTTGAATAATATCGCATAGGAGCTTTTGAAAAATGGGTGAAAAAGAGGATTTGAAGGAGCTTATTACGCTGTGCGGCGACGACTGCCTGAAATGCCCGCGCTATAACGCGAAAACGGACGAGGAGCTTTCGGCGTGCGCCGAGCTGTGGTTCAGGATAGGCTGGCGAAAATCCGTTCTTCCCGGCGAGGAAATGCGCTGCGGCGGGTGCGCTCCCGAAAAGAGCTGTACATACGGAATGACGGATTGCACAGCAAAGCACGGCGTTCCCGAGTGCAACAAATGCGCGGAGTTCCCGTGCGGCAAAATTGAGGAGCTGCTCGAACGTTCGCGAGAGTATGAGAAAAGGTGCGAGGCGGTCTGCACGCCGGAGGAGCTGTCCGCGCTTCGTGCGGCGTTCTTCAATAAGGAGAATAATCTAAAGAGGAGTTAGATTATGCGTGAGCTAAGCAAGGAGCAGTATCTTTCCACAATGAGCAAGGCGGGCGGGAAAATGCGCAATATAACCCAAACTGCGGAGCTCCCGCCGGATTTTTGGGAGCGCGCCGAGGCTTTGTTCAACATCGCGCCGATTTCCGAGGACAACGTTCACAAACGGCAGCTCGAAGCGGTTTATGAGAACGACGAGCGCACTTTTCGCCATATTCTGCTGTTCGGCGAGAAAAAGAATTGTTACATTGTGATAGTTGTTGATTTGGCGGACAACTCGATTTTGGGATTTTATCCGCTTGATCTTAACGAGGAGTACGGCATAAACGAGTAATAAAGAGGAATTTTATGGAAGTTTTCGATTTTTCCGACAGAATAAAAAACGCCGCGGACAAGGCTCTGGAGCTTGCGAAGCCGCGGTTCGCCGAGCTTGACGCGCTTTGCGAATACAACGGTCAGCGCGTTTTAAAGGCGTTTATCGACAATCGCGTAAGCGAAATGCATTTAAAGGGCACGACGGGCTACGGCTACAACGACGACGGTCGCGATAAGCTCGACGCGGTTTTCGCGCAGGTATTAGGCGCGGAGGACGCGCGTGTGCGACACAATTTCGTGAACGGCACGCACGCGCTCACCACGGCGCTGTTCGGCGTGCTTCGCCCGCGCGACACGCTCCTTTCCGTTACGGGAATGCCGTATGACACGATGCAGG
>CAYSHU010000242.1:0-3441 GCA_964430965.1 uncultured Ruminococcus sp. | reverse complement strand
ATAGCTTCCATTTCGCCGCAAAATTACAAAAACCCGCGCTATTTCCCAAATACCCTCAAGTTCAGGAGACAGACAAAGTTTGTAACCCACTGACAACTTGCTCGATGAGAGGCGAAGTTATAGACGGCAAAGGTCAATGAGTTACTAAACTCCCCAAAGGGCATAATGCACGGTAAAGTTCCTTATATGCGTAATCGACTTGTCGCTTTGCTCTGCAAAGAAAGTTCGCCACTCCGAAGCGAAGTGCCGATAAAGAAAGCGAGCCTCGGATCCAACCCCAAGTTGGTACCGAAGCTCGCCGAATAAATTATAACAATGAATAAAATTGTTAAGATAATCCTGCCGCAAGACCTCGTGTTTGTACTATTTTTTTAATGATATCAGCTTTTACGCCAACCGATTTTAATAAGAAAATATGGATAAATAAACTTAATTCAGTTGCTAATTTCTGATATTCATTTGGACCGTAGTACGGCTCTTGTTTAGATTTTGGGTGTGTAATTTTGTGTCGAGTGTTAATAATTTTCTTAACAAAATCTTCATCTAATTGGTTAGGTAAAAACTCTTTTATAGATTCAATAAAAACAGATAAACGACTTTTTAATTCAGTTCCTTTAACAAGGAGAAACGCTTGCTTTAATTTAGTTGAGTCCTGCTTACTAACATTATATTGATTTATTATATCAATAAGTAGTTTTGCATTCTTTGTTGTCTCGTCAAGATATGCTTTCTTCTTAGCTAAACTTTGAGATAGTGTTTCAATAACAGAAATATAGTTATTTATCAAAGATGCAGGGCGTGTATATAAATTAGTATGGGATTCAAAAAAAGTATTAATAGCTCCAGAATATTCTGAATATAAATCAATCCAGCTATTACTTAATCCCTTAATTTCAGATTCTGAAAAGTCGGAGGATAAAGTTTGAGGTTCTAAGTTGGAATATTTCCTGATAAATTGATAATTATGAGTACCACTTGCCTTATAAAAGCATTTGTCATTACAGTTGGTTTCAAGTAATAAATATTCAACTGGGAAAACTCTGTTGGTAATAAGAAACAACAGGTAGATAATTTCATTACTTAATTGAATAGCATCCTCAAAACTATTCCTTTGTCTAAATGAAATGTGTAATATAGCCTGTTGTTCTACTCCTTGATTAATCCCGCCAATGGAGTAAGAAGATATGAATGACAAATATACACTCATAACATCACATTTTAGAAGCCAGTGGGGTTGTGGTGAGCAATGATGCAGAATGTAATGATTACTGGGAATATTTGCTTTAGATACATCAAAATACGCGGCTTGTAAGATATTCTTAGACCATTCATTAAGAATTGATGCTTTGATATTTACGGATTGGATACTATCTCTTTGGAAAGAGCCTTCATAAATAAAAATCTCGGCAACAGAAAATTTATAATGCAATAATCCATTTGTAAGATGTGTATATTTTACAAATTTCAACCCTCTCGCGCAAATACTAGCAGAATGGTCTTTGCCATTTGTGTCAGTTGAATAAGTAACTCCAATAATCGAATTTAGACTTTCAGGAAAGGAATCCGATGTTGGTTCAAAACTTAATTCCAACCAGATATTTTGATTGTCTAAAAATAGAGTCCCTGATAGCCGTTCATCAGGATTCTCTGCACGACTCCATAAACCCACATAATGAGATTGAAATTGGAAGTTTGTAAGTTCTAATGACATTTTAATTCCAGTCGTTAAGGTTGTTTATAAAATCGTCCATATCCTATTAAAGAGTGTGACCATTAAATTGCATAAAGTCACTCATAAGCGTTAGTTCAGTTTCAGTAATCCCAAATAATCCATATAGTTTGTCATCTATTTCTTTCATATACTCAGGAGTTTCTGGATTGCTCAAAGCCTTTAATACTAATACAGAAAATTGTTCATCATTGAGCAATACTTTGGGAAAAGGAATAGAAAGTATTTGAGTACCATTTAAATCAAAATAATTTCCGCTAACTTTTGTTGACCAGTAGTTAAATTCAAACCAAAAGTTAATCAATTTTGAGTTAAATACACCGAGGAAAGGTAAGAGTGAAGTTACATTTTTAGAAGGAATCAGATAATAAATGCGATCCAAACAAATAACATTTTGGGGTTTCAGAGTAGCTTGAAGATAAGCAACGGTACGAGGCATTATAATCATTTCCTCGCTAAAGATTGAAGATTGACGGGTTCCGACAATAAGATTTTCGCCTGTTATCTGATATTTTTTTACTTGTTTAGATTTTAATGCCTCAAAACCTGTTCCATTAAAATCAACAAGTTTATTTGCAAGACCACGTGCAACATCAAAGAAGAATCCAAAGGGATTAGATTGTTGCTCTATATTGTGCACGATGTTTTGAAGGACATCGTCTCCAACTAAAAATCTTTTTTTACGGTCTTTTCGTATAGGTTCAGGTGAAAAGAAAAGTTTACTTTCTTCTTTTATAACTTGAACGTCTAATAAAGAGTTGGGTCTTACGAACATTATACTGTTATCCGTTACGCCCTTAGTTAATAATAAAATACAAGGATAAGTCATAGCAGACTGAAATACCTTAATTTGAGATACGTCTACTATTTGTCGTATTGTAGCATTATTTGTGATAAAGATCCGAGCAGCTAAACCATAATCAGCATTAAAGAAACGTAATGGATTAATAAAACATAGTACACCATTGTCCTTTAATGAGTTGATTGCAAGCTCTATAAACAACAAATAAATGTCATATTGTTCTTTTGCAGAATGATATTGTTGCTCATAAATTTTTTTATCAGAACTTGATAAATTAGTACGACGAATATATGGAGGGTTTCCGATTACAATATCAAAACCCAATTTTAGCCCAAACATCCATTCAAAATCAAAGAAATCCGCCGTACTATTTTGCTCAAACATATCCCACGAAGCAATTTTTGAAGATGCTTCATTGGTTAAGACTCCTATATTTGCTAAATAATTGGCAAGAGTTGAACGTAGACCTTTAATTAATTCTTTAATAGCCTTTTTGTCTCGATTCCTTTTTGCTAAGAAATTTTTATGATTTGCTTCTAACAACTGTTTTTTTATTTTTTCTATTGTATCATCAGTAGAAAAAAGACTATTATCTTTATTAAGTCTAATTAACGTATTAGCGGCAACAAATTTAGCTTCAAGATTAGGGAGTGGGCGGATACCAAAGTTGGTATTCGGGTCTGCGGTTGGCTTTTGTTCGGCAACAAGCGAAATGAAGAAACGAAGTTTGCTTATCTGAACAGCAATGGGTTGAATGTCTACGCCGTAGATACAGTTTTCAATAAGGTATAGTTTTCGGGCATAGTCTGGGTCATTTACATTTCGATTGAATGATTGCTCGATGTCTTTACGCAAACGGCTGCGTTCTTCTTCATCTTCGACATTTTTATAAACGGCTTTGTCTTGAGCG
>CAYSHU010000241.1:0-3462 GCA_964430965.1 uncultured Ruminococcus sp. | reverse complement strand
CGACTGGAAGGACGGCGTTCCGCTCCAGCCGAGCTACGAGCAGCAGGACGAGATTTTCCGTCATCTTATCGAGAGATACCCGAACCTGAAATGCATAGCGCGGCACGTTCGCTACGCCCACAGCGGCAGCGAGAACAGCCTGAAGGCGTTTATGTGGTACGACAATCACACGTTCGAAAGCAGGCTTTTCACGTTTAACGTGCTTGACCGCGTCGGCGGCGGAGACGCCTTCGCGAGCGGTCTTATCTATGCGATGATGAACGACTTCAAGCCTATGGATATGGTGAATTTCGCGGTGGCATCGAGCGTTATCAAGCACACGATACACGGCGACGGCAACATCACCGACGACGTTCAGAGTATACGTAACCTTATGGATATGAATTATGATATTAAGAGATAAAAAAATATACTTATTTTTTCTTGTTTTTTTGTCAGACCAAAATCCCCTCGCAAAGCGAGGGGATTTTTTATTGAAGCAGCGTCGCGATTATTTCATTTGAAACGAGAAAGCCCTCGGGTGTCAGCGACAGCCTGTCGTTTTCGATTTTGTAATACTGCCCCGGGATAAGCGGCAACGCGCTTTCCACGCGCTGCCAAAGCTCCCTCGGAATACCCTCGGTGAGCCGCAAGCCGAGCATTATCCGCTCCTCAAGCTCGTTCGGGGCTTCGTCCGTGATTTGCTCGATTTGGCTCTCGCTTGCGATAAACTCCTTGATGTCGCGCTTTACGGCGAAGCGCTTTCCGTTATAGAACGAGTGCGCCGCCGCTCCTATTCCGAGATATTCCTCGCGCCGCCAGTATTTGAGATTATGGCGGCTTGTCAAGCCGCCCTTTGCAAAATTGCTTATCTCATACTGCTTGAACCCGACCGCTTCAAGCTCGCGCACCGCGGCGAGATACAGCGCCGCCGTTTCGTCCTCATCGGGGAGCGCGGGCGGTTTTTTCCCGAAAACCGTATTCGGCTCGATTTTGAGAAGATACGCCGAAACGTGCGTTATCAGGAGCTCCCGCAGCTTGCGCACCGTGTAAGTGAGCGAGGACAAGTCCTGCCCCGGAACACCAAGCATAATGTCCGCGGAGATGTCGTAAAAGCCGACCTCGTTCGCCGTGAGTATCGTCTGCCGCGCCTGCTCAAACGTGTGCGTTCTTCCGAGAGCGCGAAGCTCCGCGTTCACCGCCGACTGCACGCCGACCGAAAGACGGTTCACGCCCGAATTGAAAAGCCCCGTAAGCGTTTCCTTGTCCATTTCAAGCGGGTTGCACTCCACGGTGACCTCCGCGCTTGCCGTGCGGTCAACCTCGGCGAGTATCCGCGGGATATGCCGCGCAAGAAGTATCGGCGTTCCGCCGCCGAAGTACACGGTATCGTAACGCCCGCCGTAATGCCGAATATTGCGAAGCACCGCGTCGGCGTAATCGTTCGCCAAATCCTCGCGGAAGCCTACCGAATAAAAGTCGCAGTAGGGGCACTTTTTGCGGCAGAACGGAACGTGTATATATAATCCACACATCTTGTAAAACTCCGTTTTAAATTGACAATGTATAATTGACAATTGTTGTGCGCCGCTTCGCGGCGATTTTTGAGCCGCGGGGTTGATAGCTGCGCGGGATATATACTTTCCCCCGCCGAAGGCGGGGGAATTAAATCGCCGCCGCAGGCGGCGTTCCTTAATTGTACATTGTCAATTGTTTACTCTTCGTCTAGTTTGAGCACCGCCATAAACGCCTCCTGCGGCACCTCCACCGTGCCGAAGCGGCGCATACGCTTTTTGCCCTCCTTTTGCTTTTCGAGGAGCTTCTTCTTCCTTGTGATATCGCCGCCGTAGCACTTCGCGAGAACGTCCTTGCGGAGGGCTTTTATTGTTTCGCGCGCGATTATTTTCCCGCCGACGCAGGCTTGTATCGGTATCTCGAACAATTGCCGCGGGATATGCTCCTTGAGCTTCTCCGCCATTTTGCGGGCTCTCGCGTAGGCGCTGTCGGCGTGGACGATAAAAGAGAGCGCGTCAATGACCTCGCCGTTGAGCATTATATCCAACTTCACGAGCTTTGACGGCGCGAAGCCCATAAGCTCGTAGTCATAGCTCGCGTAGCCGCGCGTGCGGGATTTGAGCGCGTCGAAGAAATCGTAGACTATCTCGTTCAGCGGCAGCTCGTAATGCAGGTCAACACGCGCCGCGTCGATATACTGCATATCCTTGAACACGCCGCGGCGGTTCTGGCAGAGCTCCATAATATTGCCGACGTAATCCGACGGCGCGTAGACGTGCGCGTTCACCATAGGCTCGTAGGCTTGCTTGATAAGCGTCGTGTCGGGGTAGTTGAACGGGTTGTCTATCATCTTCACCTCGCCGTCGGTGAGCTCGATCTTGTAGACAACGGACGGCGCGGTCGTGATTATGTCGAGGTCGTACTCGCGCTCGATGCGCTCTTGCACAACGTCCATGTGCAGCAGTCCCAGAAATCCGCAGCGGAAGCCGAAGCCCAGCGCGACGGAGCTTTCGGGCTCGAACGACAGCGACGCGTCGTTTAATTGCAGCTTTTCAAGAGCCTCGCGCAGGTCGGGATATTTCGCTCCGTCGGCGGGGTAAATTCCGCTGAAAACCATCGGGTTTACCTCGCGGTAGCCCGCCAGTGGCTCGTCCGCGGGGGCGGCGGCGTTCGTCACCGTGTCGCCGACCTTTGTGTCGCCGATTGACTTGATAGAAGCCGCGATGTAGCCGACCTCGCCCGCGTTCAGCTCGGAGCACGGAACAAGCTCGGTAGCGCCCATATAGCCGACCTCGACGGTCGTGAACTCCGCGCCGCTTGCCATCATACGTATCTTGTCGCCGGGCTTTATACAGCCTTCCTTTACGCGGACGTAAACGATTACGCCCTTGTAGGAATCGTAATAGCTGTCGAAGATCAGCGCCTTCAGTGACGCGGTTTTGTCGCCGTTCGGCGCGGGGATTTTGTGGACGATCTCCTCCATAACCGCGCGGATATTCGTGCCCATTTTCGCGGATATCTCGGGCGCGTCGAGCGCCTCTATCCCGATGACGTTCTCGATCTCCTCCTTGACCTCCTGCGGTCTTGCGCTCGGGAGGTCAATCTTATTCACAACGGGAACGACCTCCAGATCGTTCTCCACCGCGAGATACGTGTTCGCGAGCGTCTGCGCCTCAATCCCCTGCGAAGCGTCCACGATGAGTATCGCGCCCTCGCAAGCCACAAGCGACCGCGAGACCTCGTAGTTGAAATCCACGTGACCGGGCGTGTCGATAAGATTGAAAATATACTCCTCGCCGTCGTCCGCCTTGTATTTAAGCCGCACGGCGCGCGCCTTTATCGTTATCCCGCGCTCGCGCTCGATGTCCATATTATCAAGAAGCTGCTCCTCCATATCGCGCTTCGCCACCGTTTCGGTCTGCTCGAGAATTCTGTCCGCGAGCGTGGACTTTCCGTGATCTATATGCG
>CAYSHU010000240.1:0-3465 GCA_964430965.1 uncultured Ruminococcus sp. | reverse complement strand
TACCCTTGTAGTCGACGAGCACGCCGCCCGCCGCGTTTTTCAGCTTTTCGGCAAGGTCCGCAACAAACTGTTGCTTTTGAGCAAGTACAGATTCACTGGGCATTTGGATTTCCTCCTTATTCAAATTTTTGCTGCCCAAAACGAAAACCCGTTCTGTAAAAGACAAAACGGGAGAATAGACATATTTATCTATCCATTCCTCGGCAGGCGGGTCAAAACCACATTATAACATAAAGTCACCTGCTGTCTTTAGAACAGCATAATTATTATAGCATATCCAAAACAATTTGTCAAGGGGTTTTGCAAAATTTTTTCGAGCATCGGGAAAAATCCCCCGCGCAGCGGGGGATTTTTCTTATCTTATCACAAAATTGCCGTTCACATTAAAATGCAGCGGCGCTACCGCGCAGTTTTCAACCGAGCTGCCTTTTTCAAGTATCTGAGAAATGCCGCTGTATGTCGCGCTGAGAGAGATAAGCTTTTTGTAGATGTCGTTGGTCTGCTCGCCGAAAACGCCGCTCGCGAACAGCCCGAGCATCGCATGCCCGATAGGGTAGAAGTCCGCAAGCTGATTTCGGTAAACCGACACAGGCTCACCGCCGCCCATCGATAACTGCACCGTTTCGGCGTATTTCGCCTCCTGAAAAGCGTGCTCGGTGCAGATCTCCGGCATAAACGCAAAGCACTCCTGCGCAAGCGTTTCGTCGCCGAGCGCTGCAGTGAGCTTCGCGGGGAGTGCGTCGAACGTTTCCTCGCTGTTTACTGTCATAAAAAGCTCCGCCGCGGTTTTAACCTTCTCCCGAAGCGCCGCTCTGCCGCTTTCGCCCGCATACGGATTTTCGACTTCGCCTTCCTGTTTAATAAAGAAGAACTGCTTCTGCGAGGCGAACTGAGTAACATTCCAGCCCTCGGCGTGCTTGTAAACAAGGTCGCTGAGCTCCGCGCTCGGAACGTCGTTCACGCGGACCTCGCCCGTCACTTGCGTGTCGTTTTTTCCGATAGCCTTGGAAGCGAAGATCTTAACGTAGCACATTTTCTGATTGCCGAGCCGCTTGATTATCTCGCTTTTCAGCAAATCCCAGTACTTTGTCGCGACGGCTTTCTCGTCGCTGTCAACACTTTCGCCCATTCCGACAAGGTCGCTGTTGTAGGACTGCCACGTGTGATTTTTCCCGCCGAACGTGCTTTGAAGCGGCTTGCTGTTCTCGCGGTTCTTCATCTGAATAATGCCGTTCATAAACGCGAACAGAAACGAACCGACGCAGGAGCCTATCGCCGAATCGGTGTCCTTGCCCGTGGAGGCGCAGCACTCGTAAAGCGGCTCGTCAAAATCCTCGTCGTAAAGCCGAAATCCCAGCACCGCGATTCTGTCGTCGCACTGCTCGACCTGCGGAGCTATCGTCATATTCCATTCAGGCACGAATATCGTGCTCCCGCGAACCTCATTTTTGATGTACAAAAGCTCGTGAACGCTCGAAATAACACGCGCCAGCGGGTCAAAATCGTGGTGAGTTTCAAAGTTCTCCATATTTAAATACCTTACAGAGTTTTAAGGATCTCGCCCATAAGACCGGGAGTAGCGCTTATCGCGTTGGATTCGTCCGTGTCGATATGCATAGCGTCCGCAAACGACTCGCTGACGCGTACAACAACATCGCCCAGAACAGCCGCTCTGCCGTTGGTGTTGCACTTTACCCAGACAACGTCCTTGTTCTTCACGCCGATCTTATCAGCGGTTTCGGGAGTGAGGTGGATATGGCGCTTCGCAACGATTACGCCCTCCTTGATAGTAACCTCGCCCGCGGGACCTCTCAGCGTGCAGCCGGGCGTGCCCGCGATGTCGCCGCTCTCGCGGATAGCGATGTCAAGCCCGATAGAGCGCGCGTCGGTCGCCGAAAGCTCAACCTGGTCGGCGTTTCTGCACGGTCCGAGGATAGAAACGTTAGCAAGCTCTTTCTTCGGACCCACAACGGTAACTCTCTGCTCGCTCGCGTACTGTCCGGGCTGCGAGAGCTCCTTTTTAACAGTAAGCTGCGCACCCGCGCCGAACAATGCTTCGAGCGTCTCCTGCGTAACGTGAACGTGTCTTGCCGATGTTTCGATAAGTACTTCTGCCATTTTAAGATACCTCCAAAATATTATTTGGGCAGCTTGCCCTAAATTTACATATACATTATACAACTTTTTTTCAAAAAAATCAAGAAAAACTATTGATTTTTTTGAAATTTTGTGTTATAATTTGAAAATGATAGTCAAAATCAAATTTGGAGAGAAAATATAATGGTTCTTTTGGTTGTTGATACGCAGAAGCTGATTACAAATGACAAGCTATATATGTTTGACAGGTTTGAGGAAAACGTAAGTGAGCTTATCAAAGCCGCGAGGGAAAACTCCGTCGAAGTGATTTTCGTCCGCCACGACGACGGCGAGGGTAGCGCGCTTTCAAAGGGTACGGACGGTTTTGAGATATATGACGGCTTCAAGCCTCTCGGCGGTGAGAAGATATTTGACAAGACCGTCAACAGTCCGTTTCGTCAAACGGGCTTGCTTGAATATCTGCGGGGCGTCGGCGAGAGGGAGATAATCGTCGTTGGACTGCAAACGGATTACTGCATTGACGCGGCGGTAAAATGCGGATTTGAGCATGGATTCAAGATGATCGTCCCCGAATACTGCAACTCGACATTTGACAACGAGTTTATGTCCGCCGAAAAGAGTTATCGTTATTATAATGAATTCATCTGGAAAGACCGTTACACCGATTGCGTTTCGGTCAAAACGGCGCTTGAAATGCTTAATGGGAGAGTGAAATGAAAATTTCAAAAGAGGAATTCGCGCGGAAGCTCACGGGGCTGTTTCGGGAAAAGATGGAGGCATTAAAACAGCATTATGAGGATTACGGCGAACTTTTGGGTCACGTTTTTTCTCCGAAGAGATAAACGTTCCGCTGTTCGATATGCTTTTGGAAAGCGCGGGCGGTGATGAGATATCAAAATACTGCGGATTTATTGAGGAAATGTGGCGAAACGGAGCGGACGATGTAGTGAATGTCGTAGATGTTACGATATTTGAAAGGCTTTCGGGCGATGAAACGGTATGGGAAAACTTTGGAAAAAACATTTCCGATGATTTTAAGATGTATATCAATGAAGACCTGCTGATTTCCAATAAGCTAATGATGTATAACGTAAAAAAGCTTGAATATGGCGCCGGACGGCGCGGAGGGAAAAATGAGTGATAATTATAAAACCAAGCAGCGCGATGAGATAGTGGAGTTTTTTAACTCCCACCGCGGCAAATGCTACACGGCAAAGGATCTGATAAAAAGCGGCGAGGTGAGCTCGGGCGAGGCTACGGTTTACAGAACGCTCTCAAAGCTCGCGGGGCAGGGCATTTTAAAGCGCTTCACCGACGGCGACGCGGCTTGCTATCAGCTTAACGAAAGCGAGGAGTGCTCGCGGCACT
>CAYSHU010000239.1:0-3471 GCA_964430965.1 uncultured Ruminococcus sp. | reverse complement strand
GCTCACCAACATGAGCAACAGCCAGTATTATCTCGGCCGCGCCACGGGCGGATTTATACCGTTTCCCGTGGTTACGCTGATTTGATTGCGAAGCGCCAAATACTCGCTTATCAGCATAATAGCCTCCTTGCTCTAGCCTTAAGTTCCTACGTCGTCCGTGCCGTTTGCTCCAACGGTTTCGTCAACCTTTTTGTTCTCCTCGGACTGGTCGGGTTCGGTCGGAGCGGTTGTGCCCTCGTCTTCGTCGATGAAGTAAGCGACCGTAACCTCGGTGAGCTTGTCAAGGCTGTACTCGCCGACCTTGTTGCCGTCCTCGTCAACGAGAACCGCACTGATTTTGCCGTCGTCGACCTTGATTGTATCAACCCAGCCTGTTGCCATACCGTCTTCGGTTTTTGCTGTTGCATACTTGCCAATCAGTGCCGCGGCGTTCGCAACGCTGTTTGCCAGCGCGTTTGCGGTATCAACCGTGTTTGTGCCGCTTGTTCCGGGGTCTTCAACCTTTGTTACCTTGGAGATGTCGAACATCACGCCGTCGATAACAACGTTGTATGTATCGCCGTTTTTGGAAACGCTCTCAACAATGCCCGTTTTCGTCATCTGATCCTTGCCGTTGGGCTTGGTTGCCGTCGCGATCTTTCCAACGAGCGAAGCCGCGTAATTCGCCTGCGCGTATCTGCTGGAATCCCTCATATAATTCAACTGAGAGAAGCTCGCGAGCTGCGTGATGAACTCGGTGTTCGACGTGGGCTCGAGCGGGTCCTGGTTCGTCATTTCCGCGACAAGCAGATTGAGGAACGTGTCGGAATTTACCAAATCCTCTGTCGAATCCTTAAACTTGTCCTTGTACTTCTCGTAGGTGTTCTGTCTGATCTCATCGATCGTCGTGCTGCCGTTCAAGAAGCTGTCCAGATAGCTGTCTGCCATAGTTTTTCCTCCTTTTCTTGAATTTAAGTTGCTGTCTTACATCGACGCGATAATATCCGCGAACGTTCTGTCGCCGTCGTCATCACTGCCGTTGTTCTCCGCGTCGCTGCGGTAGTAGGGGTTTTTGCTGCTGCCGTTGTAGTCCTGCGCGTGCATATCCTGCTTGCTCTCGTTTACGGTCTGCCAGCTTTCGAGGTCGATGCCGTTGTTTCGCAGGTTGCTCTGCATAAGCTCGCTGTGCTGCTCGAGAACTCTTTGCGTGCGCGCGTTTTCCGCCGCGATCGTGACTGAAACCGCTCCATCCGCCGCCTTTACCATTCTTACGGTAATTCTTCCGAGCGCGCCGGGGTTCAGCACTAAGCTGTACTCGCTCTGCTCTCTGATTTCGGTCTGCTCGATCGCCCTTTCGACAAGCCTTTGCGCCTGCTCAACGATCTCGGTCGGCTTGACCTCAATGCGCTCGCCGTTTGTTCCGGTGAACACCAGCGACTGGTCGGGAGCTATCGCACTGTGCGCGGGAGTTGTTTCGCCCTCGGTTTTGCCGAGCTTCGCGTTCTTGAGCATTTCAAGCTCCTCGCCCGCGTTCTGCACTCTGCTTGCCGCTTCGTGAGTGGTCGTCGGCGCCTCCTTGACAGCTTCGGGAGAATCAGAAATATCCGCCTCCTTCGCCGTGAACGATTCGATAACCTCCTCAAGCTCCGGTCTTGCCTCGCCAAAGCTCTCCGCGCCTGTCTGCGCTTCGCCGTTCTGTGCGCCGCCTGAGTTTTCCGCCGCGGCCACCTGCGCCGCTTCTGCCTGAGCCTCGGCTGCCGCTTCGGTCATGTTGTCGATGATCTGCTCGAACACACCGTCCTCGGACTTTTCCTCCGCGTGGAGCTCCGCCGTCGCTATGGAAGCTAAGGTTTCGCCCTCGGTGATCTCGCTGATACCGTCAAGCATCGTCACCTTGGATTCGTCCTCGTTCATCTTCTCGATGATACCGTAAAGCTCCAGAAGCATCTGGTTGCCCGCCTCGCGCGAAGCCGCCTGCTCGTTTACCGCCGCTGCCGCGGGGTTGAACAGCTCTTCGTCCTCGTCGATAGGCTTCTCCTCGTCCTCTTCGTCATCGCCCTTAAACCGCATTTGGATCATCAGCGCGATGATCTGCTTCATCAGCTCCTCGCTCATAAGCTCGTCGGGAATGTCCTTGAGGTCCAGCTTTCCTTCGACCACCATTTTCGCGAGCGCGCCCGTTTCCGTCGGGAGAATTTCGCCCGTGGATTTGTTGCGGTAAACGCCGTCAATCTTCGCGTCGGTGAGCTTTGCATTGCCCAGTTCCGCGTCGAGCGCTTTCAGCGCCTGCTCGAAGCGTTCGTCGTCCTTGAGCGTCTGCATTGCGCTTTGCAGCTTATCCATCGTGCTTGCCGTGCTTTGGGAATCGCCCTTGCCAAGCTCGCCGAGGATATTCGCGAACTGCGCCATCTGCTCCTTGTTGAACTCCGCCATACGCTGGGACATCGCCGCGTCGCTTATCATATAGTCGCTGCGCGTGCCTGCCTTGATTGCTACTGCCATTTACACACCTCCTTTATATTATAATGGTATATATCAACGGCTTTCGCCGATGATAGCGTTAAGATACGTTCGCCGTCCGCGTTGACTGCGTGTTTACAAACTCCTCGATGAAGCGCTCGTTTTCCTTGCCCGCTGCGAGGTTGTATTCCTCAAGCTGTTTTTCCTCGAGCTTTTCGAGCTTCTTTACCTCCTTTGTCGCCTCAACGACTACGGAAAGCTGCTCCTCGATCTCCGCCTGCTTCTGGATAGCCTGCTGCTCTTTCATATGTATCTCCTGCTGGAGCGTCACGATATAGCGCTTTCGCATCGCGATTTCGCTTGCCGTAGAGCCGAGCTTGTAAACTCTGTCAAGCTGCTCGCCCTGCTCGGCGACCTTGCCGACAAGCACCTCGCGCGCCTCCTCGATCCGCCTTAAATCGGCTTGGAGAAGCGACAGCGCGTTCTTCTGCCTGTCGAGCTCCTGCTCCCGGAAATCCTTTAGCTTTTGTAATGTGAAATGAAACTTTTTCACGTGCTATCCACCCTTTTACTCGCCGACCGCCTCTCTCAAAAGCTGCACGGTCTGCTCGAAGCTGACGCTCTCCTCGACGCGCTGCATGAGGAACTCGTTTATCGCGTCGATTTTGTTTATCGCCTCGTCGAGCTCGGGGTTCGTGCCGTTTTTGTACGCGCCTATCGCGATTAAATCCGCGTTCTCCGTGTACAGCGACAGCAGATTTCGCAGCTTTCCCGCCGCCGCCTTGTGCTCGGGGCGGGCTATCTCGCTCATAAGACGCGAAACGCTCGGCAATATGTCAATTGCGGGGTAATGGTTTTGCGCCGCAATTTTTCTCGATAGTATAATGTGTCCGTCTATGATACCGCGGACGGTGTCGGCAATCGGCTCGTTGGTGTCGTCGCCCTCTACAAGCACCGTGTAAATGCCTGTTATCGAGCCCTCGGGGAAGTTCCCCGCGCGTTCGAGCAGCTTCGGCATCGCGCTGTATATCG
>CAYSHU010000238.1:0-3482 GCA_964430965.1 uncultured Ruminococcus sp. | reverse complement strand
AACCGTAATGGCGGAGGATTTCTCGTGCTGTCGGCTGATTTTCGGCGAGGCGGACTGCTTCCCCGGGTTTACGGTTGACCGCTTTGGTGACGTTCTCGTCACTCAAGTCCTGTCGCTCGGCATTGAGAGAATCAAGGAAATGCTGTACGAGCTGCTGGTGTACGAGCTTGAAAAAATGGGCGAGCACATAAGCGCGGTTTACGAGCGCAGCGACGTGAAAATCCGCGCGCTGGAGGGAATGGAGGAGCACAAGGGCTTCTGGCGCGGCTTGCGAAGTGATTTGTCGGGAGTTACCGAAATTACCGAGAACGGCTTGAAATTTTCCGTCGACTACATCAACGGGCAGAAAACGGGCTTTTTCCTCGACCAGAAGTACAACCGAGCCGCTATTCGGCGTATCGCGAAGGGAAGAACAGTGCTCGACTGCTTCACGCACACGGGCGCGTTCGCGCTGAACGCCGCGGCTGCCGGCGCGAAGCTCGTGAACGCTGTTGACATCTCCGCGGACGCTATCGAGATGTCAAAGAATAACGCGCGGCTTAACGGCTTGGAAAACATCGAGTTCACGTGCGCGAATGTTTTCGAGCTGCTCACCGAGCTTTACAAAAATGGGAACAGTCCCTACGATTTCATAATACTCGACCCGCCCGCGTTCACGAAAAGCAAAAGCACCGTAAAGGACGCGTTCCGCGGTTATAAGGAGATTAACCTCAAGGCAATGCGGCTGCTGAACCGCGGCGGCTACCTCGCGACGTGCTCCTGCTCGCATTTTATGACAGAGCCGCTGTTTAAGCAGATGCTCCACGATGCCGCCGCCGACGCGGACGTTTCGCTTCGGCAGATAGAAGCAAGGCGGCAGTCGCCCGACCACCCGATTTTGTGGAACGTCCCCGAAACGGATTATTTAAAGTTCTACATCTTCCAAGTGGTTTGAAAACTCTCGCTGATACAGAAAAATCCCCACTCCGTTTGGAGTGGGGATCTTATTAAACTATGACAAATTATGCGCGCACGTTAAGAAGCTCGCCCCTGCCGTCGGGAGAGGGAATACTGTCAAGCATATCAAGAATCGTTTCCATTGACTGTTCGGAAGCTTCCATTGTTTTCTTAAGCATACTGATGCTGACGCCCTGAGCAACCTTAGCCTCGGACATCGACATTGCCATTGACGCGACCTGCAATTCCATAGCACAAGCCTCCTTTTTACTTTATATTACAATTATATCACAAAAAAATGCGGTTGTCAAGAACTTTTTTAAGAAATTGTACATTTTTCAGAGAAATGCCCTTGATTTTTTGGAAATAATGTTGTATAATATATATGTAGAGTAATGTGCCGTTATGAATACGGTCATTATGCGGATAAATTTTTTAAAGGAGCTTTTTGGATATGGAAAATAATATTCTCCTTGAAAGCGGCACTAACGAGCTGGAGGTACTGGAGTTTATGGTCGGCACGCAGAGCTTTGGCATCAACATCGCCAAGGTAAATGAGATCATGAACTACACGCCGATGATCCCCGTGCCTGATTCTCCCCCCGAATTTGAGGGTGTTTTCACGCCGCGCGACAAGGTAATTTCTGTTATAGACCTACATAAGGTGCTCAACAAGGAGAGCACCGACGTTGCGCACGACCTCTTGATTATTTGTAATTTCAACCAAATGGACGTCGGCTTCCATGTTTCGTCCGTTAAGGGAATTCAGCGTATTTCTTGGGAGGATATTGAAAAGCCGCCGCGTATTTCGGGTGACGGCACGAACAATATCGCCACGGGTATCGCGAAGCTCACGGACAGAATTATTCTCATTCTCGACTTCGAAAAGATAGTAAGCGACATCAACCGCTCCGCTGTTATTGACGCGACGGGCGCTACAATGACGGACGAGTCGAAGGCAAACAAGCATATCGTAATCGCCGAGGACTCGCCGTTCCTCAACAAGCTCATCCAGAGCACGCTTACGGACGCGGGTTATCAGAACATCGTGTCGTTTGACAACGGCAGAGACGCTTGGGATTACATCAGCGGGCACAGAGATATGAGCGGTGATATCCTCGAGCACGTTTCCTGCGTTATCTCCGATATTGAGATGCCGCAGATGGACGGGCACCACCTCACCAAGCGCATCAAGGACGACGACATTCTCCACCGTATTCCCGTTTATCTGTTCTCGTCGCTTATCAACGCGCAGATGAGAGCAAAGGGAGAGAGCGTCGGCGCGGACGCGCAGTTCTCAAAGCCGCAGATAGGTGCGCTTATCAACTACATCAACGAGCATATTTAATGCTATGCTCCCTCGTTTTGCGCGAGGGAGCTTATGCTATAAATAACATAATTGAGAGGTTATTATGGGATTTCCCGATATTTCAACGATAGATTTTAATAGCATCACGGTTGTGAGTGTGCCGAAAAAACTGCGGGATATAGCGGATCTATACAGAAACGGTCATTATGAGGAAGCGGATCTGCGGCTGGCGGCATTTGATAAGCAGCCGCGGCAAAAGGCGGCGATCGAGGCGCAGCTCGCGTTTTTCCGCTGCGATTTTGAAACGGCGATCGAGCGTATTATGGAGTATTATCCGTATCTCGGCGAGTGGTACACCGGCAATATGTGGCATCAGACCGCTATGGCATTGTCGTTTGCGCTGATCAGAGCGAAGTCACGGCCCATTGCTAAGGACTGCATAGAGTACTTAAAGGCGCTTTACGAAGGTCTTTCCGAGGAGCAGCTTGCGAATAAGGGCTTGCGATACCTGACTTTTATCCCGCAGATACTCGACCGCGCGGACGGCAAATTCAATTCAACGAAAAAATACTCTCCGCCCGAAGCTCCGAAAAGCTATGATGAGCTTTTTGACGGGTACGCGCAGTATCACAAAAAGCAGCTCGCGAAGCTGGAGTGTCCGCCCGAGGAGGACACCCGCACCGCAAGCGATATGCTGATCCTGATCGACAGCTCGGGCAGTACAGATGATTTTCTGCGGCTCTATGAAATGCACTGCAAGTCACCTGATCTGCGTGATTGGGCGCATCTCAAGGCCGCGAGGATATTTATTTCCCTTGGTGATAACGACCGTGCCGCCCGGGCGCTTTTGGATTTCGCGACGATCGGTTGGAATCCGCTCGAATGTACGGATATAATGCCGATGTCAATGCTGGACGCCGATGATCTTTTCCCGCATATATCCGACGGAATGCTGGCGAAGATATATTCCGAGCGTATGAAGGTGTGATGATCAAATTCCGCATAGCGATTTTTCGTTGTGCGGAATTTTTTGTAAAATTTTCCGAAAGCCCTTTACAGGACGAGAAAAAAGTGCTATAATAGATATGTATATTTGTATCGGAATGTATATAAACTCGCCGTTATTCCCGCCGGAGGCAGGGAAGCGGTGTTGCGCGAATTACATTATTTTGTGGAGGTAGACAAAATGGGAATGACAATGACGCAGAAAATTCTCGCAAAGCACGCGGGTCTGGAA
>CAYSHU010000237.1:0-3500 GCA_964430965.1 uncultured Ruminococcus sp. | reverse complement strand
GGAGCCTCCCGAGGAGCCCCCCGGAACGCGCTCCAAATCATAGGGATTTTTCGTCTTGGCGAACGCCGATGTCTGGTTAGAGCCGCCCATTGCGAACTCGTCCATAGATGTCCGCCCGAGAAGCACATAGCCCTCGGCGTTCAGCTTTTCGATAACCGTCGCGTTATACGGCGGGATAAAGCTCTCAAGCATACGGCTCGCGCACGTGGTTTTCACGCCGTCAATGCAGATGTTGTCCTTTATCGCGAGGGGAATTCCCGTAAGCGCGGTCGATTTCCCCGCGTCGATTATTTTCTGGGCGTTTTCCGCATCCGAGAGCGCCTTGTCCTTTGTTACGGTGATGTATGAAAGCAGCCCCGGGTCGACCGCTTCAATTCTCTTGAAATATTCCCCGCAAAGCTCCGCCGCGCTTATTTCTTTATTATCAAGCGACTTGCGAAGGTCGCGGATTTTTGCTCTTGTAATATCCATTATTACGCCTCCTTATTTTAATTTAAATTTCAAAATTCGCTCACCGCATGCTCACTCCAGTCGCTTCGCTCCTTCCGTTGCGCTGCGCTGAGCGAACCAGTCATAATTTTGCTTACGCAAAATTATGACATTTTTTGAAATTTACTGCCCTCTTACTCAACTACTTTAGGCACGACATAACAGCCGTCCGCGCTTTCCGTGTTGGAGAGCAGCTTCTCGGTTGAAAAACTCTCCTCAGGCGTATCCTCGCGCGTGTCCTTAAAGGCTATCTCGTTGCCGTCCTTAGTGTCGTCATACGTGAGGTCGAATTCCTTTATCTCGTCCATAAGCTCGATAATGGCGCTCATCTCGCCCATAACCTTTTTCATTCCGTCCTCGTCATAATCGAGCTTGGAAAGCTCGCACAGGTGCTCGATTGTTTTAAGTTCCACAGCCATAAGTTTCATATCCTTTCTTGGGAGAATAACATACATTTTTATTATAGCCTATTTTGGGGATTTTTGCAAGTATTTTTTCAAAAAAATGTCCGCCTAAGGCGGACACGTTAATTGTTAATTGTCAACTATCACCCGTCGATAAAGCTCAAGCACCTTATTATACCGCCACTCGGGGTCTTTGCAGCCGAGCATCGTGATTATATACGTCTTGCCCGATTTCTCAAAGGCAGCTATCAGACATCTTCCCGCGTTGTCGGTGAAGCCTGTTTTCATGCCGATCGCGTCGGGACAATAGAAATCCTCGTCCTCCCAGAGCAGCAAATTGCCGTTGTACCAAGTGATCGTTTCGCCGGATACGAATGTCACCTCACGCTCGCGCGTCGCGACGATCTCTCGGATTTCGGGAACGGACAGCGCGTATTTCGCGATTTTCGTGAGGTCGGAGGCGGTGGTGTAGTGCCGCGGGTCGTCCCAGCCCTCGGGGTTTACGAAATGCGTATTGCGAAGCCCTATCTCCTCGCCGAAGTCGTTCATCAGATTGCAGAAGACCCTCACCGCCGCCCTGTCCGGGAGGTCGGACATTCCGCTTGTCTTCCGCGCGACGTGCACCGCGATCGTGTACGCCGCGTCGTTGCCCGACGGGAGAAGAAGCCCCGTCAGCAGGTCGTACATCGTAAGTCTGTGTCCCTTTTTGATAAGGCAAAGGCTGGATTCCGGCTGGACGAGCTCAAGCTCCGTCCCGACTGTCACCACCTCGTCGGCTGAGCAGTATTTCAGCGCGACGGACGCGGTCAGGAGCTTTGTGAGGCTTGCGGGGGCGATTTTGCGATAGATGTTCTCCCCGAGGAGAATTCGGCTCTCCTCAACGCAGTAGACCTCATAGGCGGTGTAATCCGGCGCGGCGGGCGGCTCTTGGATAATCGGCGGCTCATTCGAATTTGAGCTTGACGAAATCGGCTCGCCTTGGGAGCTTTCGGGGCGCGGCGAAATCTCAACCGAGGTTTCGCCCAAGGTTTCAAGAGAGGCGCTCTTGCAGGCTGTCAGAAGCAGCGCGGCGCAGAGCGCGGCGGCGATCAGCCTTAATATTCTCATAAGCGCACCTCCCCCACGTAATACTTTCCGTCCGTTCTCTCCCCGCCGAAGTCGGGGAGAGAACAATATTTTTCCGTTTTATTTAATTATACAAAAAATCCGCGCCGTTGTCAACAGTTATCAAGCACTTTTCACAAAATTGTCAATCCGGCAGAACATATTTTTCCGTGTGATTTTGCATTAAAAACCAGCTGCTTCCTGCAAATGCCGCCGCTCGGCTTGCCGTTTGGCACGGCTTATTTCGCTTGTAAGCGGCATTTATGCAGAGTGCTCACCGGCTTGAAAAATATCCCCCAAAATGAAAGATTTGATAAAAATTCTTGCAAAATGCCCTTGACATTTTTTGACGATTGATGTATAATAATATTGTATTTATCGAAGCCATAGGCGGTTTTTGATAATTTAACAGTAAGGAGAAGATAATTATGTTACAGAAAGAGGGAGCGACAAGGATACCTGCGGGGTGTGCTATCTCGGGCTTCATTAACAGAAGCGGCAGACGGACAAACGGCAGCGTTATCGTAAATTCCATAGGCTGTATGCACGAGCGCTCGAACGGCCTGGGCGGCGGCTATGCGGGATATGGCATTTATCCCGAGTATAAGGACCAGTACGCGCTGCACGTGTTTTACGATTCCAGCGAGGCGAGAATTAAGTGCGAGGCGTTTCTCGACCGCCATTTTGATGTGGTGAACCTGTCGAGAATCCCAGTGCGGAAAAACCCAAATATCACCGACGAACCGCTTATCTGGAGATATTTCGTGAATCCCCTGCCGACGAAGCTGCAGGACAGCCAGCTTGACGAGCGCACGTTCGTCGCGAAATGCGTTATTAAAATCAACGACAGGATAGACGGCGCTTATGTGTTCTCAAGCGGCAAGAATATGGGCGTATTCAAGGCGGTAGGCTACCCCGAGGACGTCGGCGATTTCTACAGACTTGAGGAATACGACGGCTGGGCTTGGACGGTTCACGGGCGTTATCCCACAAACACGCCCGGCTGGTGGGGCGGCGCGCACCCGTTTTCGCTGCTGGACTACACGATCGTCCACAACGGCGAGATTTCGTCCTATGACGCGAACAGGCGCTTTATTGAGATGTTCGGCTATAAGTGCAACCTGCTGACAGATACCGAGGTCATCACGTACATAATCGACTATCTCCACAGACGGCTTGATATGCCGCTGGAGGACGTGGCGAAGGTTATCGCCTCGCCGTTCTGGAGCGAGCTTGAAAGCGGCAAGTTCTCACCCGAGGACACGGAAAAGTACCGCCATTTCAGGAATGTTTATTCAAGCCTGCTGATCACGGGTCCGTTCTCGATAATTCTGGGCTTCAACAACGGGCTTATGGCGCTTAACGACCGCTTGAAGCTCCGCTCTATGGTTGCCGCGGAGAAGGACGACACGGTGTTCATCTCAAGCGAGGAATGCTCGATAAGAACGATGTGCCCCGATGTTGACAGAATATGGAGCCCGCGCGGCGGCGAGCCTATCATAG
>CAYSHU010000236.1:0-3543 GCA_964430965.1 uncultured Ruminococcus sp. | reverse complement strand
GGGAATTCATTGGCGGCTGGGCTTTACGATCGCTATGGCGGTTGACGAGTGCGTTGAAAACCCCGCGCCGCGGGAGTATGTTCAGAAATCCGTCGAGCGCACGACGCGCTGGCTTGCGCGCTGCCAAGCGGAGATGAAGCGGCTGAATTCGCTGGACGAAACGATAAACAAAAAGCAGCTTCTTTTCGCGATAAACCAGGGCGGAACCTATGATGATATCCGCGTTGAGCATATGAAGATGATCAGCGAAATGGAGCTTGACGGCTACGCGATAGGCGGGCTCGCTGTCGGGGAGCCGACCGAGGTGATGTATCATATTCTCGACGAGGTTATCCCGTTCGCGCCCGTCGACAAGCCGCGGTATTTAATGGGCGTGGGAACGCCGTCTAATCTTATCGAGGCGGTATGGCGCGGTGTGGATATGTTCGACTGCGTAATGCCCTCCCGCAACGCGCGGCACGCGACGATCTTCACGTGGAACGGAATTCTCCACGCGACGAACGAGCGCTGCAAAACCGACCCGCGCCCTCTCGAGGAGGGCTGCGGATGCCCCGCGTGCCGCAATTTTTCCCGCGCGTATATCCGTCATCTCTTCAAGGCGGGAGAGCAGCTCGGCGGGCGGCTTGCGGTGCTGCATAATCTTTATTTCTACAACACTCTTATGGATAAGATCTGCGAGGCGCTTGACAACGGAACGTTCGCGGAGTTTCGGAATAAATATTCGGAACTGCTCGCGCAAAAGGCGGAGGATTGAGATGTCGATTTTCGATAAAATGAAAACCCTCTTCGCCCCGAAATGGGAGCCGCTCGTCTGCCGCCCGACGGATATTCTCGATCTGTTCAGGCAGGACATCGCCGCGGGCGCGCCGCTTGAGGACTTAACCGTCGAGATAAACGGCAAGCCGCACCACGTCGGAATCTCGTCGGAGTATGACAGGCAAGGCGGCTTCTCCGAAACGTACTTCTTCCTCGACGACCAGTGCTTTCGGACACTTGAGGGCTTTGAGGGAAAATGCTCCGTTGACGGCGTTCTGTTTTGCGATTTGGAAACGGTGAAGATCCTGCGCGAGAATTTGGACAGCGGCGACCCTCGTAACTCGGTTTTGCTTTCGCAGAGGGAAATAAAATGAACGGATTCAGAATAAATTTCGAGCTGAAAACCAGCCTTGACAAAATCGCGCCGTTCGGGGAAGCGGGGAGATACTCGCTTTCGTGGTTCGGGCTTACGGACGGGCTGCTTTGGATAACGGCGGGCGATAAAACGGTGTATGAGTACTCCGAGGCAGCAATGCGCGAGTGGGGCGGCGAAACGCGCTATAACGACTATTACCTCTCGCGCTTTCTCGAGGATTTTTCGGAAATCTTCGAGAGCATAGCTCAGCCGATCTCCCGTGAGCTTTACGACAGCGTTGAGGGCTTTGAGGAGCTTTCGCAAAAAATGCTCGATGAGATTCCCGACGACCCCGCGTTCGACGAGAAGCTCGACGAATATCTTGAAAAAAGGGAGTGGTTCTCAAGCAGGGTTTTCGACAGCGGGCATCTCATAGGCGGTCCGATCATCGGGTGCTTCCGCTGCGGAGATTTGCTGAAATTCTACTGGAACAGCGGGTATTCTCTTGAAAGCGGCGAAAGCATCTGGACATCGCCGCGCGGCTCTCTTGAAATCCCATACCGCGAGTTCGTAAGCGAGGTAAAGCGCTTCTTCGCAGAATTCCACAAGGAAATGGACGAGCAGGTAAAACGCACTCTCGAAAAGGACTGGGGCGAGATAAGGGTCGACAAGGAATACCTCGTCCGAGAAAACGCCGAGCGCAAAATCGGCTTTGAGCAAAAAACAGCAAAGCTGTAAATCGCGGTTCATCTCTTACCTCCGATAATCCCGCCTCCTGCATTTGATCTAAACTCAAATTATGCTCTCCCGCCTTCGGCGGGGGGAGCATAAAAACAAATCTTACTTCTGACACTTGCCTCTTGCATTTTTATTTTATCCTCACATAAGGTGGTATTTTTAATGATAAAATTCGCGATATTCGATCTGGACGGCACGCTGCTGGATTCCTCGGAGATGTGGCTGACGCTGGGGGCGCGGTATCTTACGCTGCTCAAAAAAAAGCCCGAGGCGGACTTGACGGAAAAGGTAGCAGAGATGACGCTGCCCTCGGCGGCGCAGTATTTCCGCGAGCATTACGGCGTGCCGTATTCCGCGGAGGAGATAGTGCGGCACCTGACGCGAATGACCGAGAGCTATTACACCGAGGAGGTGCGGCTTAAGGACGGCGCGGCGGAGCTGCTTTCGGCGCTGCGCGCGCACTGCGTTTATATGAGCATCGCGACGATGAGCGACGAGCGGCTTGGTATGGTCGCGCTGAATAGGCTCGGCGTAGGGGGTTTTTTCGCGGGAGCGGTGAGCTGCTCTAACTACGGCGCGAAAACCCGACCCGATGTTTACCTCGCGGCAGCGGATCTGATTTACGCTATCCCCGAGGAAACAATAGTTTTCGAGAACTCGCTCTACGCGATAAAAACAGCGAATAAAGCGGGATTTGTAACCGCGGGCGTAGCGGATATTTCGGAGAGCGACACCGAGGGAATGAAGCGCTCCGCGGATTTCTACGCGGAAACTCTCGAAGACTTTGCCAAAAACATTAAGGAGCTGCTGGAAAGCTGATCAAAAACCGCCCCGCTGAAGCGGGGCGGTTTTCTGTTTTCTTTATTCACCGCGTGAATTTCTTTTGACGATACCGGAGCGTTTTCCCACGTCGAAATCCAACACCGGGGTGTTGTTATGATTTTCGGGCGCAAAGACCGAAAACTCTCCGTCCTCGTTTTCAATTAAAATCCGCCCGCACTCAAAGCATTGATAAACGCGCTTAAAGCGGATATATCCCGTGCCGACCTCCTTTCGGAACGTCATGCAAAGCCCCGCGCGGTCGGGTTCCGGGGACTCGATCATTTCATCGGCGAAGTCATAAAACGGAAACCGCTGCTTGTCGGACAGAATGTAGCCCTTGAAGCTCTGACCGTCGCCGATGTCGGGGATAACGCAGCCGCAGGGGCATTGTATTTTTGACATTAAGAATCACCTGTTTTCATTCATCCACGCGCGATACCGCGCCTCTTGTTCCGCGTCATTCGCGATGATTATTTCCAACGCTCTTACGGCGCACTTTATTCCGCGCGTCGTGTCGTTGCTAATCGTATCGTCCAGACCGCGCTTGGAGCGCTCGGCGTTCCATAAAGCGGTGAGCACGGCGCCGCAGCGGATCCTGGGGATTTTACCCTCGGCTTTCCGCACTTGCCCGACCGCGTAAATAGCCGCGCACTCCATTTCGGACGCCAGGCAGCCGCTCTTGAGGTAGCTGTCCCAGCGGGATTTGATGTTCTCTCCAACGGCAGAGCCATCGGGGTTCACCTCGCCGTAAAAGCTGTCCTTTGAGTGAACAACGCCGACGTGGTAATTTCCGAACACATTCGGATTGTCGTAGATTTCCTTCGCCGCCTGCGCGAGCGCGGACGTGACCTCAAAATTCGCGAGCGCGGGAT
>CAYSHU010000235.1:0-3560 GCA_964430965.1 uncultured Ruminococcus sp. | reverse complement strand
GCTGCACGACGTCGATAATCAGCTCGGTCCCGAGATGAAGTCCACGGGCGAGTGCTTGGGTATTGCGCGGACGTTCGGCGACGCGCTGTTCAAGGGACTTACGGCGGCGGGATATAAGTTCTGCGACCACGGCGGCGTGCTGATTTCCGTGCGGGATTCCGACAAGAACGAGGTCATTGAGATAGCGAGCCGCTTTGAGGAGCTTGGGTTTACGATCTACGCGACGGGCGGCACGGCATCGGTGCTGAACAGAAATATGATAGCGGCAAATCACGTTTATCGAATTCACGAGTACAAAGAGCCGAACGTTATCACGCTCTTGGAAAGCGGCGAGATAAATTATGTTATCTCAACAAGCGAAACGGGCAGAAAGCCGTCGCTTGACAGCGTCAGAATGAGGCGAAAGGCGGTCGAGCGCTCGATAGTGTGCCTCACGGCGATAGACACGGCGAACGCCCTGCTCGATTGCCTTGAAGCGCGGCGGTCGATAAACGATGTTGAAATGGTGGATATTACAAAAATATGAAAATCGGAAAATTCCCCGTAAAGCGCACATACAAGCCCGCGCGGATAATCAGCGACGCACTGTCGCTGGTTGTCGCGTATGTAATCGTAAGCTCGACGATCCATTTCTTCCCAACGTACAAAGCAACAGTAAACGAAATCCTTAAAGAAGCGTGGCTCGCGGGCGATATGCGGCTGTTTTATAAGTACGAGGAGTCGCTGGCGTACAGGCAATATTCCGCGTGGATTTTCCCCGCACTTGTACTTGCGGTTTTCGCGGCGTATCTGATACTCACGCTGAAAAGCCACAGGCTCGCGAAATATAACATAACGAAGCAGAACGCGCAGAGCGTTTACGACTGGTACGCGTTCGCGGTGTCGCTGTGCAAGCTGCCGATTTTGCTCGCGCTGCTGGACGCGATGTATATCACGCACCAAAGGCTGATGTTCAATTATGTGAGCGTGTTCAGCGTGCAGATGATTTTGTATGTCGTGCTGGTAGTGATAATAATTCGGCTGTCGGTGCACAGAATAAAAGCGTTGACAAAGCCCGCGCCGAAAAAGGCTGAGAGCGGCGGGGTCAAGGCGAAAATCGTTGATGAAGAGCCTGACAATTCCGAAAAATAATTTATAACGGGAGATTTACTATTATGTTCTATTGCGGCAAATATCCTATTCTTGAAAAAGAAACTCTGGCAAAGGGCGTTTATTCGTTTGTTATCGACGCGCCCGAGCTCGCCGACGAGGCGCAGCCGGGGCAGTTCGCGAATATCACCGCGCCGGGCTTTACGCTGCGGCGGCCTATCTCGATCTGCGGGATAGACAGGGAGCGCGGCACGCTGCGGTTTGTGTTTGAGGTTCGCGGAAACGGCACAGAGGCGATAGCTTCGCTCGGCGAGGGCGAAAGCCTTGACGTGCTCGCGCCGCTCGGAAACGGGTTCAGAATTCCCGAGGGGAAAAGGATCGTTGTTGTGGGCGGAGGCATCGGAGTGCCGCCGCTGCTCGGCGTTTCGCACGTTTCGAGGGAGCTCTGCACGGCAATTCTCGGCTTCCGCGATTATTCCAAAATAATTCTCGAGGACGAGTTCAAGGAAAACGGCAGCGAAACAATTCTCTGTACCGACGACGGCAGCGTCGGTCGGGAGGGCTTGGTGACCGAGCCTCTCGCGGAGGTTCTTGAAAAGGGCGACACCGCGGCGGTTATGGCTTGCGGTCCGACGCCGATGCTGAAGGCGGTCGTTAAGCTCTGCGAGGAGAAAAACGTGCCGTGCCAGGTTTCGCTGGAGCAAAGAATGGGCTGCGGCGTTGGCGCGTGCGTGGTCTGCTCGTGCATGACGGTGCGCGGCGGCAAGGAGTTTTATTCGCGGGTGTGCAAGGACGGCCCCGTGTTCAACGCGGAGGAGGTGCGGTTCGATGGTTGATATGAGCGTTAGAATAGCGGGCGTGGAGTTTCCGAACCCCGTTATAGCCGCTTCGGGAACATACGGAAACGGAGAGTGCTACACGGATCTGTACCCGATATCAAGGCTCGGCGGAATTTCCTGCAAGGGCATGACTATCGAGCCGAAGCTCGGCAACCCGCCGCCGCGTATCGCGGAAACGTATTCGGGGATTCTTAACTCCGTCGGGCTTCAGAATATCGGCGTCCACGGGTTTATTGAGTATTATCTGCCAACTCTCAAGGAGGAGGGCAACGTGATAATCGCGAACGTCGCGGGGGCGACAGTTGATGATTATATCGCGGCAGCGGAGGCTCTCGACGCTTCTAATGTTGATATGATTGAGCTGAACATCTCCTGCCCGAATGTAAAGGCGGGCGGGGCGACCTGGGGAGTTACTCCCGAGGGTGCAGGCGAGGTCACGAGAGCGGTTCGCAAGGCGACCTCAAAGCCGCTTATCGTAAAGCTCACGCCGAATGTCACGGATATTACAATTATCGCGAAAGCGGCAGAAGCCGAGGGCGCAGACGCTATCTCGCTTATCAACACACTTCTCGGAATGAGAATTGATATTAAAACGCGCCGCCCTATTCTCAAAAATAATATGGGCGGCTTAAGCGGAGCGGCGGTGTTCCCCGTAGCGGTGAGAATGGTGCGGCAATGCTACAAGGCGGTGAATATCCCGATAATCGGTATGGGCGGCATTTCGACGTGGGAGGACGCGATTGAAATGATGCTGGCGGGAGCGTGCGCCGTGCAAATGGGAACGGCGATTTTCCAAAACCCCTACGCGCCGCTCGAGGTCATAGACGGCATTGCGGAGTATATGGAGAAGAATGAGATTAAGTCACTCTCCGAAATCGTGGGACAGTGTGAAGAGTGGTAACTTGTACCGAGGCGCTTACCCGCTCAAATATCAGATAACGTCATGTTTCCCCCGCTTTCAGCAGGGAAAACACAAAAAATAAACTACAGGAAGTGTTACACAGTATGGTCGCAGGAAATCCCGATAAATTTGCTATTATAATGGAGAAGGTCGACGACTGGTGCAAGGACGGCTTCGTGAACGGGCTGCTTTACGTGTACGTAAGCGGCGAGGTATTCCCGAAGGAGTACCGCAGAACGCCGATTTCGACCGATCTAAGGGGCGTGCAGAACTACGCGTTTATCAAGCCGCCCGTCGATGAGCGGCTGTTCGCGCTGAGCGACTTAGCGCTGTTCGACGAGATACGCCGCCTGCGCTACCCGGCGCAGTGCGCGGGCGACAACGAGGCGGACGAGGAGTACCGTTTCGATATCGAGCTCAACGAGCTCGCCGACGCGGGCTATGAGCTGTTCGCGGTGAGCGACGGCACGAACGTCCGCGTGCTTATCGGCTATTGGGTTGATTTGGAAAACTTCGAGCTGATGAATTCCGTTAAAATCCCGCTGGAGGAGTTTACGAAAATACGCGAGGGCGTGGGTGAGTATTATCGCACCCAAGTTCTGGGGGTTTAAATATGCTGTTTGGAAATCCCGATAAATTTGCTTTTTTGACAGAGCCCGTCCCCGAATGGAGCGCAAACGGCTTTGTGAACGGCTTGCTGTACGTTTATGTAAACGGCGAAATATTCCCGA
>CAYSHU010000234.1:0-3635 GCA_964430965.1 uncultured Ruminococcus sp. | reverse complement strand
ACTCGGAAAGCGGCTGCGGCTCCGCAAGGAAATTCAGCGTCATAGCGTCGCCCGCGATCTCGGCGAGTTCCTCATCGGATACGATCTCTTTGATGACGTCAAGGTTAATGCTTCTCATTGTAATTCCTCCTATTATAAAACGCTCGGCGTTCGGGCTGCGCTTCGCTGCGGCTGACGCACTCCCCCGCCTCGCTTGATTTTAAAACGCTCGGCGTTCGGGCTGCGCTTCGCTCCGCCCTCGCGTCGCGCATCAGCCTCCGCTTCGCTGCGGCTGACGCACTCCCCCGCCTCGCTTGATTTTAAAACGCTTGGCGGTCGGGCTCAGCTTCGCCGAGCCCTCGCGCCGTGCATCTGCCTCCGCTTCGCTCTCCCTCGCGGAAGCCTATGCAGATTCCTTTCTCCTCGCCGCAGTCGTCGGCAAGCTCGTCGACAGCGTCCTTAAACATTTTCGTGGCAATGCCTCTCCAGTTCCGCCATGAATTTATCGAGCTCCATATAAACACACTTCGTCTCGTGTTTATCCAATTTTTTCCCGCCGCGGACAAAATAAGCGTAATACGCGTGCAGACCGCTGCAATCGTGAAGGTCAACGGTCAAGGGAACGTGGACAACTTCTCCTCTCTGATCTGTTTCCTCGACATATATCACGACCTTGTAATTTTCAATTTTACGCTTATGATCAATGATACGTATCTTGCCATGATACTCGACAAAGAAGTCGATCTGATACAGATCGTATACGTCGCCGTCCTTGATGTCCTTTGCGTAACACGCGGGATTATCGGGATATCTGTAAAACGTGTCGTCCGTTTTTTCTTTATAGCCGGTCACAAAGCAATCCTCATCGAACGATTCTAAATATATGTTGTCTTTGTATAAAACGTATCTCATAAAAACGTATCTCATAAACACCTCCCCGATAAACAATTTACAATTGCTTATAGCAGCCAGTCCTGCTGCTCAATACCAACAAGCTCTCCGCCGCGGAAGCCTATGCAGATTCCGTTCTCCTCGTCGCAATCGCAGTCCCCGATAAGCGCGATCTCTGGGTCATCATCGCCGTTATCCTTGCATACGTTCACGGCGATCTGGTTTATCGTGATTACGTGCTGCGTCATGTAGTCCTTGATCGGCTCCTCGCCGTTTTCCTCGCAGCGCTCGTTGCAGTATTCGGTGATTTGCTCGACAAAATCCTCGAGCTTGACGTTTTTCAGGAAATCGTTCAGCGCCGCGATCTCATTATCGGAAAGCGCAAAGCCGTCGGGCTTGTGATTGCCGTTTTCATCGTACTGATTGTCGCCCGTGCTGATGACCTCGACCTCGGTCACCTTTCCGAAAATGTCAGCGTAGATTTTATCCTCGTTGTTGAGCGATTCCACATTCGCCGCGGGATTTATATCCACAAAGGAGTACTCCTTGTCTCTGTACGCAACAGTGCAGTTTGTGCCCCTGAACGCCGAGAGGTAGAAGTAAAACACGCGTTCGGGGATTTCGACTTCTCTGAGCGCGGCGCACGCCTCGAACGCCAGCGGGTTAATCTGCTTCAGGGTGTAGGGCAGGTCGAGCTCCTTAAGATTGCAGCAGTTGCGGAACGCGTATGTGCCTATCACCCTCAAGCCGTTCTCAAAGTGGACTTCCTCAAGCGACGTGCAGTTCTCGAACACGCTGTCAAACAGTACGCCCAGAGATCCGGGGAGATACACTTCACGGAGTGCGGAGCAGTTCATAAACGCCTCTTCCCCCATTTCGGAAACGCTGTCGGGAATAGCCACGCTTTCAAGCGCGGTGCAGCCCGCAAACGCTCCTTTTCCTATTGACTCCGGATTGACGGGGAACTGCACCAAGCGCAGAGAGGTACACTCCTTGAACGCGCCGCTCCCGATTACGGTCACGCTGTCGCCCATGTAGACGCGCTCAAGCGATTTGCAGCCGCAGAACGCGCCGCTCGGTATCGCCGAAAGCTCGTCGGAAATGTCGGCTTCTTCAAGCGATTCGCACTCAAAAAACGCACATTCGCCGATTTCGGTCACGCTTTCGGGGATCTCGATTTCCTTCAGCGCTGTGCAGCTATGGAAAGCGCAATCGTCTATCGTCTTTAAGCCGTCCTCAATCTCGACCTCTTCAAGCGCCGAGCAGCCCTGGAACGTGAAGCGCCCTATCTCCTTCACGCTTTCGGGGATTGTCACGCTTGTAATCTCCCTGTTGTAATAAAACGCCTTATAGTAGATGTCCGTTATGCCGTCGGGGATTTCGACTTCGCCTTTCATTGCTCTGCCGTCAAGGAGACAATGTCCGATGATGAGGGGCTCGTTTTCGTTGTGCGCGTTTTCGATAAGATTCTTAAGCCACGGAGTGTCGTCAAAGGCGAATTCGTACAGATTTTCCAGCTTATCGAAATTATCGGGCGAATTCAGATTTTCGAGAGCCTTACAACCCTCGAACGCTTCCTCGCCGATAATCGTAACGGTGCTGGGGAGCGTCACGCTTGTAAGCGCCTTGCAGCCCTGGAACGCTCTGTGACCTATCTCCGTAACGCCGTCCGGGATTGATACGCTCGTAATTCCCTTGCACTTGCAAAACGCTTCGGAAGCGACATCTATAACGCCATCGGGGATAACAACGTCGCCCTCGCATTTTTTGCCGTCTATAAGAAACCCGTTTACGATTACAAGCGGGTTTTCCTTTTGCTTGCTTTTCAGCCACGGAGTTCCGGCAAAAACTCTGCCCATAAACAACTCCACGCTTTCGGGAATTATGATATTTTTAAGCTTCTTGCAGCCGTTGAACACATCCCAGCCCAGTATTTGAATTCCGTCGGAAATGACGACGCTTTCAAGATTTTCGCGTTTCGCAAACGCGTCGTCGCCAATCGCTTTTACCTTCTTGCCGTCGATCTCCGCGGGGATAATGACCGCTTTGTCGCTGCCGAGATATTCGTTTATTACGCCGCCGTAGCCCTCGCGATACTCGAAATCGAAATCCTTGACGCTTGCTTCGGCGGCTGCCACGGCGGGAGCGTCGTTGTCCTCGTCGTTGTCATCATCGGCTTCCTCTGCGCTAACGCGAGGCTCGGACATATCCGCGATTATGATCTTGTAATATCCATCGCGTTCGGGGTTTTCGACGGCGTAGAACCGCTTTCCTATTATTGTGCGGAGGTTTTGAATTTCCTCAAGCACGGGCGAGCCGAATTCCTGATAGCAGGTGACTTCGCTCGCCTCGTTTTCGTCCTCGTAGAAGTCGGTGACGTGTACCGTAAACTCGTCGAGCAAGTCATCAAACGGCGTTTGCGGAATGTCCGACGGCGAGCAGCCGCCCTCAAAATTATCGTCCTCCAGCTCGAATGTCAGCGAGGTGACATAAACCTCGTCGGTTCCGTAGGGGTCTTTGGTGCGGTAAATTCCCTCCTCGACCTCAACAAATTTCTCCTTGTCCGCGTACTTCGGCGCGTTGTAGTTTTGAAAGTTTTGCATAATATTCTCCTTATTTTAAAACGCTCGGCGGTCGGGCTTCGCTTCGCTCCGCCCTCGCGTCGTGGTTATGCCTCCGCTTCGCTTGATTTTATCTCTTATAGTTTACTTCGCCCAGCTCGATAGGCTCGGGGTTCGCGAGCACCCAATGAATGTTTATCTCGC
>CAYSHU010000233.1:0-3639 GCA_964430965.1 uncultured Ruminococcus sp. | reverse complement strand
GTAGGGGTAAACCTCTACAAGATTTACGACGGTAATTTCGATATGAGGATATTCGAAAGCGGCGTAAAGTATTTTAAATAACGGTCTTTTCAGATTTACGAATATCAAGGAAAGGACAGAAAAGATAATAGACGAATACAACGCGATAAGCTCAAAGCCGTTTGACGACTTGGAAGATAAATTATTCAAGTTCGCGAACAACAGCCGCGGGATCTATCGCCCGAATGAGTTCGCGAGAATCTTGGGAATTTTGCTGTTCGCAAAGGCGGGCAGGGTAAAATCCAGACTGACATTCGGGGCGGCTTCCTATGATGCGTATGAAAGCAGCGATACCGAGATATGCAGAGAGCTTGTGATCCGCGATATAAAGGTGTCGGGCAAGGAAAACGTGAACAAATCCTTTATCCCGCTCACCAAAGAAACCGCCGACGACAACGTTGCGGATATTCTCGGAATGATCACGGACGAGCTCGGCGAAATCCCCGATAATGATTTCGAGGATTTGCTTGACGATTTCGGCTCGCTTTTGGTTCAATGGAGAGCCCTGGAGGTTCCGAAATGCAGCGAGGAGGACGCTTACGAGCTTGTGTATGAGCTGGTTCAGCGCTGCTATGAGCACAAGGCGTACCGCACCGCGCTGAGGCTGTCGGGGCTTTTGTATTGCGCCGACGAGCCGAAAAAGCAGCCTAATCTCGCGAAAACAGATCTGCTTTTGGGAATGGTAATGTACGAGCTCGGGTATATGGAAGCGGCGAAGCAATGCTTCATTTTTGCCGACAAGGACACCAAGGGCAAATGTTGGAACGACGTTCCCGAAAAATACCGCGAGCTTTTGGATAAGGAAACAAAGCTGGAGATGACCGCAGAGGTTTCCGAGGTGCAGAAATTCATCGATGACGGCATCGCAAGCGGAAAGATCAAGGTCTATACCCAAGAAGAGGTTGATCTGTACCATGCAGGCAAGCTGGAGGTTGAGTTCCCCGACCCTCAAAAGCAGGAAAAGGAGCGCAATAAGATCGGCGAAAAGGCGATAAAAGCCTACGAGAAAAACAAAAGCGTCGAAGAAGCTCTCGCGGTATTCACCGCGGAGCCCGAGGTCTACGAGCAGGCGGCGTATCTGTATTTTATGCAAGCAAACGCTTACCTCGACGATGACGATTTCGAAAACGCGCTCACTTCAATCAAGAAAGCCTATAACTGCAAAAACGGCAGAATAAACGGAATGGTGCTCCTCACGTTCGCGATTGTTTTGAGCAAAATGGGAAGATACAACGAGGCGAACATCTACATTTTCCGCGCGTATATTCTGTTCGGAAAGGAGTTTATCGTTGATAAGCTCGGCGAGGGAGCTTTGGAGGCTATCGAGGACTATTTGTAAAAAGGGCGGCACGGAATAAATATTTACGGAGGCGGTTATGAACAACAGTGAAAAGCAATTGCTCCAAACGCTTTTTGAAACGGAAAATTTTTCGGAGCTTTACACGACTCAAGCGGACGTAATCAACGAGATGCTGTCCATAGAAACAAAGCAGGAGTTTGAGGATTTTTTGGCTGAAGATGGCGGCTTGGACGAGAAAGCGTTTTGGCTTCACTATGGAGCCGCACGCTCGGAAAGCCTGCTTGTCGGCGGATATGAAGAAGACGTTACTCAAAAGGTTTCCGATTTTTTGAGAGTGAAGCTCCCGGAAAATCTCTTCTTGGCAATACGGGAGAATCTGCAAAATGTTTATGTTGACATAGACGGCGAAGATAACCTAAAAGAAAAAGCCGACCTATGCAGCCGGCGCTTGGAAAATACGGGCTATTCGCTTCGGCTGGATTTTGACGATACCTACTGCGCGGGGGTTTACTTTTTATCCGTCGTATCGCCATAGCGATATATAAGAGAGGGTACATTTAAGGAAGCGATCGAGGATTATCTGTAAATCAAGCGAGGCGAGGGCGAAGCCCGACCGCCGAGCGTTTTAAAAAGAGAGGTAACAAAATGAGCAATCTATACTGCGCGTTCAGAGATACCGACGGCGCAACGGCGTTTTTGGCGGGCGCTGTCGACGCGCTCTGCGACATATTTCTTGGGAGAAGCTGCCCGAAAAATCACGCGGTAGCGACGGACGTTTTCGCGCTGCCAAATAATCTTGATCTTGATTTTTCGGAGATGCTCCGCACCGGAATAAGCAGATACG
This sequence comes from uncultured Ruminococcus sp., assembly GCA_964430965.1. Lineage (GTDB taxonomy): Bacteria > Bacillota > Clostridia > Oscillospirales > Ruminococcaceae > CAG-115. The sequence continues at coordinate 1,456 of CAYSHU010000233.1, read as the reverse complement.
TTCCGTTTACGCGCGAGCCCGAAAAGCACGCGGAGCGGCTTAAAAACGCGGAGTTTACGTTCTCGGAGATCAACGAAAGCCCCGCCGCGGTTATCGAGGACGTTTACACAAGATACAGCGAAGACCAAAATAATTGCGGCGAAATTATCAGAGAATTTTTCGCGGAGGTCGAATATCACCTCGACAAACCGAAAAGGCTTTTTGAGGTTGAGGAAAAGTCGGGGATTTTGTCGGATTATTACACGTATATTATTTGCGAAACTTTTCTCGTTGAATATGAAAATTTCGCTGTTTTAATTGTGTTCGGCTCGGACGAATAAAAACAAGAAAGGAAAACCATTATGGACGACGAAATTATAATCAACATTGCCCGCAAGCGGCTCTGCGAATTTCTTCAAACCCGCCCGGAAATAAGCGAAAATCCTTTTCTGGAAATGGAGTTTGTCGCGGCTATAGGCGACGAATCGACCGGGAACCGCATTTTCTGCGTGTTCAAGTTCAGGACTCCCGACAGCGACACGTGGTATCTCGGCGTTTCGGGCGGCTTTACGGAAGAAGAAAGCGAGGGCGACCCGGAGGATTTCGAGTGCCCGATAGCATTCAGCACGTTCTGCGAGTGCCCCGACGACAGGGACGACATTTTAAGCGCGGCGTACATAATCGCGAATTTCGCAATTCAGCGCGACAACGCCCGTGACGCGCTGTTCGTCTGGCTCGCGGAGCGCGGCAAGCTCCCGTCGAAGCTGGAGTGCGCGTTCCCGATATGCGGCTATCAAAGCGAGAACAGGCGGTTTTTCGTGTTCAAGGAGTGGTTCGGAGAAACGTGCCTTCTCGGCGTCGCGGGCGGCTATGAGACCTTTGAGGACAAACCGGACAGCATCGAATGTATGGCGGCGTTCAGCGGCTTTCGGGAATTCCCCGAGGATAAGGACGAGGCGGTGGATTTAGCATTCGCAACGGCGGCGGTCGCACTGAGAACAACGGAATTTCTCTGGAAGGACGCGTACAGAGCCAATCCGCACGTTTACGAAACGGAGGACGGCGGCTTGCTCGTGAATTTCGCGCTCACCGAGGATACCGACAGCATTTTCCCGCTCGTCCCCGAGGAGCACTGGGCGATAGAGGGCAAGACGATAAACAAGTGGGTAATCTCGATAGTCAGCATCACAAAGGACGGCGTTCTCGGCACAATCGAGTACCACGAGGCGATAAAGCGCCTGGAGAAGCATTTCCTTGTCGAAAAGGACGGCTGGGCGCTTATCAAGGCGCTGGATCTGGACGAGCTTGAAGCTCTGTTTAACGGGATTTCGCGCGACGCGTTGAAATAATACACTAATAAAAAACAAACAACAGGAGGAAACAAAAATGCCAAGAGCAAAAAAACCGAAGTACAGTTACCCTGAGAATTATCGCAAGATTATGAAAAGAGGCGATTTCGAAGAAATCAAATCAGTAT
>CAYSHU010000232.1:0-3650 GCA_964430965.1 uncultured Ruminococcus sp. | reverse complement strand
CTTCGACGGCGACCAGATGGCGGTGCATCTGCCGCTCTCCAAGGAAGCGCAAACAGAGGCTCGCGAGAAGATGCTCGCGGCGAAGAACCTGTTGAAGCCCTCGGACGGAAAGCCCGTAACGGTGCCGACGCAGGATATGGTTCTGGGCTCTTATTATCTGACGATCGATAAGGCGGGCGAAAAGGGCGAGGGCAAGGTATTCCGCGACGCGAACGAGGCGATTATGGCGTATCAGAACGGCGCGATTACAATTCACGCCGCGATTAAGGTGCGCGTAACAAAGCCGTTTGGGGATCAAGTCATCACAAGAATTGTCCCGACGACTGTCGGCAGAATTATCTTCAACGAGCATATCCCGCAGGACTTGGGCTACGTTGACAGAACCGACCCCGAGCACGAGCTGGATTACGAAATCGGTTTCAAGGTCGGCAAGAAGCAGCTCGGGCCGATTATCGACCGCTGCCTGAAAAAGCACGGTACGGCGAAAACCGCTCAGGTGCTTGATAAAATCAAGGCAATGGGCTATAAATATTCCACCAAATCGGGCATAACCGTTGCGGTTTGCGATGCGGAAATTCCGCCGCAGAAGGCGGATATTCTCGCGGAAACCGACGCGGCTGTCGCTAAGCTCAATAAGCAGTACAGCAGAGGCTTTATCTCGAAGGACGAGCGCTCCGCGAACTTCGCGAAGCTGTGGAACAACGCGACGAACCGCGTAACCGAGGCGCTGACAAACAACCTCGGCGAATACAACAACATCTTTATGATGGCGGACTCCGGCGCCCGCGGCTCGAGAGAGCAGATAAGACAGCTTGCGGGTATGCGCGGACTTGTCGCTAATACGTCGGGTGAAACTATCGAAATGCCTATCAGAGCGAACTACCGCGAGGGCTTGAACGTGCTTGAGTACTTCATCTCCTCCCGCGGCGCGCGTAAGGGACTTGCCGATACGGCGCTTCGTACCGCCGACTCGGGCTATCTTACAAGAAGACTTGTAGACGTTTCGCAGGAGGTAATTATCCGCGGCGACGACTGCGGCACTACAAACGGCATCGAGGTTTACGACCTCTATCACGACAATCGAAATATCGTGCCGCTGGCGGAGCGCCTTGAGGGCAGATTTTTGCCCGAGGACTTCACCGCGCCCGACGGCTCGTTCACAATCTCTAAGGACAAAATGCTCGACGAAAGCGACGCTAAGAAAATCGCGGCGACGGGCGTTGGCAGAATTAAGGTTCGTTCGGTTCTCACGTGCGAGCTGAGAAACGGCGTTTGCGCGAAGTGCTACGGCGCGTCGCTCGCGGACGGTCAGCTTATCAGCAAGGGCGAGGCTGTTGGCGTAATCGCAGCCCAGTCTATCGGCGAGCCCGGTACGCAGCTTACAATGCGTAACTTCCACACGGGCGGCGTTGTAGGCGCGGAGGATATCACGCAGGGTCTTCCGCGCGTAGAGGAGCTTTTCGAGAGCCGCCACCCGAAGAACGCGGCGATAATCACCAAGGTTGCGGGCACGGTTCGCTTTGAGGAAATAAAGAAAACACGCCACGCAATAATCACAACGGACGACGGGCTTGAGGAGGCTTATGCGGTGCCTTTCGGCTATCGCCCGAAGGTACAGGACGGCGACAGAGTTGAGATAGGCGACGCGCTGACAGAGGGCTCGATAAACCCGCCGGACGTTCTCGCGGTAAAGGGCGAGCAGGCAGTTCAGGATTACCTGATAAGTGAGGTTCAGAAGCCCTATCGCCAGCAGGGCGTTGATATCAGCGACAAGCACATTGAGGTTATCGTGCGCCAGATGATGCGCAAGGTGCGCGTTCTCGACGCGGGCGACAGCAGACTGCTTGCGGGCGCGGTTGTCGGCAAAAACGAGTTCGCCGAGGCGGTTGACGAGCTGAAGGCGCGCGAGGAGCAGGGCGAAACGGTAACGTATCCGACCAGCGAGCCCGTGCTTCTCGGTATCACCAAGGCGTCGCTCGCGACGGACAGCTTTATGTCCGCGGCGTCGTTCCAGGAAACCACGAGAGTGCTGACCGAGGCGGCAATGCGCGGCAAGGTTGACCCGCTTACGGGACTTAAGGAAAACATCATCATCGGCAAGCTGATTCCCGCGGGCACGGGTCTGCTCGCGCAGGAGGAAGCCGCGGCAGAGAGAGCTCACGCGGCGGAAACGGCAGCCGAAGCTGAGAGCGCTTCCGAGGCGGCGGAGTAAGCGGTCACAAATAAATAAAACGAGCGGCGGATTCTAAGTGGAATCCGCCGTTTTGATTAAATTCAAGAGCAAAAAACTCCCCGCAGAAACATACCGCAGGGAGTAATTACGCGCAACAATTTGAACTTACGAAGTCAGTGTAATAAAAGCAACCTCATATAGTCCCGAACTGTATTCGGTACCATTATACATATATAAAGTATAGACGCCTTTTGTAATAGTTCCGGATTTTAACCCTGCTGTAGCGGAAACAGTCTTGCTGGTGCCGTTTGCAGAATTGGTTGAAGTTGCCCCCGTGTCGTAAGTGATGGCTACCGATGCCCTCTTATACATATAATAGTAGCCTTCCTTACCGGTAATCGACGCTTTTCTGTCCCCAACTTCACATTTAAATCTTTCGGGTTGTGAAATGGTAAGATGTGAGGTTTCAATATCAATACCCGAAACACCCCCTTTCCATCCCTTATAAGGAACGTCGTCCATTGGCGTAAGCACACATTCGGCATACAGTCCGAGCTTTTCACACTCCTCCTGAGCTATTTTCTCTGCTTTTTCCCTTGCCTCAGCGTATGGGTCAAAGCCCGCCAAAATTAGAGGCTCGTATTCCATAAAGTTGTCCTCTATTTCTGCGGTTGCCTTTTTCAACTCATCTTCAAAAATTTGCTCGAATTTTTCGGCGTAATCATTGCTGGTAATAATCAATTTCGCGTTTTCGCCGGTTAAATCAGCAGTTGAACTTGTGCTGGTTTTCGTATCTTCCTCAGCTGCTGCGGCGCTGCATACACCAATCGTCAGCGCAAGCGCGATAGTTGTCGCAGCTGAAACAATCTTCAAAAAGTATTTTCTCATAATACATCCCCTTTCAAAAACTTTTCCAAATTGTGATCCAAGCAAGGAAATTATTCTTTGCCGGCTGCAAAAAAATTACTATCCTTGTTAGATAATATTATAAACTCTCTTATAAAAATTGTCAATAGGGTTTTGTGCGCCCTTGCGCAACGTGTAGAAATCCTGCGTGAAATGCACGAATTTCTATATTTCTCATAAAAATTGAGCTCGTTTTTAGACAGAATCAATAATGAAAAAAGGCTCGAAAAATCGTTTGTTTTCATAGATCACAACTTTAATAATAGATATTTGAGGCTGCCACGATAATAGAATTTGATCTATGCTATCATATTATTTTGACATTCGGGCTGTAAAGCAATCTCTTCCTGTTGTGCAAAGTGCACAAGTTCGGCGCTGTGTTGGGGTTTATAGCCCAAGATTGTAACAAAGTTTAAGAAAAGCCCTTGACAAAAGGCTTCAATTGTATTACAATAATTATTGTGTGTTATAGTCGAGTGGCATATATTTCCCAACAGCGGGAAATAATAACACATATGTATAATTTTATTGGAGGTGAAAAAACAGTGCCAACGTTTAACCAGCTTGTCCG
>CAYSHU010000231.1:0-3691 GCA_964430965.1 uncultured Ruminococcus sp. | reverse complement strand
GTCGCCGAAATTTTGCTCTATACCCGCGAAAAATGGGTCGAGCCGATGTATCTTCCAAAGCTGCCGTTCAGCCTGCTCTATCACCAGACAATGGCGATAATGGCGGCAAGCGGGAGCGTTCAGCCGCGCGAGCTCGCAAGGCAAATTCTCACGCTTTCGGTTTTCAAAAATGTAACTAAAGAGGACTATCTCGAGCTGCTCCGTCACCTGCTGGAAAACGGTCATTTAGAGCGCGCCGAGGACGGCGGGCTGCTTATCGGCGAAAAGGGTGAGGCTATCGTTTCCAACTACGAATTTCTGGCGGTATTCTCAGCACCGCTGGAATTTACGGTGCGGTGCGGCTCGGAGCTTATCGGCACGGTGCAAAACCCGTTCCCGCCGAGGGCGCAGTTCGCGCTGGCGGGGCAGGCGTGGGAGGTTACCGAGCTTGACAAAAATGCCCTCATCATCTACGTCAAGAAGATAGAGGGCATTTCGGCGAATATGTGGACGGACACGGGCAACGAGTATGTTCACACTAAGGTAATGAAGAAAATTCTTGAGATAATCCAAAGCGACGAGCAGTATAAATTTCTGGACGAAACGGCGCAGAAGCGGCTGAACGACATCAGAATTCTCTGCCGCAACGCGGCGGGCGGCGAGCCTGTTACGGACAAGATGCTGAGCGGCGGAGCGCTATCGGCGGGCGAGCGTATGGTTCTGCCGATTTCGGACACCAACTTCGCCGTTTTTCCGTTCTTGGGAACCCGCGGAACTATGGCGCTGATGTACGCGTTGAGAGAGCGCGGCTTTCAAACCGAGGCGTATTTGCAGCGATACATTCCCGTGTGCTTAGAGGTCAGCACGGATATGGGCAAGGACGCGCTTTTAAAAGCGCTTTCGGACATCAAGGCCAACGGCGCTGACAAATACACGTTCAGAATCCCCGAAAACTGCGAAATATCGGGGAAGTACAACGACTATATCCCGAGAAGGCTGCTCACAAAGCAATATGTCGAGGATTACCTCGACACGACGGAATTAGAGCTTTTAGAGTAGAAGCAAAAAAATCCCCCGCGCAGCGGGGGATTTTTTTAAAAGTCGATATCATTAACCGCGGAATTCGCCAAGGAGAGTTCCTTCTTGGGAATACGCTTCAAGGGATTGTACACAAACTTCTTGCAAGAGTCGTAAGCCTTGACCTCGCCGAACTTCTCGCAGTTTATCTTATCTCCCCCGCCCGCCGTGCCAAGCTCGCAATACTTGCAGGACGGTTTAATATTGTTGCCGAAAAGCTTTTTCTTTGCCATATTATTTTCCTCCAAATCGCCGATACCGTTCCTAAACATATTATAGCACTTTTCAGCGCTTTTGTCTACAATAAATTAAACTAATTAACTGTACTCTTTTTTGTGAATTCTCCACAAAAAATTTGGTTACATTTGTTACATAATGGGATTATTTGGAGTATATGGGCTCAATTCCCTCAACCGCCAGCTTGCCAAAGTCGGAGTTAAACAGCACGAGGTGAAGCTGCTTGTCGCCGAGGAGCTCTCTTGCGGCGTTGCCGAGCTCTTGAAAAACGCCCGTGTGGTCGCCTTCAACGTCAACCACCGCGATATAGCCGTCCTTGCCCTCCAGCTTTATCCCGCGCAGCCAGATTTCCTTTATCCTCGGCTCTGCCTTTGCCGACATAATAAGATTATCGCAAAGCTCGTCCGAGCTCAGATCGATAAACTCATACCTTGAATCGCTCGTAACCGTGTGGCTCGCGTAGCCGTTGATTATCAGCGACTTGCGCTCGTACCACTGCAAAACCAGCCGCCTGTCAACCATTAAATTATCCGAGAACGGGTTCACCGCGATTCCGCCCATTGCGTCGTTGTTCCTGATAAGCTCCGCGTAGCCGTCGAATGTCATATGCACCGTGTCCGTATTCCCAAGCTCGTCCCACGTTTCCAGATCCTCGCTGGAAGTAAATATCGGAAAATACCGCACACCCTGCGGGTTTTGTATCAGCCGGAACGTCACCGACTGCGCGTCGCCGGAGTTCTCCCCAAGCTGCACGGGCGCAATAAACGTCGTGTTCATCACAAGCTCCGCGATTATCGAGTTTGTAAGCTCGCTCATCGCCGCATCGTCGTTTTTATCGACAGTTTTGCGCTGCGCGAAAAGCTCCGCAATGCGCTGCTTGTCTAACTTTTCATTTGTGTGCAATTCGTATTCCATAATTTATCCTTTCTTATTTAAAAGTCGCGAAAAAACGGCTCACTCCGCGCTTCGCGCTCCGTTCGCCTAGCCTCGCGATGCTTCGCACTCTCCGCTTCGCTACGAGTGCAAAGCATCACTCGCTTTTTTCGCTCCAACTGCTCTTGTGGTTATGTGCTTGTTTCGGTAGACGGCTTGCTTAATGCACTCTGGGTGTGCAACTAAATCACGGTGATTGCCGCAATCGAAATATCATCTCTGCTTCCGCAGCGCGAGCGCGTTTTGAGATGCTCCTCCAGCAGTCTTGTAGCGCCGCTTTCTACCGAGCTCAAGACGCGCTTGCCGAATTTCAGATAATCGCCGACATTCACGAATGAGTTTATCAAGCCGTCGCTGGAAAGCATTACTCCCGAAAAATTACTCTCGGTATAAAAATACCGAAAATTATCAATTGCGTCGTTGTCGCAAAGCGAGGTCGTGAGATTTCCGACGAGCTTTGCGTCCTCGGGCATCGGGGAAATCATCTCACCGTCAAGCATTGCGCAAAAATCCCCGTCGCCGATTTGCAGCCCAAAGCACCCGCCCTTGAACATACACGCGACGATAAGCGTCGCGCCGTACATCACCTCGTTGGTTATCCCGCCGAATTTTTCGTATATTTCCTGCTCGTGCTCATTCAGTGGGAGCAAGCGGATATGCGCGGCTATCTCGCTGTTCCAGCCGCAGATCATATTTCCCGCGATTCGCCGCGCCGCGTTGCGCTCACCGCGCTTGAATATCTCCGAAAAGCCGCCGTTGCGCTCATTGAAATCGCAAAGCGAGCGGATAGCGACGCGCGTTGCCATTTCGCTCCCCGCCGCCGAGCGGAAGTGCTTGGCGCTTCCGTGTCCGTCCGCGACCGCCGCCGCGGCGAAGCCGTCCGAAATATAAACCCGAGCGCTGTCCTGACACGAGCTTCCGTCCTCCTCGTGCGAAGCGCCCTTTATAGATATATTTATCCCCTTATACATTATCTATCCCCTTAGAAGTAAGATGTAAGAAGTAAGAGATGCATCCCAAATCTAACCTCTAACCTCTATCCTCTAATTTACCAGCCTTCTTCTATATCCGCCGTAATTTCCGCGCTTTCGGCAAACTCCCTTATCTGTTCGGCGGCGTTCTCCTGCTTGCTCTTGAAGTCCTCTTCGGTTTCCGCAAGGCGCATTGAGCGGCTGCCGATTTGAGAGCTGGTTACCGCGACGAACTTTACGAGCTTCGCGAGCGCTTCTCCGTTATGCGCGGTAACAACGCTGTCGGGATTTCCCGTGAATCTTGAGAGAATGTCGTGGTCCGCGTCCTCGCCGATTGCGACCGCGGCTTTAATTCCCGCCGCGTACCAGCGGTTCTTGCGGAGTTCCTCCAAGCCCTTTTCAAAGTTATCCGTAGGATAGCCGTCGGACATAAGTATCATTACGGGCGCGAACGACAGCGACGGGCTGCTCATAAACGAGCTTCTTGAGAGCTT
>CAYSHU010000230.1:0-3711 GCA_964430965.1 uncultured Ruminococcus sp. | reverse complement strand
GGCGCTCGCGGATCTGGCGCGATGTGACAAACTTCCCCTCGCGCCCCGCAAACGGCGAGGAGTTAACCGAGAACGTCATTTCAACGGTAGGCTCGGTGATTTTTACAAAAGGAAGCGGCTCGGGATTTCCAACGGCGCATATCGTCTGCCCTATCGTAATCCCCTCAATTCCCGAAAAGCAAACGATATCGCCGACAGTCGCGCTTTCGCAGGCAGCCTTGTTCAAGCCCTCGTACTGATTTAGTGAAACGATTTTTCCCTTAAACGGCTCGTGAGAGTTGTGATAATCGCAGACCGTTACCTCCTGGTTTTGCTTGATAACGCCGCGCTCGATGCGTCCGACGGCTATTCTGCCGACGTAATCATTGTAATCTATCGACGATACGAGAAGCTGTAAATCTCCCTCGTCATCGCCCTCGGGCGGGTCGATGTGTTCAAGAATTTTGTCGAACAGCGGCTTGAAATCCGTGCCCATCTGGTCGGGGTCGTAGGACGAGCAGCCGAGCCGCCCGGAGCAGAACACGACGGGGCTGTCAAGCTGCTCCTCGGTTGCGTCCAAGTCAAGCAGCAATTCAAGCACCTCGTCAACCACCTCGTGATTTCGAGCGTCGGGGCGGTCGGTTTTGTTTACGACAACGATTATCTTGTGCCCGAGCTCCAGCGCCTTTTGAAGCACAAAACGCGTCTGCGGCATAGTGCCCTCAAAGCTGTCAACGAGAAGCAAAACGCCGTTTACCATTTTAAGTATACGCTCGACCTCTCCAGAAAAATCCGCGTGTCCCGGGGTGTCGACGATGTTGATTTTAACGCCGTTGTACATACACGAGGTATTCTTCGCGAGGATAGTGATCCCGCGCTCGCGCTCGAGGTCGTTGTTATCCATAACGCGGTCGCTGACCTCCTGGTTCTCGCGGAAAACGCCGCCCTGCTTCAGCATCTCGTCAACCAGCGTGGTCTTGCCGTGGTCGACGTGCGCAATAATCGCAATGTTTCTTAAATCATTTCTAACCAAAATGTTTCACTTTCCTTTTCTTTTTACACATAATTCCTCTGGCTGTATCTTTTGTTACATCTCATCAAATGTGAGGAGAAACACAGCGAGAGTTATTTTTACCAAAAATTATTATACACCTTTATAATGCGCACTTCAATAGAAATTAAGAAAAAACGTGTTTTTACTTACAATAACACAAAATTAAGCGGCGGTTTTTGTGCAATTTTACAACAAAATCCGCCTTTTTATTTATTGCTTTTGCGACTAAGAGAGTCTGTTTAAACGAATTTCCTCCCCGCCTACGGCGGGGAGGAAATTCGTTTATTGCTCTAAAACCAAGGCGTAATTCTTCTCAACCTCAACGCGGAGATTCTCCCCGTCGCTTACTATCACTACGTTTCCGTTGTTCGCCGTAGAGTACGACGTGTAACAGCCAACACTTTTCAGCCGCTCTAAAACCTCAACGCGCGGGTGGCGGTAGGAATTATACTCAGCTACCCCTATCACGGCAATTTCCGGTGTGACGGCTTTAAGAAAATCCTCGCAGCTTGCGCCGGCGCTTCCGTGGTGACCGAGCTTCAGCACGTCCGCGTCAATGTCCGCACCGCTTTCAATCAAATCAAGCTCAGAGAATTCTTGAAGATCTCCCGTAAACAAAAACGTGTTCTCGCCGTGTACGAGCTTCGCGGTTATCGAAAAGTCATTGATGTCGCTGTAGTCGTAATAAATCGGCGAGAGAATGTCGAGATAGCAGTCCTCGCCGAGGATAAAGCGTTCCCCCGCCTTCGCGTAGCGAGTGGGGATTTTTCTGTTATCCGCAACCGTAAGCAGGCGTTCGTAGGTAATTCCGTAAGGTATCAAACCCTCCGGGAGCTCCGGCATCAGAAACAGCCCGACATCAAAGCAGTCCAGCACGTGATACATCGCGCCGTAGTGGTCAGTGTGCGGGTGCGTCGCGATTGCGATATCAAGATGCGTAACGCCGCTGTATTCCAGAAACCCGACAACAGCGTCCTCGCAGTCGGTATCGCCGCTGTCGATAAGGATATTCACGTCACCAAAGCGGATAAGCTCACAGTCGCCTTGTCCTACGTCGATGTAGCTTACAATCGCCTCGCCGTCCTTAAGCTCAACATACGGCTTTGGGGCGCTGCCGAAAAACCGCACCGCGTCCGCTTCGGATGGCGCTCCCGCGATGTGGAAAAGCCTGTCGTTCAGAAAGAAAAACAGCCCTGCGGCGCACAGCAAAAACATCGTGAGGTTTTTCAACATCTCGATAAAGCGCTTTCTTTTCAGCTTAGCCTCGCGCCTTGCGCGTCCTTCAATACTCATTTTTTATTCCATTAGGTTGTTCTCAATATACTCAAAAAGCGGCTTTCTGATCACAAGCTCTCTGTTCTCGGAAAACCACTCGTAAGACTCTCGAAGCCCCTGCGAAAGCGGCTTGACGTCCGGCATAAGCGCGGTCATCGCGGAAACGTCGAGCTTGTATTCGTAATCATAGAACGGGAAATACTCGCGCTGGTTTATGCGGAACAGCACGCGCCTTATCTCGGGCTCTTTCCCAAGAACTTCATAGCAGAGCTTAACCCATTCGCGGACGGAAACCGTTTCGGGATTTCCGACGTTGAAAACCCGCTGTTCGGGGTGCTTTTCGAGCAGGATTGTGATAAATCGGCACATATCCTCGATGTCGAAGAATTGAAGCTGCATTTCCCCGTTGTAAGGCGCGAAGAAAGGCATATCGCGCTCGGCGCACTCGAAAACAAACGCCTCGCGGTAGAGATTGTTCATTTTGCCGTAAAGATACGGAGGGCGGATTATGTAGGCATTCGGGACGCGGCTTTGCAGATACCTTTCAGCGGCGATTTTATTTAATCCATAATCTCCCCAGACGGAATTCGCGCCCGTTTGCATATTCTCCTTGAACGGCTGTGGAAGCGTTTCGGGGTAAACCGCGCTGGAGCTTATTAGGATATAATCTTTGAAACCGCCAAGACCGTTCAGCAAATCGCGCACGTCCGCTTCGTTGTATGCCGTCACGTCGATGACAGCGTCGAACTCATAGTTCTTGAGAGCTTCGCCAAGAGCATGCCTGTCAGCGTTAATGAGCGTAACTCCCGCCGACTGCGGGCGCGTGTTTCGGTTGAGGACGTAGACCTCGTGCTCCTTTGCGAAATACTCCGCGGTAAAACGGCTTGCGAATACCGTGCCGCCTGTTATGAGAATTTTCATAGCAACGCCCCCCTGAGCCATTAAGATTTAATAATTATGCTCTTTACATGTTTTGTCCGCCTTGGTCTTGGCAGTTTCAACATAAGAAAGAATTTCGGACGTTTTGATAAGCTCCCTTGTCTTTTCAAAATTAAAACCGAAATTATCCTCGTAAAATTCAAGAAAATCATAGACCTTATTTATGATTTCCACATCTGAGCTTGGATTATCGGGGCAGACCTTTTTCCAATACTCCAAAACAGCCGTATCGATGGGTTTTCCGTCGGCAAGCAGATCGGGCGACATTACTCCGAGAATACCGCCCAAATCATTCTCATAATTGATGAAATAGCAGTAATCTAAGATATAAAAGCACGTTAAAAAGCTTTTCATAACAGCCCCTTATTTTGCAAGCTCAATCGCCTGCTTCAGATCAAGCGAGCCCGTATAAATGCTTTTCCCGCAGATAGTGCCGTACAAGCCCATTTCCTTGCAGATTTTTA
>CAYSHU010000229.1:0-3719 GCA_964430965.1 uncultured Ruminococcus sp. | reverse complement strand
TAATCTCGCGAAAGCTCTATCGCTCGGGCGAGAGCGAGTATCTGATAAACGGCAGGAAATCGCGCCTTAAGGACATTCAGGAGCTGCTTATGGGCACGGGCCTCGGGCGCGACGGCTATTCGATAATCGGGCAGGGCAGAGTGGACGAGATAGTAAAAGCCCGCGACACTCAGCGCCGCGAGGTCTTTGAGGAGGCGGCGGGCGTTTCGCTGTTTCTGCATAAAAAGGCCGACGCGGAAAAGCAGCTTGCTCAGGCGGAGGACAACATCACGCGACAGCGCGATTTGATACGCGTTGACGAGGAGCGCCTGCCGATACTCAAAAAGCAGTCGGAAAAGGCGGTTATGGCTTCCGAGCTGATGACGCAGAAAAAGGGCTTGGAGATTTCGGTTTCGGTGGCGAGGCTCAACGAAAAGCGCGGTCAGCTCCAAAAAATCGAGGACGATTTGCTGATAAACCGCGGCGAGTGCGAGCATTTTGAGCGCGAAATCAAAACCGCCGAGGATAATATCGAAAAGCTGGGCAACGACAAAATGGCTTCGCAGGGGCGTTTGGAGCGAATTCGCTCGAGTATTCAGTTCGCCAACGACGAGCTTGCGGAGAAAAAATCCGACATCTCCGTTGCGGAGAATGATTTGAAGCACAACGAGGAGCGCCGCGCGGAGCTCTCCGAGCAGCTGAAAAACGCAAAGGAAAATTCCGCGACGTTCGACGAGCAGATAAAGTACGTTAATTCGCAGATTGACGAAGCGCAAAAGGCCGCGGAGAACTGCGAGAAAAAATCCAAGGAATTACAGAAAAAGCTCGACGAGATCTCCGACAGAAGCAACGCCGCAAGCGCGGAATATTCCGCGCTGGAAAGCGAAATCGCGGGGCTTCGCGCCGAGGAAACAAAGCAGGAGCTTTCGCGCTCTATCGCTCAAAGCGAGGCGAAAAAGGCCGAGGAGCAGAAGCGGCAGTTTCTGGAGGATATTTCCGACAGCGAAAACAAGCTGAGCGAGTATAAAACCGAGCTCGGCGAGGTGAAGAAGACGGCCGCGAAAAACGCCGACGAGCGCGACACGGCGCAGAACAAGCTCGCGGGAATGGAGCGCCTTGCCGAGGGCAAGCGCAAGCGCTATGACGAGGCGCGCAAGGCTCTCGAGGACGTGAACGGCAAGCTCGGCGAAAAGGCGCAGCGCTATCGCGTGCTCTCCGACATCGAAAAGAGCAAGGAGGGCTACAACCGCGCCGTCAAGGAAATTCTGGGCGCGGGCGAGCAGGGTCGGCTGACGGGAATTCACGGCATCGTCGCGGACGTTATCACCGTCCCCGAAAAGTACGTGACCGCGATTGAAACGGTGCTTAACAACGTAATGCAGAACATCATCGTCGACAATGAGGAAACCGCGACGCGGTGTATTCGTTTCCTCAAGGAAAGCGGCGCGGGCAGGGCGACGTTCTATCCGCTGACTTCAATGAAGGGGCGCTTTCTCAACGAGCCGAAGCTGACGTCCGAGAGCGGATTTGAGGGCATCGCGAGCGAGCTTGTGGAGTGCGGCGACGAATACTCGCAGATAGTTTCTAATCTTTTGGGACTTACGGCGGTTGTTGACGACATTGACACCGCGACCGTTATCGGCAAGAAATACGGCTATAAATTCAGAATCGTGACGCTTGACGGGCAATTAGTCAACGCGGGCGGCTCGTTCACGGGCGGCTCAAAAATCAACCGCGGCGGAATAATCTCCCGCAAGCAGGAGCTCGACGCGCTGTATTCCGACATCAATAAACTAAAAGAAGCCGCGAAATCCAAGAGCGAGGAGTATGAGCGCTACAAGGCTGAAATCGCGAAGTTCAACATCGAAAGCGAGGGAATGGCGGACAGGATCCGCGAATTAGAGAAAGAGGACATCAGAACAAGCGCCGAAATATCGCGGCTTGAAAGCCTGATAAGCGAGTTTGAAAACAGCGACGAAACCTCTAAGAGAACGCTCTCGGGCTTTGACGCTCAAATCAAACAGCAAAACGACGCGGCGGCTTTGGCGGGTGAGGAGATAAAAAAGCTCACCGCCGAGATAGAAAAGCTGGAAAAGAAGCTGGAAGCGCAAAGCGGCGAGCGCACGAAAACGAAAAACAAGCTCGGCGATATTTCCGAGGAAATAAAAAGGCTCGGTTTGGAGCGTCTTGACCGCGAGCACGACATTGATATTTTCCGACAGCAGATAAAAAACATCGAGGAAAACCGCCGCACGCTTATCGAAAACAGCGACGGCTTCAAGCAGGCGATGAGCGAGCTTGACAGCTCCGACCGCGATATCCGCGAGAAAATCGAGCGCATCAAGCGCGAGATAGAGCAGAGCGCGGGCGACATCACCGAGAAGAACGACGAGATCACGTCGCTTTCCAACGAGATAAACGAGCTTGACCGCAAAATCAACGAGCTCCACAAGAGCATCAACGAGGCGAATCAGAACAAGGAAAAATTCTCGCGCGAGGTCGCAAGGCTTGACGAGCGGCAGGTGACAGTACAAAAAGACTACGACAAGATCGTCGCGCTTTTGTTTGATAGTTATTCCTTGACGGTTTCCGAAGCCTCGGCGCAGGCGGAAATCCCCGAAAATCTCCTCGCCGCCGAAAACGAGCTCACCGACCTCAACAAGCGAATAAACGCGCTTGGTATCGTCAATATGGCTTCAATTGAGGAATACGAGCTTGTGTCGCAGCGCTACGAGTTCCAGTCGAAGCAGCTGAAGGACATCGAGGACAGCAAGCGCGAGCTCGAAAAGATAATCGCGGAGATGACGGAGAGCATCAAAACGCAGTTTGTGGAGAGCTTCAACGACATCAACGAGCATTTTAAGGTGATTTTCGAGCAGGTATTCGGCGAGGGCGGCCACGCGGAGCTTGTGCTCACAAACCCCGAGGACGTGCTGAACAGCGGCGTTGAGATAAAGGCCGCGCCTCCGGGAAAGGTAATCAAAAACCTCATCTCGCTTTCGGGCGGAGAGCAGGCTATGGTAGCGATAACTATCTACTTTGCGATACTTATGCACCGCCCCACGCCGTTTTGTATGCTTGATGAGGTAGACGCGCCGCTTGACGTAATGAACGTGGAGCGCTATATAAGCTACCTCAACCGATTCAGCAGCAACACGCAGCTGATGCTGATTTCCCACCGCCGCGGCACTATCGAGGGCTGCCAGGTGCTTTACGGGGTGTTTATGCAGGAGAGAGGTGTTTCGCGGCTCTTGAGGCAGGAGCTTACGGATAATCTTGAGGGAGTAACCAACTAGAGGCTGGAAGCAAGAGTTGCGTGACCGATTAGGACAACAAAACAAGCAAAGTGTAAAATTTCAAAAAATGTCAAGATTTTCGAAGATAATCTTGACTGGTTCCCTCAGCGTAGCGCAGCGGAGCGCGAAGTGCGGAGCGAGCATACGGTGAGGGAATTTTGAAATTTAAATTTAAAAATAAGAGGTTAGAATGGGACTATTTGATAAAAAGAAGAAAACCGAGGAAGAGGTTCAAAGCATCGAAGAAGCCCGCCCGTCGCTTTTGGAGCGGCTTGGCGGCGGATCGCCGATCTTTACCGATCACGAGAGCGACGTGCAGTTTCAGGAGGAATATGAGGCGCAGCAGAAGGAGCAGAGCTTCTATAAGCTGAAAGAGGGCTTGAAAAAGACCAAGGACGGCTTTATGTCGCGGGTCGAGCAGCTTATAAACTCGTTTACGAAGAT
>CAYSHU010000228.1:0-3719 GCA_964430965.1 uncultured Ruminococcus sp. | reverse complement strand
GGGAAAACCCGTAGGGGAGCGGGGGGAACGCCCGCTTTTTGTTGGATTTTTCTCTTCCCCCCGCTCCCCGAAGGGTTTCCCCCTCGCAACCCACGACGCATAATAACGACTTATATTATCGGAAGTCGGCTTGACACAAATTCCCTGCCTATCCGGCTAAAGTCAAAAAAACTTAGAAAAAATAGTTTTTTATGACGCAGTATAGCGTAACGACATAGCAGAAGTCGACTTGACACAACATAACTAAAACTGTTATTGTAATCCGCCTTGATACACTCTGCAAGAAAAATCCGCAAAAAATACGGAGCGACAAACAATCGCTCCGTATTACGTTTGGTAAAGTAATTGTCAATTGTATGCTTTCGCTTTCCTTGCCGAATAGTATTCCTCCGGCGTGCTTTGAAGCGCCTTCATTGCCCGCTTGGTTTCGTACATCTTCTTGTCCGCCATTTTGTACGCCTCCTCGATGTGTTCAACCTCGCTCTCGGCGTTGTAAATAAAGAAGCCGTGCGCTATGCTCACTCGGAATTTGCAGTCTGCGGCGGAGTTGTGTCGCTTGGTCTGCTCGTCGAAAATCAACATGCCCTTTTCGTAGCAGGCTTTAACATCGTCGGCGCTGTCGCCCTTGATTATCACCGCGAACTCGTCGCCGCCTATTCTGAAGCACTCTCCTCCGTCTGCCTCAAACGCCGCGCTGATGATCTCGGCAGCTTTGCGTATCATCTCGTCGCCCGTCGGGTGACCGAGATTGTCGTTGACGTATTTCAAATCGTTCACGTCGAACATCACAATGCCGACCGTAGTTTTTTCGTCCTTGTTTTCCTCAAGGCTCGCGAGCTTTTCCTCAAACGCCGTGCGGTTGCCGATGCCCGTTAAGCCGTCGTGATAGGCAAGCATGCTCGCGAATTCGGCGCGCGCACCCATTTTCACGATGTTTATCGTGTCCTCCAAGCTGGAAGCGCCGAAGCATACCGTGAAAACCAGCATACCTATGCGGACAAACTGCGCGTTGTCGTTCGTCATGCCCAAATAATAACGGATAATATCGGTGACCGCCGCAAATCCGATGCTTGACAGACCTATCCCCTTAAGCATGCGGTAAAGCGTTCCGCTTTGCTTGCTGTTCTTGATGATAACGTTTTTGATTATCGAGTAAATCAGCAAAACCGAAGCGAATATGATATTGACATGCGCGATTGTCAGCGTTTCGTGAATATCTTTTATTCCGAGGAAATGAAGCACCCAGCTCACGAGAAATCCAAGCGTGCAGAGACTGCAAAGCACGGGGATAATAAAGCGGTTTTTGAAGCCGATCGCCGCGTTAAGATACAGGAACAGCGCGAACGGAATAAGCATAAGCGAGCAGCAGGACATCATCTGAAGCAGTCTGCTGTCGTCGAAGAATATCTCGAGAATGTGCAGCTCGATCAAGCACCACACCGCCACGGAAATCGCAAACGCGCCCAGATACAGCAGCTGGTGATTTTGCTCGCGGCCTTTCTTCCTTCCGAGGTTAATCGGAATGTCCGCAATCATCAGAAGCAGCCCCACGAACATCATCAGAATACATGCGATCATCGACACAAGGTTTTCGGCGAAGATATTCAAAACGATACCCGCCGAGCCGCCTATCCTGAAGCTGTCAACGCCGCAGCGGGCGTTTTCATACGCCGCGCGGACGCGTATCTCAATCTCCTTGCCGAGGTAATCGGGCTTGATATCAATGCAGTTCCAGCGCGTGCCGGTGGATTTTGTGTAGAACGCACTCTCCCCGAAGCCGGGGTTGTACACACACTCGCCGTCGATATACACGCTGTAGAACACGTTTTTGCTGCGGAAGAACAGCGACTCTCCCGCTCTGTCCAAATCGGACGGAAGCGTGTTGTAAATGCTGATTTCTTCCTTTACGGTTTCCCTGCCAATCCCGTTGATTTTCTTCATCGCCTTCTCGTCGAGGGGCGTGCCGTCGTCCAGATGCCAGCCGTCCGCAAAGGGTGCGGTTTTGCTGTAAGAGGTCTCGGCAAGCGCGTGATAGTCGTCGCGGCTGTCCTTATAAGCAATGCTTACTTCGATTATTATCAAAACCAGATATATCGTCCAAAATATAATCGGAAAAACCAGTTTGCCGGATTTTTTCGTCTTCACGCTAACCTCACCGCCCTTTGGAAAACAGAACTGCAATTTTAATTGTGTATCTATTGTAGCACATTATGAGGTAATTGTCAAGGGCGGGGGGAGAAATTTTAGAGGCAAGAGGCAAGAAAAAACGGGGGAGGTCGGTAAACCTCCCCAACGCAGGCCTCTTAAACATCTTACTTCTTAGTGTGATGCTGCGCGTGATGATGTTTGCGGATCTATTCTCTGTTTTGTTCCGCTCCTCCGTTTCGTTTCTCCTCGTTATGAATTACGCACAGCGAAAATATCCCGCACACAAACTCCACAGCCAAACACGCAAAAAGCAGAAAGTCTATGGTGAGCATTCCGTCATTTACGATAAAATCCTCGTCGCCGAGCTTGGAAAAGAACCGCACGGATTGCAGCACCGTTCCTATCGTTATAAGCGTCATTGAGAACCTTTGCGCCCGCCTTCCGATAACCGCCGCCAGACAGCCTGCGGCGGCGCACCGCCCCAGATACCAGCTCAAGCTCAGGCAAGCCAACAGCAGAACGGCGAAAGCCGTGCTCTCCGCCCACTTGTAAAAGAAGTCAAGCGTCAGGCAGCATATAAGCGTCAGCGCGGAAAAGATCGCGAACGCTTCTATCCCGAAGCGGTACTGCATCGTTTTTTGGCGTTCATCGAAAACCGCCTTTTGCCGGAGCTGCCCGTTGTCGGAATTGTTAAAAATCACTGCTCATCGTCCTCCTTTTCCTTTCGGCTTGCCTTAATAAATATGAGTGTCAATATTCCGCAGGCTATCGCGAGTATCCACCCGAGAAGAAAACAGAAGTTGTCGGTGAGCCTGCCGTCCGCGAACAGCGCGCGCTGCTCCTCGCCGGAAAAAGCAAATTTTATCGACATCATTATTCCCATAAAAATACAGTAGCCCGCCGAGAACTTTGCTGAGCGCTCGCCGTTTATCCCGACAAGACAGCCCATTGCGGCGCAGCGTATATTATAGTAGCATGCGCATATAAACATAAAGACCAAAAGCGGCGCGGCATAAGTTTCCGCCCACTGATAAGCCAGGTCCATTATCAGGCAGTTGACGAACGCCAGCCCCGAGAAGATTATCAGCGTTTCCGTGAGTATTCTCGAGCGCTGAATTTTCTGCCGCTCGTCAAGAATGATCTTGTTGCTTTCGGGCTCTTTCAGTATCAAGTCCTCGCAGAATTTATCGAATGATTTTAAGCTCATAATTTCCTCCTGATTTTAATTTTAAATTTCAAAATTCGCTCACCGCTGCTCCGCTCACTTCGTTCGCTCTGCAGCGCTGAGCGAACCGGTCAAGATTTTGCGAAGCAAAATCTTGACACTTTTTGAAATTTGCACTTCGCCGGGCAGGCTGCTTTTGTTAATCCCAAAACAGCTCATCAAGCGTCTTGCCGAGAGCCTTGCATATCTCAATACACAAATTTATCGTAGGGTTATAATCCCCGCTCTCCACCGCGGAGATAGTCTGCCGCGTGACGTTTACCTTTTTCGCGAGCTCCTCCTGCGATAAATCAAGCGCCGCCCGCGCGGATTTTTGTCCAAACTGCGTTGGGGCGACAAAAAATTT
>CAYSHU010000227.1:0-3743 GCA_964430965.1 uncultured Ruminococcus sp. | reverse complement strand
AAGTACGCTTCGAGAAGCAGCGGCTACACGAGAATTTACAAGCTCGGTCCGCGCCGCGGCGATGCTGCTGAAATGGCGATTATTGAGCTCATTAAGGACTAACTCAAAAATCCCCCGCTATGCGGGGGATTTAATTTTATTTTTTCGTGTTCTCCCCGCCTTTGGCGGGGAGAACACGAAAGGTTTTTACCACTTGCGGTCAAAGCTCGGCGCATCCAGCGCGGGATTTGACACGTGCGGGCGGCGCTTGCGCTTTCGCGGGACGAAATCGGAGATGTTGAACGGCTTCTTTTCGGGGAGATTGTCGAAGCGGTCTTTATAAAACAAAATCGCCGCCTCAAGCCTCTTGGTGTTCCCGAAGCGCTTTTTAATTGTGATTTGGGAAACCTCCTCGAAAAGGCTGATGTTCAAAATCGGGGAATCAAACATCGGGTGTCCGTCCTCGCTGATGTGATAGCCGAGGCGGCTGCTCTCGAAAAAATAACGGCGGATTTTGCCCTTTATCGTCAGCTCGTGCGGCGCTTTTTTCGGGTTGCGCGAAACGCTCTCAAAATCCGCGAACGGCAGGTAGCAGAGGGTTCTCAAAATTATCCTGTCGCCATAGCGCGTAAACTCCCCCGCGTACTCGCTGAAAATCATACCCTGCGGGAGAATGTCGAAGAATGTAAACCGCGCGTGACGGCGCTTTTTCCTGTCGATTATATAAACCGCCGAGAACGTGAAAATCATTCCGAACAGAACGCTCCCCGCGACGATAGCCACAAGCAGCTTCGCGAAGCCCGAGCTGTAATGCAGTACGACGTTCACCGTGCAAAACACGCATATCGCCATAAGCGGGATAATAACGACGGTAAGCGCGTGCCGAAGCGCGCGCGAAAAGTCGGTTACGTCCGCGTGGAAATAGCTGCGCATTTTTTTCGGAGCCCCATCGCTCATCGGTATCACCTCGGTTGGCGGTATTCACTTTTATTATTATACCACGTTTCCCCGAATTAGTCAACCGATTGTGCTTCCGCTTTCAGCCCCAAATATTTCTTCGAGCCGATAAGGTTCATAAGAGTGTGATTTCTCTCGAAAACCGTCTTGAAAATCGCCGCGCCGAGCGCCATTACGGCAAGCTCCCCGAGGGCGACAGTTCCCATACTGAACCAAAGCGGCTCGCCGATGAGGCTAAGCTCAATTCCTACCAGAACGCCGTTCGCGACTACGGGGAGAATTGCGGCGAGGAACACGTTCTTGAAGCTGAACATCGGCAAAACCGCGATAGCAGTCGCGGCGACGCCGAACACCAAATCGTACCACCCAAGCGGGCTGAATAGGTTCGCGATAAAGCACCCAAGAATCAGCGCGGCGGAATAGTCGCGGCGGTAGAAGCACAGCAGCACCAAAATCTCCGAAAAGCGGCACTGTATCGCCCCGAACGACAGCGCTGGCACCGCAAGCGTCAGCGCGACGTACATCGCCGCCACAAGCGCCAGCCGAGTTAAGTTTCTTACGTTGAAAATTTCATTTTTGCGCATAAAAAAAGCTCCTTGTTTTTTAACGGTGGTAGGGAAAGAACGTTTCCCGTGCAAGAAAAACACCGTATTAAATTTGTACGCGGGGAGCAGCGTGTGCTCCTCGCGATTATATTATAGCACATTTGTTACAATTTGTCAAGACCTTTTCCCGTCAAACAGCACGATATAAGCCGTCATATCGCAGTCCTCAAGGAAGCGTTTGATCGTTTCCTCGGCGACTTAGAACGCCTCGTCCTTGGGATATCCGTATATTCCCGAGGAAATCAGCGGAAACGCTATCGAAGCGCAGTCATACTTTCGGGCGAGCTCCAGCGAGTTTTGGTAGCACGAGGCGAGCAGCTCCCGTTCGCCGGAACCGCCGCCGCGCCACACGGGACCCACCGTGTGGATAATATACTTGCACGGGAGCTTATAGCCCTTTGTGATCTTGGCTTGACCTGTCTTGCAGCCGCCGAGCAGCCGGCACTCGTATAACAGCTCCTCGCCCGCGGCGCGGTGGATCGCGCCGTCCACTCCACCGCCGCCGAGCAGCGAGGAATTCGCCGCGTTGACTATCGCGTCGACCTTGACTTTCGTAATATCACCGTGAATTATTTCCAAAGGCATATTATTTCCTCACCCTTTTCTCAATATCCAAAACCGCTCGCTCGTAAGCCCCGCGCCAGTCGCCGTTTTCTACCGTGTTGCAGATTATCTTAACGCCCATCAGCTTCAGCAAATCGAGCTTCGCTCGGTTTGTTTCTTCGAGCGGCTTCAGCTCGTAGAAGTAAACCCTGCCAACGCCCGGCTCGTGCTTTTTTCGGTTCAAAAGCCACCACAGGTCCGTTTCGGAGAACCCGAAGCCGAAGCCGAGAATGTACACGTCCCCGAGAATAAACGCGTCCGCCCAAGATCTGATCTTGCGTATTTTCGGCGTTTCATCGGGGTTTATGGACGCGTAGTAATTCCCGCGCTTTTTGTTGAGCTCCACGAGCCTGCCTAGCAAATTTCCGTAAAAATACGCGCCGAGTATCATTGAGTTCGGCTTGCGCGCCTCGCCGTGGATATGCCATATTCGCCGCTCGCCGCGCTCGGTTTCAATTTTGTTGAATGTGTGCAGCAGGAATCGCGATTCCGCGCGGCTTACCTCGTCGGAGTGCCCCTGCATACGCCGCAGCGCGTTTTCCGTCACACCGCGAGGACCGAGCGCCGCGGTTTCGAGCTCGTAGCTGTAATTCGTCGTGAGTATCTCGTCAAACGGCAGCGCGAGAAGCCGCCGCAAAAGCCGCGTCTGGCGCTCGTGCTTTTCCGTTCCGAGATTCGCGAGCTCGTGCTTTTTGCTTTTTAGAGCCTTGTCGACGTTATCCTCGGTGAGCAAAATCGCCTTAAGCGTTTCGGGTACATGAAATCCCGCGATATCGTAGCGCTCGCGGCGGCGGTCGATTGAATTCAGCAGGTCGTCCCATGAGGAGCTGTCAAACGCGCGGTTTATGCCGTTGCCGAGCAGGAGGATTTGGGGTTTCTTATGCTTCATTACGCCACCGCCCTTTGATGATCTTGTTAATGAAATTATAGCAGAGCGCGGGGGGATTTGTCAAGGGGTGTTATTCGCCGCAAGCGCGCAGCCCGCTTGAAACATTGCTTTGCCGTAGTCGCAGGCGATATCGAGAATAACCTCGCGGAGCTCGTCGCGCTGCTCCTCGGAGAGCCCGAAACGTTTCTCAAATTCGGCAAGCTCCGCGCGGCTCGTGACAGATTTGGGGGCAAGCTCCGGCTCCCCCGAAATAAACGCCTCGTAGAGTTTTTCTGTTGAGTTCATAAATATATCTCCTGTAGTTCGCGCCCGCTTTTGGTGGGTGCAATTTTTTATCTCCGATTAAAAATATCCGAAATCGGGATATTTTAATTATACCGATGTGGCATAATTATGCCTAGGAGGTATATTTATGGTTTTTAGATTAAAAGAATTACGAGAAGCGAGGCATTGGACTCAAGTGAGATTGGGCGTTGAGTTGGATCTGGAGCAGAATGTCATAAGCCGCTATGAGAACCCCGAACACGAAGCGGACTACTTGACTCTGCTGAAAATTGCCGACTTCTTCGACGTGTCGCTGGATTACCTTTTTGGTAGGACGGACAAGCGGGAGATCAACAAATAACGGGGAGTTTGACTTTGTTTGGGCGTTTCGGTATTTATACTGAACACGGATTGCGCCCTTTTTGTTCGACGCTCTGCGCCGGGGG
>CAYSHU010000226.1:0-3788 GCA_964430965.1 uncultured Ruminococcus sp. | reverse complement strand
CGTTCTGCCTGATGAACGTTAGACTTTATAACGAGATAACACTCGAATATAACAATAACAAGCGTCCGTTTATCCTTACGAGAACCGGAACCGCGGGCATACAGAAATACAACGCCGCAATATGGTCGGGCGACGTATTTTCCGACTACAAGACCTTCTCCGCGCATATTCCCGAGGCTCTGAACACGACCATGTCGGGAATACCGCTCTGGACAAGCGACAGCGGTGGGTTTATGTCTGCCACGAACAACAGCATTTACAATGAAAACATATATAAAAATAACCCGGCCGCGCATGCCGCGTTATATGAACGCTGGCTGCAATTTGCGTGTTTCTGCCCTATCACAAGAGTTCACCATGCGGGGCAGTCCTCGCCGTTTGTTTTAGGGGAGCTGCTGACCGACAGTGTCATGCATTATGTGCGCCTGAGATATCGCCTGCTGCCCTACATATACTCTTATAATTACAACACGCATATCACGGGAGCGCCAATGATGAGAGCGTTGGTATTCGAGTATCCCAATGACAAAAACGTTCTCGGCATCAAGGACGAATATCTGTTTGGAAGCGAGCTGCTTGTCGCACCCGTGATCACGGAAAAAGCTACCGAGAGGGAGGTATATTTTCCGGAAGGAAAGTGGTACGATTGGGATTACGGCTATTGCTACGAGGGCGGCAGAAGCTATACCGTATACGCTCCGCAAAACAGGATTCCCGTTTTCGCAAAGGGCGGCTCGATTATTCCTATGACAAACCAGGTGTATCATACAAATGATATAGACTGGAAGCACATTGACCTGAAAATATATCCGAGCGGAAAGTGCAGCTTTGATATGTACACCGATGACGGAACAAGCTACGAATTTGAGCGCGGCGCTTTTACTATCACGCATATTGAGTGTGAAGATGATGCGGCGGAGACTCGTATCGCCATTTCCCGCTCCAACCTTCTGTATGCGGCAGAGGAATACTGCCTTGAAATTCATGTGAACGCGGAGCCGAAAGCAGTCACATTCGGCGGCAAAGAGCTTGCCGGTTACGGATATAAGCGCAGCGTGGAGAAGTCGGAAGAGGGTTGGTTCTTTGACAAATTCAACAACGTGCTTTATGTCAAGGTAACGGCGGATAAAGAAAAGCTTGATGAACTTATTATCACCAATGGCGCGGTTGTAAGAAAGCCCTCGGAAAATCCCGAGGAAGAACGGTTAAGCGGACAGCTTCCGTTCCTGCTTCCGCCTGCAAGCGCTCCGTGCCGGATAAACTGCGAGAATTACGACCGCGGCGGCGAGGGCATTTCTTATCACAAGCTGACCGATACAAAGAGCGAGATATATCGTATGGACAGCGTCATAATTGAGCTTTGCGACGATATCGGCGTCGGCTACGATGTAAAGAATATGGCAGGCGGTGAGTGGCTGGAATACACCATAAACGTCAGAAAGGCATGCGAGTATGTATTCAGGCTGCGTGTTCGCGGCAGCGCAGAGATAAGTGTTGATATTGATTCGCAGGACAGCACGGAAACCATGCAGACACAAGGTGATAACTGGCATACAGTATCCTCCGCCCCCATGGCTCTGCGTGAGGGAGAACAGGTGGTACGGCTGCTTGTCCACAGCGGAAAGCTAAGTGCAAACTGGATTGAAATAGAGGAAGCTTAAGAGATTTGCAGTCAAGTGCAACCGAAAGGTAGGAAATAATGAAAAGAAATATCGCAGTTGTAATCGTAATGTCCATTCTTTTATCCACGATGTCCGGCTGCGCAGGAGGCAGCGCCACCTCGGACAAAAAAGCTCCCGATGGTGCGTCGGTCTCTCTGACAGTGGATGCCGAGGCAGCGGAAAAGGCGAGAACCGACAGAGAAGCTCTGTTGCAGTCTATCGGCACGGAGTACAACACCTTGCAGACAATAACCGTTCTCGGCAGGGAAAAGCCGGAAGGAAGCGCCATTTCGGCGCTCCAACCGTCGGAGGATGACTCGGAATTTCCCTATATAGAGCTGCAAGCCTCTTTGTCTGTCATTGTGCTTCGCGGCTGGGCATCGACCGATTTGTCCCTTTATATTCCAAACGGTTATGTTTCTGTTGAGGTAAAGGGTACAAACGGCGGCGAACGTCTTGAGGTGGGCTTTGAGGAAATCAAGAACGGTCAGAGCGTAAACGTTACAAAAGTCCTTGACACAGAAATAACCGCTGAATGGAAGATGGTAACGATCCCGCTCGCAGAGATTGTCGGCGAAACGGATCTTTCGGGCGCAAGACAGTTTCTGATTGGCGGCGAGGATATTCAGGTGAGAAATATCACAATAAGCACGCCCGACAAGGAAAAGGCTTTCCCCGAGTTTAAGGTAAATCAGCTCGGTTATAAGCCCGATTCCGAAAAGCATGCTTTGGTGAGCGGCTTTCCCGAAAATCTCGCCGTATACGAGGGGGACATCTTCGAGCTTGTTGACAAAACTACGGGCGAGGCGGTTTACGCCGGGCAGCTTTCTATGATATGCGAATTTGACAAGATATATTCCGGTGAGCAGATACTTTGTGCGGATTTTTCGGATTTCGACGTCGAAGGGAGTTATTATCTTAGGGCGGACGGCATCGAAGATTCCCTTTCGTTTGAGATATCCGAGAGCGTTTATGACGAGCTGTTGAAAAACACCATGCGCTATTACTATTACCAAAGGGCCAATGAGGATATTACCGCGGAGTACGGAGGGGAATACACACGCTCCGACAAGACGCCAAAGGACTTTGAAGCGCCGCTCGACTATGACCGCGATGTGAAAATTGACGTATCGGGCGGCTGGTATGATGCGGGCGACGTGGGTAAGTATGTAAGCCCGGGAGCTACCGCGGCAAACACACTTCTTTGGGCATATATGATGTTTCCCGACTGCTTTTCGGACGGACAGAACGATATCCCCGAAAGCGGAAACGGTATCCCCGATATCCTTGACGAGGTTCGCGTTGAGCTTGATTTCCTGTTAAAAATGCAGGACAAGAGCGGCGGCTTTTATATCAAGGTAAAATCCAGGAGCGAGAACGACGGTGACGGCGACAGAACCGTCTGGGCAGGCGATGGCGGCAAGTGTATCACCAATTCCACCGCCGACTGTACGGCAGTGTTGGCGTTTGCTTCAAAAATCTTCAGGGAATACGACTCCGATTACGCGGATACGCTGCTTGCGGCAGCCGAAAGGGGCTGGGCATATATTGAAGAAAACCCGAATGTCTACATTGCAACAAATTACTCGGGTGAAAACAATGCAAGTTCCGCTTTCTGGGCTTCCGCGTGTGTATATTACGCAGCGGGCAGTGAAAGCGCCCATAACTGGTTCCTTAAAAATGCCGACAGTTATATCGGCGTTCTGAGAGCGGGGGAAAACGGTCATAATGTCGGTAACATGGGCATTTACGGTTATTATACCTATCTGCTTTGCGAAAACCGCGATGCGGAAGTGGTCTCGAAAATAGCGGAACAGTTTGAGGGCTGGAAACGCTCCGTTCTCGATAGGTATCACGCGAATCCGTGGAGGATTGCAATCAATGATTGGAGCTTCTGGTGGGGCAGCTTCAATATCATACTCGGTAACGCGCAGGAAATGTATATCGGCTGCTCGCTGCTCGGACTTGACACATCGGAAGCGGAGAGGGTTTCGCAAGATGCAATTAACTTTATCACAGGTGTCAACGCGGTGCGCAAATGCTTTATAACAGGCATGGGGGAAGACCCGATAAAGTGTACCTTCAGCAATATTTACGATGGGGATTCCTCCGACGGCGTTCCTTCGG
>CAYSHU010000225.1:1384-3804 GCA_964430965.1 uncultured Ruminococcus sp. | reverse complement strand
GAGCGGCGAAAAAAATCGTTTTGCCGTCTTCCCAAAAGTCTGCCGAAGAACACAGCGAGCTTTTCGAGCGGCTCAAAGCGCTGCGCAAGAAAATTGCCGCGGGGCTTGGCGTGCCGCCGTATGTCGTTTTTTCCGACGCGGTACTTCGGAGCCTTTGCACCCGTCTGCCGCAGCGTTATGAGGAGCTGTTTGAGATATCCGGTATCGGAACGATAAAAGCCGAACGCTACGGCAGGAAGTTTCTGGCTGTTATCAATGATTATTTGAGAAACAGTGACGGACCCGATGAATGACCCGTTCGCATTTTTCTTGACATTCCATCAAAAAAGTGCTATAATTGACATATTAAGAATAAAATAAATATAAGAGCCTGTTTAGTATCTCGAAGTGCGCAGATTTCGCAGCAGATTTTGCGTATTTTGAGGCGTTTTTTCGCAGATGTACTGTATGTACTTCAAGAAAAAACAACGAAGAAATATGCAAAAGTTGCAAGAAAGATGCGTGCTGAGAAAAGCTGAACAGGCTCTTGGGAATTTGCGCGTAATTTCCTGCTGTGAATTTAATAAGGAGTATAATTATGGCTGATTTTTTGAAGCTGAAAAAGTCAAATTGCAAAAATTGCTATAAATGTATAAGACATTGCCCCGTGAAGTCTATCAGATTTTCGGGGAACCAGGCAAACATCGTCGGGGACGAGTGTATTCTCTGCGGACAATGCTTTGTTGTCTGCCCGCAGAACGCTAAGGAGATCGCCGACAGCACCGAGCGCGTGAAGTATTTTATCGGCTCCGGCGAAAAGGTTTACGCGTCCGTTGCGCCCTCGTTTGTCGCGAATTATGACGGCGCGGGCATCGAGGCTGTCACAAAGGCGCTTATGGAGCTCGGCTTCGCGGGCGCGGAGGAAACGGCGGTCGGCGCGACGATAGTCAAGAACGAATACGAGCGCCTTATCCGCGAGGATAAGCGCGATATTCTTATTTCCTCGTGCTGCAACTCAATAAACCTGCTCATTCAGAAGTACTACCCGCAGGCGCTGGAATATCTCGCGGATGTGCTTTCTCCGATGCAGGCACACTGTCAAGACCTGAAAAAGCGCTATCCGGGCTGCAAGACCGTGTTTATCGGTCCGTGCGTTTCCAAGAAGGAGGAGGCGGCGCGCTATGACGGCTTCACCGACGACGTGCTGACGTTCGAAGAGCTGACAAACTGGCTCAACGAAGCAGGCGTAAAGCTCGACAGGAATATGGATTCCAACGAGCAAAGCCGCGCGAGACTTTTCCCGACCTCCGGCGGCGTTCTCCGCACGATGAAGGAGCGCGACCCGAACTATACATATCTCGTTGTCGACGGAATGGATAACGTTAAAGAGGCTCTTGAGGAAATTGTCGATGGCAAGCTGCACAACTGCTTTATCGAGATGTCCGCGTGCGCGGGAAGCTGCGCGAACGGCCCCGTTATGGAGAAATACAAAAAATCTCCCGTCGCGTCCGCAATGGCGATAAACAAGTACGCGGGCAGGGAGGATTTTGCTGTAAACCAGCCCGACAAGGCGGAGCTTCACAAGAAAATGACAATGCTGAACGTCAGAACCTCGGCTCCGACGGAAACCGAAATCTCGGATATTCTCCGCAGAATGGGCAAAACGCGCCCCGAGCAGGAGCTGAACTGCGGCTCTTGCGGCTATAACACCTGCCGCGAAAAGGCAATAGCGATTTACAACGGCAAGGCGGATATTTCGATGTGCCTGCCGTTCTTGAAGGACAAGGCGGAGAGCTTCTCGGACAACATCATCTCCAACTCCCCGAACGCGATTTTCGCACTGAATGAGAACTTTGAAATTCAGCAGATAAACAAGGCGGCGCTGAAGCTGATGAATATCAGCCGCGCGTCCGACGTTATGGGCGAACCCGTTATCCGCGTGCTCGACCCCACCGTGTTTATGAACGTTATGGAAAGCGGCAAATCCGTCCGCGATGAGAAAAAGTACCTCGCGGAGTATGACAAGTATGTCGAGCAGACGGTCATCTACGACGCGGAATATCGCATCATAATCTGCCTTATGCGCGACGTTACCGACGATGAAAAGGAAAAGTCACATAAGGAAAACGTCGGCAGGGCAACCGCGGATATCGCGGATAAGGTCGTTGAAAATCAGATGCGGATCGTTCAGGAGATAGCTTCGCTTCTGGGTGAAACCGCCGCCGAAACCAAGGTCGCGCTGATGAAGCTGAAGGAGTTGATAAGCGATGAATAATTTATGCGCCGAAATCGGCTGGAAAAGCCTTAACCACGTCGGAGAGGAGCTCTGCGGCGACCATATTGAGGCTATCGAAACGGACGATGACTCTATGGTTCTCGTGCTGGCGGACGGCCTGGGGAGCGGCGTTAAGGCTTCTATTCTCTCGACGCTCACGTCGAAG
>CAYSHU010000225.1:0-1374 GCA_964430965.1 uncultured Ruminococcus sp. | reverse complement strand
CGCGACAATGACCTCGCAGGGAATTCCTCTGGAGGAGTGCGTAAAGACGATCGCCGCGACGCTGCCGATATGCAAGGTGCGCGAGGTCGCGTATTCCACGTTTACGATAATTCGACTTATCAATAACGAGGAGGCGGAGATAATTTGTTACGACAACCCCGATGTTATTATGTTCCGCAACGGAAAAATATATGATTATCCGTATAAGGAGCTGGACATCGAGGGCAAGCATATCCACAAGGCGCGAATTAATTTGCAGGAGAACGATACGTTTATCGCGATGAGCGACGGCTGTATCCACGCGGGCGTGGGAATGTCGCTGAATTTCGGCTGGGAGCGCAAGGATATCGCGGAGTATATGGAGGCGATCATCGACGTAGGCTTCACCGCG
Source organism: uncultured Ruminococcus sp. (assembly GCA_964430965.1). Taxonomy (GTDB): domain Bacteria; phylum Bacillota; class Clostridia; order Oscillospirales; family Ruminococcaceae; genus CAG-115. The sequence goes on along the minus strand of CAYSHU010000225.1, from coordinate 983 downwards.
AAAACGCTTTCAACGGTGCTGACGGACGAGTGCCTGAGGCTCTACGGCGGCAACCCCGGCGACGACACCACGGCAATGACCGTGCGGATCCGCGCGAGACAGCAGACGAACCTTATGATAGGTCCTCCGTCCGACAGAAACGACTGCGACAAAATGGTTTCGCTGTTTCTTTCAAAGGGCGGAAAGCGCATTGTCTGCGGCGGTACTACATCATCTATCGTTTCCAAGCATCTCAAAAAGCCTATTATCCCCGATATGAACTACTTCGACCCCGAAATCCCGCCAACGGCGGCTATTGAGGGAATAGACCTCGTTACAGAGGGCGTTATCACGATGAGCCGCGTCAACGAATACGCGAAGAATTACCTCGCGGATAACGACAGCTACAAGCAGTGGAACTACAAGCGCGACGGCGCGGCGCTTATCGCGCGTATGCTGTTTGAGGAGGCGACGGACATTAACTTCTACGTCGGCAGAGCGATGAATCCCGCGCATCAGAACCCAAATCTTCCGATAAACTTCAACATAAAAATGCAGCTTGTAAACGAGCTGTCCGAAAGCCTCAAGAAAATGGGCAAAAAAATCAAGGTAAATTATTTCTAAGGAGGAAGCGATATGGAGCACAAGACCGACTATTTGTACGACCAGAACGGAAAGCTCATCCACAAGTTCGACACCAAGGTGCAGTATCTCAAATATAAGGTGCTGCGCGAGGTGGCGCGCGAGGCTTGGGCGGGAACGCTGTTTGACAGCGTTCTTGATATTCCGAAGATGATTGTCCCGGGCAAGGAGCCGACAATGCGCTGCTGCGTTTATAAGGAGCGCGCGATACTCGGCGAGCGCGTAAAAATCGCAATGGGCGGCGACAAGAACAATCCGAATGTCATCGAGGTTATCGAAACCGCCTGCGACGAGTGTCCTATGGGTGGCTATGAGGTTACGAACGCCTGCCGCGGCTGCCTCGCGCACCGCTGCCTCGACGC
>CAYSHU010000224.1:0-3832 GCA_964430965.1 uncultured Ruminococcus sp. | reverse complement strand
GAGCGCAGCGAGCGGAGCAGCGGTGAGGGAATTTTGAAATTTAAATTTAAATAAGGAGGATATATGGCTGCACGCAAAAAAATTACATTTGAGGATTATTTCTCAAAGAATACAAAGAAGTTTATAACGTTCGGCGAAACGTTCACAAATATTCTCAACGACAACGAACTTATAAGCTCGCTGGCGCAGAAGGATCTTGAAAAGCTGGCGAAGGTCTGGAAGCTGGTGTTTGAGATGTTAATCGAGAACTCGCAGGACGGCGCTTCGGACAAGCTCTCGGAGCTTATCGGGGCATATAAGGATATTGAAAAAGACATCGGAAAGGGTGAGGAGGAATGATATTTTCGCCGCGGCAAGAAGAAGCAATGGCGTTGCTGAAGCGCGGGGAGCTAAAGCGGCTGAATGTTTTCGAGGGGAGCGTCCGCAGCGGCAAGACTTACATATCTATGATAATGTGGGCGTTCTGGGTGGCGGGCTCGCCAAAGGACAGGGCGTATATGATGTGCGGCAAAACGCTCACGACGCTGAAGCGCAATGTCCTCGAGCCGCTGCAGGAGCTTGTCGGGGGCAGCTTTTCGTTCAGCGTGACGAAAAAGGAGGGCACGCTGTTCGGGCGGAGGATCTACCTTGAGGGCGCGGCGAACGCCGAGGCGGAGAGCAAGATCCGCGGAATGACGCTTATGGGCGCATATTGCGACGAGCTCTCGCTGTTTGATGAGGATTTTTTCGTAATGCTGCTGTCGCGGCTCTCGGAGGACGGCGCGAAGCTCTTCGCGACGACAAACCCCGACTGCCCGACGCACTGGCTCAAGCGCGATTATCTTGATAACTCTGCTATTGATTTGCTCTCGCTGAAATTTACGCTTACGGACAACGTGTTTCTCCCGAAAAAATATGTCGAGCAGCTCAAGAATGAGTTTGTCGGGGTGTTTTACGACAAGTTTATTCTCGGGGAGTGGGTCGCCGCGGAGGGGCGGGTTTACGAGAGCTTTTCGAGTGAGTGTATTCTCCCCGCTGAGGAGCTCGACAAAAGGCTTCGCGAAAACAATCTTATCAGAGCTGTTATCGGCGTGGACTACGGCGGCAACGGAAGCGCCTCGGCGTTTGTGCTTGCAGGATTTGACACGGGCTTTAAAAACCTTTACGTGCTCTCGGAATACTACGACAAGCGCAATCGCTCCGCGGAAAGCCTTATTTCGAGCTTCAAGGATTTCGCCGAAATGGAGAAAAAGCGCTTTCCGATGCTGAATATCGCGTATTGCGACAGCGCCGAACAGCTCCTTATCAAGAGCTTCCGCCAAGCCGCCTGCACTGTGGGAGTTGACGTTAAAAACGCTCAGAAAAAGCCGATTAACACGCGTATAAATATGCTCAACCGTCTTATCGCGGGCAAGCGATTTTTTGTTTCCGCCGAGTGCCCTCACGTAATCGAAGCCCTGCGCGGCGCGGTCTGGGACGAGCGGCAATTCAACAAGGATATCCGCCTCGACAACGGCACGTCCGACATCGACAGCCTTGACGCGCTGGAATACGCGTTCGAGCGGTTTGAGGGGCAGCTGTTCCGCTTCGGTTCGATTCATAATCTACAGCAAAGCCGCGAGCGCGAGCGCGAGAACGCGCGTTATGTGCGCGGCTGATAATTGATAATGTATAATAGATAATGTGGATTTTCGGTGCCGATTACAAAAAATTCCCCCGCTTCGCGGGGAAATTTTTTGTATTTACTTTTATTATATATGTACCTCTTCCACAGGGAAAGGATATTTGTGGCTGAAATTCAACTCGACCCATTTTACAAGCTCGTTTGAAGCCATTCTTGTTATCTCCGAGTTTTCTTCTAAAACATCGGGCCTCTCTCTAATAGGATTCATCTCTTTCGCTGTACTTTCATATTATTATAGCACATTATATCTTTGTCAAGTTTATCTTCTCCAAATTTTTCCACGCCGCCATTGTTCAAAATTACCAACCCAAAAACTCCCCGAATTCTCAAAAAATTTTGATAACGCGCTTTTTTGTGGAAATAATACAAATGAAAACCAAATGCAATTCCGCGTTTGGCAGAGAAGTGGAGCGAAAAAAGAGGCTGCTTAGGTGCAGCGCGCCTCGCGCGCGGAGCCTAGGCAGCCTGTTAGCCGAACGAAGTGAGGCGGTTTTTCGCGACTTTTAAAATAAGTATGAAACTAGGAGGAAACAATTATGAAAACAAGAAAGATTTCGGCTCTTGCCGCGGCCTTGCTCGGCTTTGCGGCTGTAAGCGCGCCCGCCTTCGCGGCAGGTGTGGATGTTGAATACGACGAGGATGGCATCGACATCGGCGGCGGCGTGCTTGCGTTTATCAACGACAGCGACGAGGATAAGTTCGAGGATTACACCCTCGAGGCATCCTCTGACACCCTTACGGGCAAGGACAACGAGGACGGCGTGAAAATGGTCGATACCGACAACGACCCCGTTATAAAGGATCTCAGCAAGAGCCTTAAAAAGGAGTTCGCGAAGATTAAGCTCGCGGACGTTGAGGTCTACAAGATCGACCTTGCCAAGGGCATTTATTCCGAGGACGCGGCTCCCGCGGCTGTCAAGATTACCATTCCGTCCGTCGGCTTTGACGCTAAGGTTTACCACGTAAACGGCGACAGCGTTAAGGCTGTGAAGTCCTCTTCCAAGCAGCTTGTCGGAGGCGGCTATGAGGTTTCGTTCACGACCCGCGATTTCAGCTCGTTTATTCTGACCGCCGCGGATTTGAAGAACGCGTCGGCAGCCACCAACACAAGCAACACCTCTTCTAACGCAAGCAGCTCCGCAGGGCAGCTCCCCGCGAACGCCAACACGGGTATCGCTTTGGCGATAGCGCCCGTGGTTCTCGCGGCGACCGCGGTTTCCGTTGTTGCGCTGAAGAAGAAACACTAATTTGCCCGCGTTTCGCGCGATATAGAATTCTCCCCGCATTGCGGGGAGAATTTTTATATTTGTAATCCTTTTGTAACTGATTAACAAACAGCTACACGATATCCGATGTAATCCGTGCAAACACTACCAAAATCGTCTGAATTTTAATTGACAAAGCGCATTGAAATCGCTATAATAAAACTATAAACGGAAAGCGCGATACCGCGCGGAGTTTACATAAAGAAAAAAGTATGACATAGGAGGAAAATGTTATGAAAACAAGAAGAATTTTGGCAGCTTCCACGGCTGCGCTGCTCGCGTTCGGCGCTACTGCGGCTATCGTATGCGCATCTGCAACGACATCTCTTGATGTAACGATGACAAGGCCAAAGGGCGCTACAAGTGTTACTGAATCAAAAACAGATATTGCAAATACTGTTACTACACTTAATGTGACAGTTAATGGTTTTGCAAGCACAGACAAGGTTTCTGATGGGGCTGCCGCGGAAGGAGAGCTTGATGTTTCTGGTTTGACCGATGCGGAAATTGATGAGAATGGCAACCTGACAGGTACAATCGCTGTAACAAGTGCAGACACAATGAAGGAATTCGTTGTAAAGGAATATGGTGAGCCGGCTGTTACGTACACCATCAATCTCGCTTTTGCTACCGGCACTGATACGAGCACCGCTACCGGCACTGATACAAGCACCACTACCAGCACTGATACAAGCACCACTACCAGCACCGATACGAGCACCGCTACCAGCACTGATACAAGCACCACTACCAGCACCGATACCAGCACCACTACGAGCGAGCAGCCCCCTGTTAACACGAGCACCACTACCAGCACCACAACAAGCACAACTACGAGCACTCCCACTACTTCCACCCCCACCACTCCCGCAGCTGAGCCTACAAACCTTAACAAGGTTAGTGA
>CAYSHU010000223.1:0-3858 GCA_964430965.1 uncultured Ruminococcus sp. | reverse complement strand
CGTATGCTCACTCCGCGCTTCGCGCTCCGTTGCGCTACGCTGACGAGACCGGTCAAAATTTTCTTCGAAAATTTTGACACTTTTTGAAATTTACTTATCACCATTACGCTGTTACGGTCGGAGCGCGCCAATAATGCGCCGCCCGCCAAAACTAACAACTATTCTCTAGCTTCTATACAGCATCGCCGCGCCGATTATTCCCGCCTCATTGCCGAGGGAGCAGATGACTATCTCCGTGTTCTTCGCGGAATTTTTCGAGTAGATTTCCTTCGCTACGGCGGCTTTAAGCGGATTTAACAACGCCTCACCCTCGTTGCAGACCCCGCCGCCTATGCAGAGAATATCGGGCTGGAACGTGTTGATGACGTTCGCGACGCCGCACGCGAGATATTTTATGTAGCGCTCCGTAACCTCTTTGCCAACAGCGTCGCCGCGCCGCATTGCCTTAAACGCCGTTCTCCCGCTGATTTTTCCGTCCTCCTTGATTATCTTGGGGATTATGGTATCGAGATTTTTCTCGGCGGCTTCCTCGGTCATTCGTACAAGCCCGGTCGCGGAGGAATACGCCTCAAAGCAGCCGCGTCTGCCGCAGGTGCAGGGCGCTCCGTCAACAACGATTACAGTATGCCCGATTTCCCCGCCCGCGAAATTCGCGCCACGGTAGATTTTGCCGTCAATGACGATTCCCGCGCCGACGCCCGTTCCGAGAGTTATCACGACCGCGCTTTTCGCGCCCTTTGCCGCCCCCGCGGTGAACTCCCCGAACGCCGCGGCGTTCGCGTCGTTTTCGAGATAGACCGGCAAGCCGAATACCGCTTCAATATCAGCTTTCAGCGGAACATTCACAAATCCGAGGTTATTGGAATACTCCACAACGCCGCTTTCGCTGTTACAAAGCCCCGGGCAGCCGATGCCTATCGAGCCCGCCTTGTCAACGGAAATTTCCGCGTTTGCGCAAGCCTCGCGCACGGCGATTTTAATGCTCTCCAGAACCTGCTCATAAGGCGCGGGTGACGTGGAAGAAACCCCGAAGCCGCGCGTTTTCACCTTAGACCGCGCAACAATCTTTCCGTTTTCGTCAACCACGCCGCACGCTATATTCGTTCCGCCAACGTCAACTCCTATGTAATAAGCCATATAACACCTCCGTTATATACTTGTGATAATGACCAAGCCCTTTCCGCTTATTTCGTACTTCCCCGTGCCCGCCGTGACAAAAACGCTGTCGCCCTTTACCGCGAGGAAGCCGCCGCTCGCGGCTTTTATTTCAGCCTCTCCGTCAAGAATTAAAAGCGAATTGAACGAGCGCTTGTCCGCGTTGAGGGAAACCGCGCCGTCCAGCTCCAGCTTTTTTACAGTAAAGAATTCGCACTCGCAAAGCGATGTCAGTATGCCGCCCGCGAGCATTTTTGGGCTTCCCTGCGCCGCTGCGGGGTGCTTCGGCGGCACGCGCTTTGTTACGTCAAGCGCCTTTTCGATATGGAGCTCCCGCGGCTTGCCGTCCTTGCCGACTCTGCCGTAGTCGTAAACTCGGTAGGTCGTGTTGGAATTCTGCTGTATCTCGGCGATGAGAATTCCCTTGCCTATCGAGTGGAGCGTGCCGCTCTCGATAAAAAACACGTCGCCCTTTTTAACGGGAACGTTGTTCGTGACCTCAAGAAGCGTGCCGTTTTCAATCCTCTCGGCAAATTCCTCGCGGGATATTTCGCGCTTGAAGCCGAAAATAAGCTCCGCACCGTCGTCTGCGTCGACAACGTACCAAAGCTCGTTTTTTCCGCGCTCGCCCTCTTGCTTTAAAGCGTAATCATCGGGCGGGTGAACCTGAACAGACAAATCGTCGGCGGCATCAATCAGCTTGATAAAAATCGGAAAATCATCAAACCGCGCGCTTTCCGTCCCGAGGACGGCGGCTTTGCCGTTCGCCTTGATAAGCTCTCCGAAAGTTTTCCCCGCGAGCTCGCCGTTTTGGATAACGCTCTGCCCGTCATCGCGGCAGCAAAGCTCCCAGCTTTCGGCGATTTTGTCCGCGCTTGATATCTTGCCGAACTCCCGCCGAAGCCGCTCTCCGCCCCAGATGTAATCCCTGCACGGAGAAGAAAGTTTAAGTACGCTCATAATATGTAACTTAATAACCTAAATTTTCATTAACGATAATGACCTTGATCCTGTCGGGAACGCGCTGCTGCGCCAGCGTAACATAAGAGCAGCAAATCCTCGCGTCGCTATGGCAGTGCTGACACTCGCCGAGCTTTTTGCAGGGAGTTGCGCAATCCAGACGAACGGTGTTTTTCGGAGCGGCAATTTTCTCAACGCGCTCCTTAGCCTCGGCGAGATTTTTCACGATTTTGTTCACGCCCGCAACGACTATTACCTGCTTTGGCCCGTAAATCATCGCCGAAACGCGGTTGCCGTTTCCGTCAACGTTATACAGCTCGCCGTCCTCGGTGAGGGCGTTTGTGCTTGCTAAAAACGTGTCGGAAACAAACGCCCTGCGCATTATCTCCTCGACTTCCTCACGATCCTTGCCCGCCGAGCGGTCGAGATAAACGCCATTATAGTCCTTCATAAGCATCTCGATAACGCCGCTTTCCTTAAGCGTCATCGAGCCGCCCGAGGTTATCAGCTTGTCGTTTTCAATCAAGCCGCGGACTATTTCGCAAGCCTCGGTGCTGTTTTCCGCGTAGAACGACTTCATTCTGTTAAGCCGAAGCGCCTCCATTGTCTTTTGTACACGTTCTTCCATAAAGAGCCTCCTTGTAAAGCGAGTTTAAATTCCCGCCTTGTATTTTATCGTAATTACCGAGTTTTCCGCGATTTCAAAGCCGCCGTCTGTGGTGTATTCGCCGTAGGGAATATAAAACTCCGCGGGCGACGAGCCGTATTCGACGGTGTTTAAGAGCGCGGGCTTGTAGCTTTTATAAATTTCCTCGGTGAGGTTTGTTTCACATTTCAGCAGCATATTGAAATACGCGTCAAGCCTCGTCGCGTTCGCCTGGCGGTAGTTCTGGTTGATAAGCTCCGAAAGCAGCTCGCCTGCAACCTTATATCGGTAGGATTCGCCCTCATCGTACTCCGCCTTTACCATCAGCTTGTAAAAATCCTCCGACGACATCAAGCGCCTGCCCGCGTTGAACGTCTTTGTGTCCGAGCCGTATTTTACTATCATCGTCTTTGTGAACTCATATTCCACATTTCCGAATGTCGTGAACAAATCCTCAAAGCTCTCCTTGTCCATTTTTACGTAATATCCGACTGAAATGTCAACGGCTTTTTCAACCGCCTTAACAACCTCCGCGCCGCCCTGCGCGACGTAGATAGTCTGAAGCGGCCGCCCCGAGCCGCCCACGCTTATCCCATTAGGGAGCGGCACAAACGTAATTCTGTTTTCGGGGGCGTTGTATTCCGCCAGAAAGAAGAGTTCGGGGATGTCGTTCTCTCCCTCGGAAACCATTGTAAGAAGCCTGAAGCAGTGCTCCGTGGTCGGCGTGAATTCATCCTCCAGCGCGTTGTTCGTCTTATTCGCGCCCGTGTTCTGCGTGTCAGACGGGAAAAGATACCATTTAAACGCGAAAATCGCCACGATAACAAACACCGCCGTAATCCCGAAGGCTATAAAATAAATATACCAGTTACTTTTTCTGCGAACGTACATATTTTTCCCCTCTCAGATTCCTCTCAAAAAATCAAGTATGTTTTAAATTTAAAAAAACTATTGATTTTTTTCCTTTATAGTAATATAATGTAATATGTGAACAATATTCGGTTGTATACATTTTCTCTCACTTTTTGGGAGAATTTGGGAGCCACATGAGTACAATCAAGGAAATTCAGTCTGCTTGTTTAGCTCTATTGAAAGAA
>CAYSHU010000222.1:0-3873 GCA_964430965.1 uncultured Ruminococcus sp. | reverse complement strand
GGACGCTACCATAGCGGTGCTTGAAGTGCCGTGGGAGGAGGCTTCGAGATTCGGCGTAATGAGCGTTGACGAAAACGACGTTATCTACGAGTTCGCGGAGAAGCCCGCAGAGCCTAAATCCAATCTGATCTCCATGGGCGTTTATGTATTCACATGGTCTAAGCTTCGCAAGTACCTCATCGACAATGAGAACGACGAGAGCGCAACCAAGGACTTCGGTAAGAATATAATCCCGGCAATGCTGGACAACAAGGAGAAAATGGTTGCTTACCATTTCGACGGCTACTGGAAGGACGTCGGAACTATCGACTCTCTCTGGGAGGCGAATATGGACGTTCTCGACCCGAAGGTTCCGCTCGACCTGCTTGACGACAGCTGGAAGATCTACTCGCGCAACCCCGTTATGCCGCCGCACTACGCGGGTCCGCAGTCGAGAATTGAAAACTCGATGATCGCCGAGGGCTGCGAGATAAACGGAATGATCGACTTCTCGATTTTGTTCGCGGGTGTTACCGTTGAAGAGGGCGCGATCGTCCGCGACTCTATCATAATGCCGAACACCGTGATCAAGAAGGGCGCGGTTATCGAGTACGCTATCGTCGGCGAGGACTGCGTTATCGGCGAGGGCGCGCACATAGGCGAGCGTCCCGAGCTTATTGAGAACAAGGACGAGTGGGGCGTTGCCGTTGTAGGGCACCGCGTAAACGTTTCGGACAAGGCAGTAGCACCGCCTAAGGCTATGATTTCCAAGGATATATAAGAAGGAGGACTGTTTGATATGGCAAGTATGTCTAAAGTTTTGGGGTTGATCTTCGCCAATATGCACGAGCAGACCCTCCCCGAGCTCACTAAGGTGAGAGCAATGGCGAGCGTTCCGTTCGGGAGCAAGTATCGCCTTGTTGACTTCCCGCTTTCGGGAATGGTAAATTCGGGTATTACGCAGGTTGGCGTAATCACCAAGCAGAATTATTATTCGCTTATGGACCACCTCGGAATGGGCTCCGAGTGGGATTTGGCGAGAAAGAACGGAGGGCTTCACATTCTCCCGCCGTTCGGTCAGGAGAACACGGGCATTTACCGCGGCAGACTTGAGGCGCTCGCGGGCGCGGCGGAGTTTATCTCCGAAAGCGACGCGGAGTATGTTCTTATGGCGGACGCCAACGTCATCGCGAATATGGATATGAAGCCGATTGTCGACTTCCACGAGAAGAACGGCGCGGACATCACGTGCGTTTACGGCAGCGGCGTTTACCCGACCGAGCGCGCGCTTTGCCAGACGGTTCTGTACGTCAACGAGGCGAACGAGGTTTACGACGTTCTCGCAAGGCCCGCAATGAGCGGCGCGATGAACGTTGCGCTTAACGTTTACGTTATGAAGCGCAAGTTCCTTGAGGATTTGATTCGCGAGAGCCAGTGCAGAAGCCTTTACAGCTTCGAAACGGATATTCTCCAGCACAAGCTTCACGACTTCAAGGTTCTCGGCTATAAGTATAACGGCTACTTCGAGATTATCGATTCGATGAAGACCTACTACAAGGCGACAATGGATATGAAAATCCGCGACATGTCGCGCGAGGTATTCTCGCTCGATACGCCTATTTACACAAAGGTAAAGGACGTAGCCCCCGCGAAGTACGGCATAGATTGCACGGTTAAATCCTCTCTTGTAGCCGACGGCTGCATCATCGAGGGCACGGTTGAAAACTCCGTGCTGTTCCGCGGCGTTAAAATCGGCAAGGGCGCGGTCGTTAAGGACAGCATCGTAATGCAGGACTGCGTAATCGAGGAAAAGGCGGCGTTTATCAACGCGATTGCCGACAAGGACGTTGTGATCTCCAAGAACCGCACGATTACGGGCTCGCCCGATTTCCCCGTATACGTATCCAAGGGCGGAATTGTGTAAACAATTTACAATTTACAATGTATAATTGACAATTCAGGTGCGCGCTTCGCACGATTAAAAATATTCCCCGCCGCGGGCGGGGAATATTTTATTTTTTGAATGTTGACTTTTCCACAAAAATATAGTATAATATTATAAGAGCAGTATTTTGACTTAAGAACAGTAACTATCAACGGTCAACAATAAACTGTCAACTGTTTTGTGGGGTGCGGAATTATGAAAAGGAATAAACGCGGTTTAATGATCTTCAACATCGTTCTTCCCATTTTGATCGTTATCTGCACGGGGCTTATGTTTTTGCAGAATTATCTTTACAACAACAAGGACAGAGTGGCGGTGCTTGATACTGCGGAGCGCGACGGAACGAAATTTCTGTTTGACGACATAACCGTTGAGATAGTCACGCGCGGCGGCGATACGGGCTCGTGGAACACCGATAATGTCATCGACTCCCACGGAAATATGCTCTATAAAAAAATCATCGGCACGATTTACGAGCTTGTCATCATCAACAAATCCTCCAATACGATCACCAAATGGACGGCGACGATAACGATCCCCGAGCATATGTACGTCAACAACACGTGGAACGGCGACTACGAATATCACCAGCACGTCGCGTCGGGCAAAGAAAAGGTTCAGGCGCTCGACCTCGCGGAGTATTCAAACTACATAATAACGCTCGACCACGATATGACCACGATAGGTCCGCTTGTGGAGCTGGACGAAGGGGATTGGTTCATCTACTATCCCGACGAAGCAACGGGCGAAGTTCCGATTGCTCCCAAGCCCAAAAACACCGACAAGGAAAGCAACTCGCGCATTGGCTTTATTATGTACTTCCCGACCCGAACGGTGGATTACATAGCGGATTTCTCCCACGGAGAAATCCACTATCATCTCCAGATGAGCATTTTTAAAAGCCCGCTTTTCCCCGTGGTTTGCGTTATGGCAGTCGCGTGGATAAGCTGCATTATGTCCGCGATAATCGTCAAGCAGAATATGAAGCGCTTTATCGAGAAGCAGGAGCTCGCCAACGAGGCTATTGAGCAGACAATGCGGACGTTCGTAAACTTCATCGAAGCCAAAGACCCAAGCACAATGGGACATTCCGTGCGCGTCGCGGAATACGCGAAGCAGATTTCGGAAAAGCTCGGCTTTACCGAGGACGAAGCGCAGCGCGTCCGTTGGATAGCGCTGATGCACGACTGCGGCAAAATCTACATTCCCGACGAAATTCTCACAAAGCCCGGCAGGCTCACCGACGAAGAGTACGAGATAATGAAAAAGCATACCGTTTACGGCAGCGAGATTTTGCGTGATTTTTCGTCGATTGATGGTATGGGGCTGGGGGCGATAAGCCACCACGAGCGCTATGACGGCAGCGGCTACCCGAACGGGCTGAAGGGCGAGGAGATACCTCTTATCGGCAGAATAATCTGCGTCTGCGACGCGTTTGACGCAATGAACAGCCGCCGCTGCTACCGCCACAATCTCACGAAGCAGGTCATTCTCGACGAGCTGAACAAAAACCGCGGCACGCAGTTCGACCCTGTGGTCATCGACTGTCTGCTGGCGCTGATAAACAGCGGCGAGATTGTGTTCTCGGAAATCGCGAACGAAGAAGCGTCGGACAAACAATAACAAACAAAAAACAATCCCCCGCCCTTATAATAAACAGGGCGGGGGATTTTTACTGTCAGCTATGCGCTTTCAACTGTATCAAGGTATTCCATAACGCCGGAATATATCGTAAACGCGACCTTTTGCTGATACTCCCACGTCGAGAGCTTCTGCTCCTCCTCGGGGTTGGAGAGGAAGCCGCACTCTATCATCAGCGAGGGGTTTTTGTTGGTCTTTAATAAAAACAGCTCCTCGCCCGAGAGCTTTATCTCGCGGTCGTTGCCCTCCTGGAGGATTGCGAAGCGGTTTTGCATAATCTGCGCGAGCGTGCGGTTGTCGGGGTGGTT
>CAYSHU010000221.1:0-3883 GCA_964430965.1 uncultured Ruminococcus sp. | reverse complement strand
TTGGTAGTAGTAGAACACTTCTTGTGTCTGGCAAACAAGACGTAAGAAAAAATTCAATTCGCTGCGCTTCTATCAACTTGTTGCTGTCCTTGAAGAATTTAACGCGCTCCTCTAACTCGTTTTCAAGCTCCTCAAGAGCCTCGTCCATTTTCTCCTTACCTATTATATAATGTGAAGCGGGAAAAATCATCGCGTGGAGAAGCTCGGCTCTCGTGTTTCCCGTGACGACCTCGAACTCGCTCAGGCGGTCTATCTCGTCCCCGAAGAACTCCACGCGAACCGCGTTTTCGCTTGTGCTGCCCGCGGGGAAGATCTCCAGCGTGTCGCCCTTTACGCGGAATTTGTTGCGGATAAAATTCATCTCGTTGCGCTCGTATTGCATTTCAACAAGCCTTTTAATTACCTCATCCCGAGAGATTTCCTGTCCCTTGCGGAGGGAAAGCGTGTTGCAGCGATAGTCGTCGGGTGAGCCGAGCGAGTAAATGCACGAAACGGAGGACACGATGATAACGTCACGCCGCTCGGCAAGGGAGGCCGTCGCGGAGTGCCGCAGGCGGTCTATCTCGTCGTTGATAGCGCTGTCCTTCTCGATATACGCGTCCGTCGACGGAATGTAAGCCTCGGGCTGGTAGTAGTCGTAGTAACTGACGAAAAACTCTACGGCGTTATTTGGGAAAAACTCGCGGAACTCGCTGCAAAGCTGCGCCGCAAGTGTTTTGTTGTGCGCGAGCACAAGAGTCGGCTTATTCGCCTTGGCGATGATGTTCGCCATTGTAAACGTCTTTCCCGAGCCCGTAACACCAAGCAGCGTCTGCTCCTTATCTCCGCGCAGAACACCCTCGGCAAGCAGCTCAATAGCGTCGGGCTGGTCGCCCGTCGGCTTGAATTCTGAATGAAGCTCAAATTTATCTGCCATAAAATCCTCCGATAAAACGCAAAAATCCCATTAAAAAGCGCCGATTTAATTGCGGTTCCCCCGCCAAAGGCGGGGGAATTTCGTGAAATCATATATCTTATATAAGTGTTCACATATATTGTAGCAAATTTATAATACTTTGTCAAGTATGTTTAAAAATTTATTTCACAAAAACTATTTTTGCGAACATTTGAGGAAACAACTTGACAAATTGTTCAAAATTTGGTATAATTCCATAGGATAAATTTTGAAGGAAATAGGGTGATTCTTTGGCTGAAAAGAACAACGAGCACGTGGGTCATCGCGCGCGAATGTTGAGCAAATTCAGCGAATATAATATCAACGTTTTCGAAGAGCATGAAATGCTTGAGGTTCTTTTGTTCATGATAATTCCGCGGGTGAATACAAATGAAACCGCCCATAGGGTTATAAATGAGTTCGGTTCGCTGAAAAACGCGCTGCTTGCGCCCGTCAACGAGCTTGCGGAAATCAACGGCATCGGTGAAAAATCCGCGATTCAGCTTAGGTTTGTCGGGGAGCTCGCAAATTATCTCAACAGAACTCAGGCTACCGTGAAGTATATATTTGACGAGTCAAATAAAATTATAAAATATTTTACAAACCATTTCAAAAATAAAAACACCGAGGCGCTTACAGTGCTTCTGCTTGATGATAATTCTGTGTTTTTGCATTCCCACGAAATATGCAGCAATATGCCGAATCATGTTGATGTTGGATTTCGCGAAATAGTTTCGCAAGCTATGAAATACGATGCCCGCAAACTGCTCATCGCGCACAACCACATTGTGGGTACGAAAGAGCCCTCTAACGACGATTTGAGATTTACACGCGAGCTATACGATTTTTTGAAGGCTATTAAGGTTGAGCTTGTCGACCATATTATTGTAAGCAACGGCGAAGTGTTTTCAATGCGCGATTCCGGGTGCTTAGGCAGGATTTGGGATAGCTAGAGTTTTTTAAAGATGTATCGCGGCGGCGCATCAAAGGGCATTTCGACCCACGTCAACATACCACCGGGACAGTGGAGCAGAAAAAGCGCCTGTAAACGCAAAGCGAAGTGTAACGGAACGCTTGCAGGCGGCCGGCGCGGCAAAGCCGCGCGCCTTCTGCGACTTAAAAATGAAGGAGAAAATTTTGCAGATTATTAAAGAGAAATACAGAACAGAGCGAAGTGCGGAGCTTGCTCTGGCTGTCGATGTTACGGCGAATTCGCTGGCGGCGGTGTTTTACGATATGGCGCTGGAGCGCCGCTTTGCGCGGGCGGTTCTGGTCGGTGAGGCGATAACTCCCGAGGTCGCGGCAAGGGAGCTTCCGAAGGTCGTTGAGGAGGCGCTCTCGGAGTTCGGGATAAAGGCAAGGGCGGTGAAGCGCGTCGGGATAGCCGCGCCCGTGCATATCGAAACAGCGGCGGAGTGCGCATTCAAGGCAGTCAATTTGGGGCTTTGCGAGGAGTGCGAGGTAATGTATGTGCCGTATATTTCCGCGGGAATAAGCGGGCGGTTCACCGCGTCGCTGCTTACGCTGCCGCCTCTTCAAGACCCGGGCGACTGGGCGGCGGCAGATTTCGGCGGGAGCCTCTGCCTTGCGCATAAAACGGGCGGGGAGCTCCATTGCGCGGCGTTTCGGCTCGCGGGAGCTTTCGACGGCTCGGGGCTGGAAAGCGGAATACCTGCCGAGAACGGAGCGATTGAGGTTGTCCGCCGCGAAAACGACAAAACGATAGCCTACGAGGTGGCGGGGGATTGCGACAGCATCGGAATTTCCCCGTGCGGTGCGCTGACAGTCGCCGCGGAAATGCAAAGAAGCGGAATTCTCGACGGCGACGGCATTATGACAGACCGTGACCATTTCTTTATCGGCGAGGATTTTTACATCTCGCAGAACGATATCCGCGCCATTCAGACGGACAAAGCGAGAACGGCGGCGTCTTTCGCGCTTCTCAACGGCTTTTCGAAGGACGAGCCGATGTTCTTCTCGGGAGAGCCGTTTTCAAACCCCGCGGGCTTCCGCGCGCTTCTGGAGCTCGGGGCAATTCCCAAGAGGTACGAAGGCGCGTCCTTCTGCCGAAATTCAACGGAGCAGGGGATAATTTCGTTTCTTGAGGACGAGAATGTCAGAGCCCGCGCGTTCGAGCTCGCGCGAGTCGCTAAGGATTTCTCACGGGACAATTTACTTAAATTTGACAATGATTACTTAAATAACCTTAATTTCTAGAAAGAATTTTACACGGTTATTCCCGTTGTAAGCCAGGAAAAACGCGTTTAATTTCGAAATTTTCCTAAAATCGTGAAAAAATTTGTTATATTTTGATAAAAACTACTTGATTTTTTCTACAGATTGTGTTATAATAAAAAGGCATTTAGTATCCGTCGGTATAACTATGCCCAAAATTCGGGGTCGTTAATAGCAATCAGGCAATTAAACGGCGCTTTATCAAGGCAGAGTAGAAATCGGCGTGTGTTAATGCGCGCGAATGTCCGGCTTCGTCAGTCATTCTCAAACATTAAAAACGGATAGTCCGCTGAAGGCGCGGGAAAAGACCCGCGGCGTTTTTGGGGCGATATTATCGTTATTTAAACGCTGTTTCGCCATAGTACAAAAGAACGAATTCAAGAATATCCGAAAAGTAACGGAGGATTAAAATGAACGCATTAAAGCTTATTGAACAGAGCAGCATGAAGGAAGCCGCTCCCGAGATTGAAATCGGTGATTACGTAAAGGTTTACGTAAGCATCAAAGAGGGCGAAAAGAGCCGTATCCAGATGTTTGAGGGTACGGTTATCGCAAAGAAGCACGGCGGCATCAACGAAACCTTTACGGTCAGACGTCTGGCGCACGGCTGCGGCGTTGAGAGAGTTTTCCCGATTCACTCCCCGTCGGTTGACCGCGTGGAGGTCGTTAGAAACGGTAAGGTTCGCAGAGCTAAGCTGTACTATCTGCGTGACA
>CAYSHU010000220.1:3490-3930 GCA_964430965.1 uncultured Ruminococcus sp. | reverse complement strand
TAGAAGGCTCGGTGGAGCTTGCGCCGCTTGTCGGTCTTGCGGACGGCATAGTCGACATCGTGGAAACGGGCACGACTCTCAAAGAAAACGGCTTGGAGGTTTGCTGCGACGTTGCGCCCGTATCGGCGCGGCTTATCGTGAACACCGTAAGTTTGAAGCTCAAACAAGAGCGTATTTTGGAACTGGTTGAACTGATTAAAGGAGTAATCGAATGATAAAGATAATCAAAGCAAACGGCGATGAAAAGCGGTTTCTCGCCGAGGTGGAAAAGCGCGCGGGCGAGGTAAACGCCGAGGTCGAAAAGACCGTTAAGGCGATCTTGGAGGACGTTAAAGCAAACGGTGACAAGGCGGTCAAGGCATACACCGCGAAGTTCGACTGCCCGAACGCGCAGTACTACCGCGTTCCCGACGAGGCGATACAGGACGCGCTTACCGAGG
>CAYSHU010000220.1:0-3480 GCA_964430965.1 uncultured Ruminococcus sp. | reverse complement strand
AGAGAACATCACCGCGTTCCACACGCGCCAAAAGCGCGAGGGCTTTGCGGTCACTGAGGAAAACGGCGTTATTATGGGTCAGCGCGTGCGCGGTCTGGATAAGGTGGGGCTGTACGTTCCGGGCGGCACGGCGGCGTATCCGTCGTCGGTGCTGATGAACGCGATACCCGCAAAGATCGCGGGTGTTAAAGAGGTCGTTATGGTAACTCCGCCGCTTAAGGACGGCTCGGCGAACAAGGACATTCTGGTCGCGGCGGCGCTTTGCGGCGTTGACAGCATCTATCTCGCGGGCGGCGCGCAGGCAATAGCGGCGCTGGCTTACGGCACCGAAGAGATACCGCGCGTATCTAAAATCGTCGGACCCGGAAACATTTTTGTAGCGACCGCGAAAAAGCTCGTTTACGGCACGGTTGACATTGATATGGTCGCGGGGCCGAGCGAAATTCTTGTGATTTCCGACGAAACCGCCGACCCGAAATATCTCGCCGCCGACCTGATGTCGCAGGCGGAGCACGACAAGCTGGCTTCGGCGATTATGGTGACGACAAGCATGGAGGTCGCTGAAAAAACGCAGAACGAAATAGAGCGCCAGAAAGCGGCTCTCTCGCGCCGTGAGATTATCGACGCGTCGCTTGACAACTACGGCGGGATTATCGTCTGCGATGATATGGACTACGCGATTGAAATAGCGAACGCGATAGCTCCCGAGCACTGCGAGGTCGTTGCGGAAAATCCGCTTGAATATATCGGCAAGCTCGACAACGTTGGCTCGTTGTTTTTGGGCGCGTATTCTCCCGAGCCGCTTGGAGATTACTACGCGGGGCCTAATCACGTTCTCCCGACAAGCGGCACGGCGCGGTTTTATTCGCCGCTCGGAGTTGACAGCTTTATAAAGCGCTCGAGCTATATCTACTACACAAAGGACGCGCTTCTCGGCGCGGCGGACGACATTATTCTGATTGCCGAGAGAGAGCAGCTTACGGCGCACGCTAATTCGATAAAGGTGCGGAAAGAGGGTTAAATTTTATGGCAAAGTATAGTCTTAATCAGCTGAAAGCGGACGTTGGTTTGTTGAGCCTTAAGGACTGCACGACGGAGGAAAATCAGAGGTTCGCGGAGATGATGAAAAACGGCGAAGCGCTCCCCGAGGATATTTATCCGACAGAGAATATGGACGCGAAAGGCAACCGAGCCTTCTGCCGCGGAACTTTGAACGCGCCCCCCGACAACGAACAGCTTTTTGTCCTGATGAGAATTTCAAAAGACCTGCACTTCATAACGGTTCTTATCCAAGTGCTTTTGGTGCTTGGGGTTTTGGGATTTGTGGCGGCGTTGATATTCGGACAAATGGGTTAAGGAGAACAAAATGATTGAGATAATCTGCCGCGACGGAAAATTCCTTGCTAAGGGCTCGTTTACTATGGGGCTTGCGGGCACTTATGTAAACGACAGCTTTGAGGACGAAAGCATTACCGTTCACCCGACGCTTGATTATATTCTCAAGGAGCTTGACAACGAAAATTCGTTCAGGGTGAAGCCGCTTTTCCCGTACCTGAAGGACAAGCCGCGCGACGGAAACTCAATAGCCAATGGGCTTGCGGAATACTACAATCAAAAGGAAAAGGAAGCCGCCGAGCACGTTAAGGAGATTAACGACAACCTGCTGTTTCATCTTTTTTGGAATTTAGAGGCTTGCGGCTTTGAGTTCAGGGAGATAGAGGAAGCGGTCGCCGAGGGTTACGACACGGAAAATCTTGACGACGATCCTTATGTCAACAGCAAGGTGTTCGAGTTCAGCGATTATTTTGACGAGCGCCCGAACAACGGTACTCGGGAGCGCGTGGACTTTGAGGCGAAGCTGCGCGAGTGGTTTCCGATGTTCAACTTCGACGGCTTGTATGAGAATATCAAGCAGGAGGGAATGACCCTCGACGGCAGGTTTATCTCGTTTCAGTTTTCCGACAAGTGGGGCGCAATGCTTTACGAGTGCGCTTATGGCAGGTTCGACGAGAATTTCACCTCATGCGACTGGCACAACCACTAAAGTTGATTGAGAATGTAGAATTAGCGGGGCGGGATTTATGGAGAATGTGTGGGAGGAGCTGTATAACGCGGCGAAAGCCGTTTTGGCTTCTCGAAAAATATCGGGATATGTGACGGCGGGCGAGGTTTCGGCGGCGGTGCAGTCCAAATCGGGCAGGATTTACACGGGCGTGTGCGTTGACACTTGCTGTTCGCTCGGGATATGCGCGGAGCGGAACGCAATATTCAATATGCTGACGAACGGCGAAGACGAAATCAGACGCGTGCTTTGCGTTATGGGTGACGGAAGAAGCGGAGCGCCGTGCGGCGCGTGTCGGAAGCTTATGGTGCAGCTAATGCCCGACGGTTACAAGAATATCGAGATAATGCTCAATTACGAGCAAGGAAAAATCGTTACGCTTGGGGAGCTTACTCCCGAGTGGTGGATATAAGGAGAGAATTATGGCTAGAACAGCGGAAATTTCACGAAACACAAAGGAAACGGATATTGCCGTTAAATTGAACCTTGACGGCGGCGAGGTAAATATCAAAACGGGGATAGGCTTCCTCGACCACATGCTTACGGCGCTCGGTGTTCACGGCGGCTTCGGGCTGGACGTGTTCTGCAAGGGCGATCTGTATGTCGACGGTCATCACACCGCCGAGGACGTGGGAATAGTTCTCGGGCAGGCGTTCGCTAAAGCGCTTGGCGACAAGAGCGGCATTATGCGCTACGGCTCGGCGTTCATCCCTATGGACGAGAGCCTCGGGTTTTGCTCGCTTGACATCAGCGCAAGACCGTTTCTTGTGTTCAACGCGGAGTTTGAGAACGAGCGGGTAGGGGAGTTTGACACCTGCCTCACCGAGGAGTTTATGCGGGCGTTCGCGTTCAACGCGGGGATAACGCTGCATTTGCGCGTGGAGTACGGCTCGAACGATCACCACAAGATAGAGGCGCTGTTCAAGGCGCTCGCTTACGCGCTTAAAGCGGCGACGCGCCCAAACACGAGCGGCGCGGCGATCTCCACAAAGGGCGCGCTGTAATGCGGGGCTATAATGTTATCGCGGTTTTTTCGCCCGACAAAAGTAAAATGCTGATGTGCAAACGTGTAAAGGACCCGTACAAGGGCTTGCTGAATATGGTCGGCGGGAAGATCGAAAGCGGCGAGGACGGCTATACGGCGGCATACCGCGAGTTGTTTGAAGAAACGGGAATCATGCGCGACGATATCCGCATCACGCATTTAATGGATTTTTCCTATCCTCTTTGCGATGAGTATGTCGAGGTGTACGCGGGCGGCTTGAAGCGCGAGGTGACGCTCCGCGAGGAGAAGAATCCGCTTTTGTGGATAAGCGCCGACAGCAACTTCTTTGATATGAAACAGTACGCCGGAGAGGGCAATATCGGGCATATTATGGAGCATATCAAGCTGCATTGGAGGGAGATATTCGATGAAC
>CAYSHU010000219.1:0-3938 GCA_964430965.1 uncultured Ruminococcus sp. | reverse complement strand
CGCCGGAGGCGGGGAAAACCCGCAAAAATAAACCTTTTAAATAGGCAGGTACTTTAAATACAGAGATATAAACAGGGGAAATTGATATGTATATAGATAACACAAATCTCGCATACGACCTCTCTCGCTTCGACAACAGCGACAGAGAGCGCCGCGAAAAGCAGCGCGAAAAGGAAGCGCAGGCACGGAAAATCAGAATGGCGCCCGCCGCGTCGCTGTCGAAAAGCGGAGTTAAGATGAAAGCGTTTGTCGTGATTGCGGCGCTGTTCGCGGCGTTTTTCGCGGTGAATTACTATAATACGAAAAAGGACGACACGCAAAGGCTCGTCGCGGAGCAGCAGGAGCTTTTAAACGCCGCGCTGGACGACAACGTGCTGCTGCAAAGCAAGCTCGACGCGAAGGCGAACATCGCGTATATCGAGCAGTACGCCAAGGACAAGCTGAAAATGAACAAGGTAGGCTCGACGCAGAAGAAGTACATCAGCGTCAACACGGAAAGTCTTATTGAGGCGGAAAAGGACGACACCGAGGGATTTTTGGGGTCGGTGAAAAAGGGCTTCCGGTCATTTTTGGAATACATCGGCTTCTGACGGCATAGTATAGGGGTGACAAGCCCCGCGTCGTCGGACTGAGTTTTCGCAGACAAAAAAGCAGCAAGGTCGGCGGCACAAGCGCGTTTGCGTGCGTGTGGTTGACTTTGCTTTTTTGATTTTTTTGGAGGTGTAACATCTTGGAGAACAGACCGTCAAATAACAAAAATGTGAATAACGACAGCTTCTCCAAGCGCTTTACCGCGTGGGTCAAGCGGCTCGACGCGAAGGCGGAGGAGAAAAAGCCTGTTTTAGGCTATCGAGGGCGGCAGATAGTTATTCTCGCGGGAATTCTCGGGTTTTCGATTTTTATCGGCTATCATCTGCTGCACTTCACGGTGATCGAGGGCGACCAGTGGCGCGAGCGCGCCTCCGCTCAGCAAACCGAGCAGCACACGATCCTCGCAAACCGCGGGAGCATCTACGACACCAACGGCACGGTTCTCGCGCAGAGCTCGACGGTGTGGAACGTCATCTTTGCGCAGAATACGATAGCGGAGCAGAGCGTTAAGTGGCGCGAGGATTTTGAGAAGCGCCAGAAGGCGTGGGCGGAGGACACCAGCCCCGACAAGGGCGCGCCGCCGCAGTTCAAGGAGCTTTCGGACACGATCATCGACGGGCTTTCCTCGATCTTGGGAATCTCCAAGGACGGAATGAGAAACGCCTACGCCAACGACCAGGCACATAACTATTACACCGTAAAAAGCAAGGTCGAAAAGCCGCAGGTGACGATGATAAACAAGTTCCTCGCGGATAATGACATCAGCACCGACTGCGTTTACACCGAGCAGTCCAGCAAGCGCTATTACCCGAACGGCTCGCTTGCGTCAAACGTCATCGGCTTCACGAACTACAAGGGCAGCGGCGTTTACGGTCTGGAGGCTTATTACGACGATTATCTCAAGGGCACGGACGGCAAGGCGTTCTATCGAAAGGATGGAACGGGGCGCGGAGTTGAGTTCGAGGAGGATAAGCACTTCGACGCGGTTGACGGTTACAGCCTTGTTCTCACGCTCGATGAGGTAATGCAGCATTATCTTGAAAAGAACCTCGAGCTCGCGGTTTCGCAGCACTCGGTAATAAACCGCGCGAGCGGCATTATAATGAACTGCAAAACGGGCGGTGTCCTCGCAATGGCGACAACTCCGTCGTTTGATTTAAACGACCCGTCGACTATCTTCGGCGATTATGACAAGAGCATACTTGAGCAGATGAAAAAGGACGGCAAGACCGACGAGGAAATTGCCGAGCAGGAGGCGGTGCTCCGCGAGGGGCAATGGAAAAACAAAGCCGTGACGGAGCTTTACTATCCCGGCTCGGTTTTCAAGACGGTTACGACCGCGGCGGCGCTTGACGAGGAAGTCATCAATATGGAAACGTCGTTCAGCTGCGCGGGCGTTTATGATGTTGCGGGCTCGAAGATACATTGCTGGAGCATCGGCGGACACGGCACGCTGAATCTCCAACAAGGCATTACGGCTTCGTGCAACCCGTACTTCATTCAAGTCGGCTTGGCTCTCGGCACGGATAAATTCTACAACTATTTTGAGGCGTTCGGCTTTAACGAGCGCACGGGCATAGACCTCCCGGGCGAGGAGAAAAGTATTACCGTTCCGTATTCGGCAATGGGTCCCGTAGAGCTTGCTTCGTCGGCGTTCGGGCAGACGAACAAGATTACGCCCATTCAGATGTGCACGGCGTTCTGCGCTATCGTAAACGGCGGCTATTTAGTCACTCCGCATCTCGTTGACAAGATACTCGACGCGGACGGAAACGTAATTGAAACCAAGGAAACGCAGATAAAGCGGCAGGTGATCTCGCAGGACACCTCGGAGCAGATGCGCGGGATTCTCGAAACGATAGTTACCGAAAACGGCGGTCACAACGCGTATATCGCGGGCTACCGCATAGGCGGAAAGTCGGGAACGGCGGAGAAAATCGACGAGTACAACAAGGAGGTCTGGGAAAAGGGCAAGGAAAACGCGCACATGACGTACATAGGAACGTTCGCGGCGGCTGTACCTATGGACGATCCGCAGATCGTTATGCTCGTGCTTGTCGACACACCGACGGGTCAGGAATATTACGGCTCGAAGGTGGCGTGCCCCGTTGTTTCGGCGGTGTTTAAAGAGGGGCTTGAGCATATGGGCTTGTACCCGACCTACACCGCGGAGGAACAGGCGAAAATGGACGCGGCAGTTCCGTGGGTGATCGGAAACCTGTCTATGTACGCGGAAAGCGTTCTCGCGGCGAACGGCTTTGAAGCACGCTTCGTCGGCGACGCTTCGAGCAACGGCGAGGTCACGGGTACTATCCCCGCGGCGGGCGCGACGATACCAAAGGGCTCGACGGTCGTCGTTTACATCGGCGAGCAGGAAATGCAGTATGGAACCGTGCCGAACGTTGTGGGAATGAGCGCGGCGGAGGCAAACGAAGCAATAACCAACGCGGGCTTCAACATCAAGTTCAACGGCGGCGCGGCGGAAAACTCCGACGCGAGAGCGACCGCCCAGAACTGGGTTCCCGGAGCGCAGATCGCCAAGGGCAACGTAATTGAAGTCACGTTCGAGATAAGCTCGTTCGGCGACTAAAAGATTATTACAAAGAAACATATCGATAGTGGCATAAATTTCAAAAAGTGTCAGCCGTAGCGCAGCGTAGGCTGACCGGTTCCGTCAGCGGTGTCGCTCGACGCGAAGTGGCGAGTGACATCGGTGACGGAATTTTGAAATTTAAATTTAAATCAGGAGGTTTAAACTAATTATGAGCGAAGTAAGAGATGTAAATTTATGGGAAAGCGGTGCTCGGAAAATCGAGTGGGTAAAGCGCAATATGCCGCTTTTGAATGGGATTGAAAGGGAGTTCGCGGCGAGCAAGCCTTTCGCGGGCTTAAAGGTCGCGCTTTCGGTGCATCTGGAGGCAAAGACGGCGTATCTTTGCAAGGTGCTGGCGGCGGGCGGCGCTGAGATGTTCGTCACGGGCTCGAACCCGCTGTCTACGCAGGACGACGTTGCGGCGGCTCTTGTTCACGGCGGGCTGAACGTGTTCGCTTGGTATAACTCCACTGAGGAGGAATATTTCGCGCACATCGCGAAGGTCATCGACGCGGGTCCGAATGTGATAATCGACGACGGCGGCGATCTGGTAAATTTCATTCACAACGAGCGCCCCGATTTGATACAGAACGTCCTCGGCGGCTGCGAGGAAACGACGACGGGCATTATCCGCCTTATCGCGATGGACAAGGCAAAGGCGCTGAAGTTCCCGATGGTGCTTGTGAACGACGCGGACTGCAAGCATTTGTTCGATAATCGCTACGGCACGGGGCAGTCGGTTTGGGACGGCATC
>CAYSHU010000218.1:0-3939 GCA_964430965.1 uncultured Ruminococcus sp. | reverse complement strand
TTGCGCTCTCGCGCACCGCGATCATATAATGAAGTCACTTCCTTATTATAGCATACTTTTTTGGAAAAATCAAGCGGAAAAACGCGCCCCGAATGTTCGGGGCGCGGAAATTTTTTAAATCGAATTTATCTCCTCTTCCTGTTGGCAAGCACAACTACGGCCGCTCCTGCCGCGAGAATTGCAGGAGCGCCCGCGAGGCTGACACCCGTGTCGGGGTTTGTGGTTTTGGGCGCGGTGGATTCGGAAGAGCTTGCATTTGTGCTGCTGCTTGAACTTGAGCCGGAGCTTTGTTGTTTTTGGAAGGAAAGCGTGTACACGCTGAAATGCGTTGCGTCAAAAATTACGAAATTACCCTCAACGCGAGAGGGAACAGTCGTTGCGTTTCCGCTTGGGTCATAATGAGTAACTCTAATGGTTTTCCCCTTTAAGAACTCGGGAAGCGGGACTTTTACGAATACTTTTTTTCTCGGCTGAACCTCTTCGCCGTTCTTTGTGAACGTGATGTCGAAGCTGAACGAGCTTTCCGTCTGAGCCGTGCCTTTGACGTTCATAACAACGTCTTCGTCAAACGCCCCGAAACTGTCCGTTACCGTAATGCCGCTCAAAGCCGTTTTAACGGCGTCGTCAATGCCCTCGTTCACCTCGATTTCAGTATCCGAAAACACTTTTTCTACAAGCGGGTCAATGCCGGTGAGATTGTTGGTGATTTGTACGCGCTCCTTTGCGGTTGCAAATCCTTCCGCGGCGTGGAGCTTTAACGTTTCGGTGGAGTTGGAGTATATCGGAATATATTCGGTTGAATCGCCGATAGCGATAATGCTTTTTTTATCATTTTCATCAATGTGACCGTTATCGTCAAAATCATAATGGCTGCTCCCGCTTCCTATCACTTCCGCTCGAACGGAAACGACGACCGTATCTTTCGCCGCTAACGCTCTTACCTTTGCATTATCAAGGTCGAAATATGTTGTCAAGGTTACGGTATCTCCATTCTCCGTGGAAACTACCCGATAATCCTCGCGGTCTTCACCAACTGACCAAGCTTCCCAGTTGTGTTCGGTGTTGATATTCCTATTGGTATTGGTAAAACAACGTAAATATACGCCATCCCCCCAGTCAATACGGACATCTAACGCCCCATCGGTAAAGTCGGCTACCCAAATTACGCTTTTCCCATTGATTTTTTCTAAAGGTATCTCGTCAAAGTGGGGTTCGCCATTATCCTGCGTAACGTCAATAGAAAATATCTCTTTGGGCAGCCCCTCAAAAATCACCGCCGCCATTTCTTTCCCCTCTACGGTGGTGTTTTCAAGCGTAATCGAATAACCGCTCTCCTCGCGGATTTCGGCGTCTTCCGCGTAAGAAACCGCCGACAAGCTCCCGAACGCCAACGCCGCCGCCAGCGCCGCGCTCAAAATTTTTCTCTTTTTCATCAAAAAATCCTCCCAAAATTGAATTGTTTTCGGGTCAATTCCTTGCCCCAAGGATATTATACCACAATAGTTATTGTTTGTCAATATCTATTGATGATTTTTTACTTCTACCGAATAGGTTATACTATATCTAAAGGAGGGGTTTTAATGAACAACGAAAGCAACGACGTGGGAAAGCGCATTGAAACCACACGAAAACAACGCGGATATACAAGGGAAAAGCTCTCGGAGCTTGCGGATATCTCGGTGCAGTTTCTGGCGGATATAGAGCGCGGGCGGAAGTCGATGACCGTTGCGACGCTCCGCCGGATTGCCGCCGCGCTTGACGTTACAACGGACTTTATAGTCAACGGCACGGAGTTTTCCGAAAACGAGCGCATAAATACAATCCTGTCAGCCCTCTCGCCCTATCATAAAGAACAAGCTGAAAAGCTAATCGCGCTGTTTGCGGAAACTATTTTGCATAAATAAGAAATCCCCCGCTGCGCGGGGGATTTCTTGAACCGTCTTCACAGTTCTTCGTCAATCAAATACTTCGGCCTGTCCTTTGCCTCAAGATAGAGCTTTCCGAGATACATCGCCGTTATTCCCATACAGCCGAGAATAACTCCGCCGACGAACGCGATAATGCACGGGAGTATCAGCACGCCGACCGTTAAGTCCAGACACGCGCGGACTATGATTATCACCAGAAGCGCGAACGCCGCTATGCAGAACAGAATCCCCATAACAAGCGGGATAGCAAGCGGCGCGGTGGAAAACGCCATAATGCCCTCCAGCGAATACTTAAACAGCTTCCAGAACGACCACTTTGTTTCGCCCGCGACGCGGTTGATGTTCTCGTATTCCAGCCACTTGGTCTTGAAGCCCACCCAGCCGAAAATGCCCTTGGAGAAGCGGTTGCACTCCTTCATTGAGAGAATAGCGTCCACGACCTTGCGCGTCATCATTCGATAATCGCGTGCGCCGTCTACTATTTCCGTTGTCGAGATCTTCCGCATCAGCCCGTAAAATCTTCTCGCGAACCACGAGCGAATAGGCGGCTCGCCAACACGGTTTACACGGCGGGAGCCCACCGTGTCGTAGCCCTCCTCGGCGATGTGAGTGTACATTTGAGGCAGCAGCGCGGGCGGGTCTTGAAGGTCTGCGTCCATTAAAACCACAAGGTCGCCGCTTGCCTTTTCAAAGCCCGCGAGAATAGCCGCCTCCTTGCTGAAGTTCCTCGAAAAGGAAATCAAATGCACGCGCTTGTCCTTTTCGCGAAGCGACTTTACGACCTCAACAGTCCTGTCGCGCGAGCCGTCGTTCACAAAAATGAACTCCAGCTCCACGCCCTTTGATGCGAAAAACGCGTCCTGCTTCAGCGCCTCCGCATAAAACAGCGGCGCGCTTTCCTCTTCATTATAACAAGGCACAATAATACTTAGCTTTTTAAACATTTTCCGTTTGCTCCGTTTTTATATCTCTGTATATTATTAAGCTTTTTTCTGCGGGGGAAGCGGGGGGGCTTTGTGAATATTCTCCGCCGCGAGTATCTTCATCTCAAACGGCGAGAACACTCTGCCGCAATCCGAAAGCGGATTTAAGATACACGGCTTGCCCGCCATTGACTGAAAGAAGCGCGCCGCGTTTATCTTCATCACGTCAAACTGCGTCTGCGAGGGGTTTGCCATAACGCCTATTTTCTCGGGGCTTGTGAAAAACGGTACGGCAATATGCCCGTCCTTTTGCATCATCAGAATGTTCAGCTGCTTGTTTCCATACTCGTCCGTCTGGTCGCTGAACTGCCCTACCATAAGAATGTCCGCGCCCATTAAGTCGGGCAGCAGCTTGTTCCACTTGACCTTTGTGGTGTCCTTGTTCGCCTCGAGAATTCGCTCCTCAAGCTCCTTGTTGAGCCCCTTTAAGTCCTCAAGCCAGTTGAACTCCTTTTCCACCTCGGCTTTCTTTTGAGGAGAAGCCGGGGGGCTTGCGAGCTTTTCAAGCTCGGGGGGTAATCCTATTTCTTCCATTAGTAACTCCTTTGTTAGAATTTAAGAGCTTAAGAGGTAAGAAGTAAGAGCGGAAATTCTATAGTAAACGACACGAGAGTTTCCCCTTTGAAACACGCAAGTTAATGTATCAATGCGGGGTTTTTAAAACCAAAGTACGATTATTTATGTCGTTTACTATAACCTCTTACCTCAAAGAAAGCTCCAAGCAAAATTTCATCTTGCCTTATCGGCGTTTTCTTTAACTATCTTAGCTACGACCTCATCTAACGGGCTTGCTCCCAAATCTCCGTCCTTGCGCGAACGCAGGGAAACGGTGTTGTCCTCAACCTCCTTGTCGCCGACGATAAAGAAGTAGGGGATTTTTTCAAGCTGCGCCTGGCGGATCTTGTAGCCTATCTTCTCGTTGCGGTTGTCGACTGTTGTGCGTATGCCGTACTTGTCGAGCTCCTTCGCGATGTTCTCGCCGTATTCCTTCGCGCGGTCGGTTACGGGGAGGATTCTCACCTGCTCGG
>CAYSHU010000217.1:0-3969 GCA_964430965.1 uncultured Ruminococcus sp. | reverse complement strand
GACAAAACAGAAAACACGGAGAAACAAAATGACTCCCGAAAAGATAAACGACAAGCACCCCAAGGAGCTCGTCCTTATAACGCGGGAATATTTAGTGCCATTTCTCAGCTTTGTTAAAGACAATAAAAATGTATACCGCGCATATTTCCGCAACCCGAAATCAATGGACACTGACAGCAGATACAACGATCTGAAAAAAACTATCCTCGAGCCCGTGCTGAGCAGGTTCAAGATCCCCCAAGCACATTATAATTATTATATTTCATACTATATCGAGGGAACTATGGCGATAGTCAGGGAATGGCTCAACAACAACTGCGGCGATAACGTTGAAGTGATAACGAGCATTATCGAGGAATGCGTCAGACCGTTTGCCGCCGGCACAGAGGAAAGGTTCTATGAAAAATGACGCGTTTACAAAAATGAGAGAGCTTTTCGCAAGGTGGAATAAGGATTACATATTCAAAACACTGGCGGGCTCTGTTTTTTCATTCGGCGTGACGGTGCTTTTCGCGTTTTATAACGGTTATCTCGGAATTCGCCTGTTATCATTATGGAACGGTTCGATATGCGTATTTTATTTGCTGCTTGCGGCTATACGCGGGACTATTCTGCTGACGGAGAAGAACAACGCGCAAAGATCGGAAACGGAAAAATCCCGCCGCAGACAAATGACCTTTAAGATAACCTCCGCAATGCTTTTTCTGCTCAATCTGTCGCTGATAGTTCCGATAGCCTTGATGGTCGTGCGTGAAAAGCCGATAAACCTTGGGCTGACACCCGCAATTGCTATGGTGGCATACACGACCTACAAAATAATTATGGCTTCGCTCCACATCAAAAAGAACAAGCACAACGACATTCTGATAGCCGAGCTTCGAACGATCAACTTTATTGACGCGCTGGTGTCGGTTCTCACGCTTCAAAACGCGCTGATAACGGTGAAATCCACGGACGCGGACTCAAACGATATGCTTGTGCTGTCGGCGATTTCAAGCGCGGCGATCTGCCTTTTTATATTATTTGTTACCGTTCGTCTTATTATAAAGGGAAACAGGAAAAAGTAGGCGTTTTTTATGTATCCTAACAATGTGCAGCCGATGTGCTCCGCCGAGGAGGGGGCAGCATAAAAACAACGCAGCAGCATCTCGTGGTGCTGCTGCGTTTTGATTTTATTCCGTATTGACGATACGGGTGTAGCGCCTTAGCGGATATTCTCCGTCGTGAGCCTCTCCCGCGAAGTATTCCGACATAGCGCCCGACGTTGTAATACGCGTTACGCCGCTTCGGGCTAAAAGCTCCGAAAGCTCCGCGCGGTCGGCGTCGGCGCAGACAAGCCCGGCGGTCTGGAGGTAATTGTTCTTTCGGCGGAGTACGGGAAGAATTTCGCGGCGCGGCAGTTTCTTCACGAGAACATTGCACATCATATCCGACAATTCAAGCTCGCTGTCCGTGCCGATCGTTAACGAACACCCCTTGCCCTTGTATACATGCGGAACGGACGCTCCGCCGAGAATATCCTCCAGCATATCGGTGTATCGCAGCAGCGATGAATGTGCTCTGCTGCCTATCGAAACGGGACTTCTCCGACCCACCTCACGCTCCAGTATCGGCAGAAATTCCGCGCAGAATTCCTCCAAAGCAGGGGCGCTTTCGGTGTCGATATAGATCACCTGACAGGAGCTGCACAACAGCCCCTTGGTCGACGCGATATGCGCCGCCAGAGCCGAAAGCTCTCGCTCCTTGTCGGAATAGCCCGAAATGTATGCAAAGCTCAGCTTGTGCCCCCATTCGATCAGCTTTACGCCTGTGGGAGCGAGTGCCCTTACCGACGAAACGGCTTCATCGCCGCCCCACACGGCGATCCCGTCCGACAGCGCCGCCATTTTCCGCATTGCGTGAACGTCCGAGGAGGGGGTGTCGAAAACGTAGATAAAATCGGCAAGCGCAGGTTCATATTCAATCAGCTTTGCGATGATCTCCACGGACAAGCCGTTATCCGCTTGCGGAAGCTTGAGAATGTTCACATTGCCCGTCAGCAGACCCTCCGCAAGACTGAACGCGGGCAGTCCGTCCATATTCCCGGCGGCAATATGAAAAATCACGCCAAGCGGCATAATCTTCGCTTTAACGGCATTTTTCGGCAGCGTTGTTTCACAGGTCAAGGCTGCGCCCAATTCCGTTTTCAGCTTATATTCGAGATATTGACGGCTGAGCATTTCGACCGCCATTGCCTTATAATGCGCGGGGTCGTCAACGGGAAGCGCATTTATTCGGTTATCAAAAATACCGTTTTCGATATCACGGCCGAGCTTGTCAATTGCGGAAATTACGGTTTCCGACGAAAGTGTTTTTGCGGTAAGAGTTTCGTTGATATGCTCCTCCGCTTCGGCGAGTATTCTGTCCTGCCGTTCGGAGGGGTAAATCTTTCCTTGGGCGATTATCATAGGCTTTCCCCTTTCAGCGCCGAAACCGTTTCCGACAATATTTCCGAAGCGCCCGCCGCGCAGGTTTTGATGTTGTCGGGCGCCACTCTTCCGATAAGTTCCAGATACGGCGACTTTATCCCGCAGCCGCATTCCGCGCCGTCATGCAGCACCCCGAGATCGTCCGTCATAACGCTCAATATCGGTGTTGCGCTCACCATTGGAGTAATCAGATTTACAAGTCCGACATTGCCGTTTTTCAGCGGCGTGAAGTCGTCGCAGTCGCGGATAATTACGCGGCTGTAAACGGGGATATGAAAGTGATGATTTGCGCAATCGGTATACATGAGAGGGTGCTCCACCGCGCCGAAAAACTCAATAATGTCCTTGTCCGAAATTCCGAGTATTTTTTCGGCGAGTTTATAGAACGTTTCCTTATCAGCTTGTTCGGCATAAAATTGCTTCCAACCGCCGCCAAGCAATATCTTTGAGTGCTTGGGAAGATTTACGGATATACCTCGGCGTTCCATTTCCTTCAACAGAAAAAACGTATACGCGGGGAAGCCCATAAACCGCACAGGAGCGCGTTTTGAAGCGTACTTTTGCACCGTGTTTATTATCCCGTCAAAGTCGGGGGAATACTTTCCGTCCTTGAATTTCAGAATGTATTTCCGACTGATACACGGCGTAAAGAACGTTGCGCCAAATGCGGTTTTTGTAATTGCAGTGCGATTGCCGCGGTGCGGCTGATAGCCCATGACGATATAGCGGCAAGGTATCGGAGAGAACAGCCCTCTGCGGCTGCCGATCTTAAGTACCATTTTCAAGCCGCAAAGCAGTCCGCCCGCATCAAAGCCGATCTCGCTGAACCGTCCGCTCGTGCCCGAGGAGGTCGCCTTGACGATAATTCTGCGGCTCGGCATGGAAAACATTCTGCGGCGCTTGAACAGCAAAGTCGGGATAAACGGCAGCTTGGCGAGATACTCCGCAAGCGGCTTCGCGGACAGTATCTCCGCTTCGCCGAACCTCAATCCGTCCAGTATTTTCCGATATTCTGCGCAGTGAGTGTAATGGAAAAGCGCGTTTTCGCGGACGGCGTTCAGGAAAAGCTCGTCGGCGTTGTCAACGTCATATGGACGTTTTGAGGAAAACAGCTTTCGTCGGAATTTCATAGACAGTCCTTTCGTATATGCAATGATGTGTTGTCAAGCTATACATAAATTATATCACATAGGCGCGCAAAAGTCAACCGAAGCTTTCAACTCCCTCAATGGTGTTTGTTAATAAAATTAAAAACAGGCGGCTGCCATAGCTGACAACCGCCTGAATTTGTGTATTGTCCGTGTATTACGGATAGATTTTCACTCATTTTCAAGGCACTTAAACGAGCCTTGAACCCGCATTGTTACGTTGGATTAACCCTTGAGAGCTTCCTCAACCGCAACCGCGCAAGCAACTGTCGCGCCAACCATCGGGTTGTTGCCCATGCCGATAAGACCCATCATCTCAACGTGCGCGGGAACGGAGCTCGAGCCCGCAAACT
>CAYSHU010000216.1:0-3986 GCA_964430965.1 uncultured Ruminococcus sp. | reverse complement strand
TGCTTTTCAAGGGCGGTCTGGGCGTTGGGAAAACTACGCTGACAAAGGGCTTGACGGACGTTTTCAACGCGACGGAGCCCGTCACAAGCCCGACGTTTTCTATCGTCAACGAATATCCCGCGCGGATTCCGATTTATCATTTTGATTTATACAGGATTTCAAGCTATGAGGAGCTGGAGGCAATCGGGTTTTTCGACTATCTTAAACGCGGCGGCATTGTTGTTGTGGAGTGGAGCGAAAACGTCCCCGAGCTGGAGCAGGAGCTTGACAACCTGACGATAATCGAGATAGAGCAAATTGATGAGCAAGGGCGTGCGATTAAAGTCTGGGGAAAGTATTACAGGTCGAATAATTTTAAAGTGGTACACAATCCGAAAGAGTATGTGGCTTGGCTTGAGTCCGGCTCGAAGTCGACTTGGAAACCGCTGTATCGGAAAAAAGGGTGAGAGTATGATTCTGGGATTTGACGCGTCGGCGATTTCGGCGGGGTGCGCGCTTTTGGATAATGGCAAAATAATCGCCGAGGAGTTTCTTAACACCGGCCACACTCACTCCGAAACGCTTCTCCCGATGATTTCCTCAATGCTGAAAAGCGCGGGCGTTGAGCTTTCGGACGTGGAGAAAATCGCGGTGAGCGTGGGTCCGGGCTCGTTTACGGGGCTGCGCATAGGCATTTCGACGGCTAAGGGTTTAGCGGACGCGGCGAGTTTGCCGTGCGTTTCGGTTTCGACCTTAGAGGCTATCGCATATAACTTCGTGGGAGTTGACGGCGTTATCTGCGCGTGTATGGACGCGCGGCGCAAGCAGGTTTACAACGGGCTTTTTAAGTCCGAAAACGGCGTTATTACGCGGCTTTGCGACGACAGGGCTATCTCCCTCACCGAGCTCTCCGAGGAGCTTTCACGCCTTTCCGACAACGTGATTTTAGCGGGCGACGGCGCGGAGCTTGCGCACTCATTCACCGAGGAAAAGTACTCCCTTGCGCCGCCGTTATTGCGCTTTCAGCGGGGGAGCGGAGTGTGCTTTGCGGCGATGAACGCCCCCGAAACAGCTCCCGCGGCGCTTATGCCGAAGTATTTGCGGCTTCCGCAGGCGGAGCGGGAAAGGCTGGAGAAAGGCAAGTAAAATGTCTTTAGGAGATAAATATGATACATTTTGGTACAAAAGCATTTGAAACAGCAATACAAGTCGGAATTTTTAGGGGTTATAATGAGGGAAAATTTTGAAACACTTAACGGAGGGCGCAAAGGAAAAATTAAAATGTATGGCGATAAGGTGGTCCGCCCTGCCAATGAATGGTCTTCAAATGTCCATAAATTTCTTGATTTTATAATAAGAGAAGGATTTAATTTTGTTCCAAAGCCCTATGGATTTACAGAAAATAACGAAGAAATATTATCGTTTGTTATAGGAACGGCATATAATTATCCCCTCCCCGAAATCTTTCTTAAGGACGATATGATCATTCGTTCCGCAGAGCTTTTGAAAAGGTTTCATGAATTAGGGAAAAAATATATTAAGGTGCTGCACGGAAGTGAGAAGTGGATGCTTCCGAAGGTTGATCCGATTGAGGTGATGTGCCATGGGGATTTTGCACCTTATAATGTCACAATAATTGATGAGAAGCCGGTTGGCATTATTGATTTTGACACTCTTCATCCCGGACCGGCACTTTGGGATGTGGCATACGCTGTTTATCGTTGGATACCGTTTACGAGTCCGAAAAATCCCGACCATTATGATGATATTGATGAACAGATAAGAAAAGTAAGTCTTTTTATGGACGCTTACAATGCTGCTTTGCAGGAGCGTGAAGCCCTGCCGAAAGTAATGGTTCAAAGACTTAACGCTCTTATAAGTTATATGACAGCACAAGCCAATGATGGAAATGAGGATTTTGCAAAACATCTTGAAGATGGTCATATCTTGATTTACAAGAATGATATAAACTATATTATTAAGAATGAGAGGAAAATTATCAATGGAATAAAAAAAGGTTGATTTTCTGACGAAAATGAAGTGGAGGTCGGGGAATTATCTAAAAAACTTAAAGTATTTTCCCGCCTTTTAAACCAAACAAATAAGAATTTGTAGGAGGCTGCATAAATGAATGTAATAGAAGCGATAACAGACCGTCATAGTTATCGAGGTAAGTATAAATCAACACCCGTCCCGAGGGACGACCTTATCACGATAATGAAAGCGGGCTTGGACGCTCCGTCGGGCTGCAACAAGCAGACCACGAGCCTTATCGCGGTGGACGACAAAGAAACCTTGGAAAAACTGCGCTCCGTCATAGACCCGCCCGTCGGCGAGAGCGCTCCCGCTATGATATGCGTTCTGACGCAAAGGATAAACGCGTACAGGGACAGATGCTTCGCGGTGCAGGATTATTCGGCGGCTATCGAAAATATGCTGCTTGCGATAACGGAGCTTGGGTATCAGAGCTGCTGGTACGAGGGGCATATTACGGACGAGGACAAGATAGGCTGTAAAATGGCGCAGATACTGAATGTTCCCGATGATTATGAATTGGTCTGCTTTCTTCCCGTAGGCGTTGCCGAAACTGAACCTGTTCCGCCGAAGAAAAAGTCTTTTGAGGAAAGAGCTTGGTTTAATTCCTTTCGCGGGGAAGGGTAATAGGATCGGAAATTACTATGTAATGGGTGAACACAATGGATCTGACATGCTTTAAATGGACGCGGCAGCCCAAAAGCCGCAATATCGACGGCGACAAGGTGGAGATAGTCACCGCGCCGCACACCGATCTGTGGCAAAGAACCTACTATCATTTTCAGAACGATAACGCGCCGGTCTTTCAGACGGAAACCGACGAAAGGTTTTTCAGCTTTACGGTGAAAACGGATTTTTCCGAAAGTCATCATCGTTTCGATCAGTGCGGTATCGTTATGTATCTTGACAGCGAAAACTGGCTCAAAGCGTCCGTTGAATACGAAAACGAGGATTTTCAGCACCTTGGCAGCGTCGTGACAAACGGCGGGTATTCCGATTGGGCGACCACCGCCATTCCCGCGGCGATAAAAGCTATGTGGTATCGGTTCAGCCGCCGCGAGGACGATTATTGTATCGAATGTTCCCAAGACGGCGAGAATTTCAGCCAGATGCGAATATGTCATATGAGCAAGGGCGGCGGGAAAATACGGTTCGGGATATATGCCTGCTCGCCGGAGGATTCCTCATTCAAGGCTGTTTTCTCCGATATGAGGCTTACCGAGTGTATGTGGAAAGCTCACGACGGGCAGCAGCCCGACTGATCGCTTTTCAAAACAAAATTATTAAGGAGTGATATTATGATAGCAATAGGCTGCGATCACGGCGGCTACGAGCTTAAGCTCGCCGTGGAAAGCTATTTGAACGACCACAAGCTGGAGTTTGTCGACTGCGGCTGCAAGGGCGAAAAGGTGGATTATCCCGACATCGCCGTAAAGCTCTGCGAGAAGATCACAAGCGGCGAGTGCGACAGGGGGATTCTCATTTGCGGCACGGGCATAGGAATGTCGATGTGCGCGAATAAGGTCAAGGGAATTCGCGCGGCGGTTTGCGGCGATACGTTTTCCGCGAAGTTCACGAGGCTTCACAACGACGCGAACGTCCTTTGTATGGGCGGACGAGTTGTCGGCGCGGGGCTCGCTCTGGAGATAGTCCGCGAGTTTCTGAACAACGAATTTGAAGGCGGCAGGCACGTTGCGCGCCTTGAAAAAATGCAGAAAATGGAGGGGAAATAAAATGGATTTTGAAAACGTAATCGTCTGCGACCATCCGCTGGTTCAGCACAAGGTAACGCTTCTGCGTGACAAGAACACGGGCTCTAAGGAATTCCGCGAGCTGGTTCACGAAGTTTCGATGTTTATGTGCTACGAGGCGACGCGCGATCTTCCGCTTAAGGAAATTCGCATTGAAACGCCGCTTGGCGAGCTCGCGAGCTCAAAGGTTATCAGCGGCAGAAAGCTCGCGTTCGTGCCGAT
>CAYSHU010000215.1:0-3989 GCA_964430965.1 uncultured Ruminococcus sp. | reverse complement strand
CGGTCATAATTTTGCTTCGCAAAATTATGACACTTTTTGAAATTTACACTTCGCCAGGTGTGTTGCCAACTATCCGAGAATATCCTTGAAGCTCGTGTAATTATTATTCTGCCCCGGAATTGCGAAAACCGCGCGTTTTATCGCGCCAGCCGCCAGCCGCTCCTTAAACAGCCTCGCGACGACTTTTGGGTCCTGCCCGAACACTCCGCAGCCCCACGCGCCGAGAACTGCCGTTTCGCAGCCCTGCTCCTCGGCGATGCTTATCACGAAATCCACCCGCCTCGCGAGCGCCGCTTCGTTCTCGCCTTGCGTGACCCCGCGCCCTCTCGCCGCAGAGAAATTCGGCGCGGCGCAGGTTATGACGGCGCACTCCGCGGCTTTTCCGTCACGCTCAAATATTACTCCCGGTGAGAAGATCGCCCTGTCGGTGTACAGCGAGCGGTTCAGCGTTTTCTCGTTTTCCGCGTAGAAGCTCCCGAACTCGCGCAGCACGTTGTACAGCGTCGAGTCGTGGCAGATAGCCTCCTCCTGAGCCCAAGCGCCCGTGATAAACCCGCCGCCCGCCTTCCGATAAGAAGCGAAGTTCAGCAGTGCCGCGCCCGCGTTTTGCAAAACCGCCTCCGTCGAATCCGTGTTCAGCACGATAATTTCCGCGCCTTGCCCCGAAACGCCCCGCGGAGCTTTCCCGCTGCCGCCGTAAATTACCGAGCCCTTTACCGAGCTCTTAATCTTCTCGCCGTATCGCTCGTCGATTTCCTTTTCGTGAGCGACGGCGTGTTGTTTGTTTTGTTCTCGTCTATCCATATTTTTTCCTTATTTTAACTCCATTCTTACGTGAATAACGCCCTCTTCAAGAAACTCCCCCGAAACCGTTTCAAACCCGAGCCGTTTATAAAACCCCTCGGCGTGCTTCTGCGCGTCGACGGTGACGGTGAGCTCGCCGAATATTTCCCGCGCCGCCTTTATCCCGCGCTCCATGATCATTCTCCCGTGACCCTGCCCGCGCGTTCTTGTAAGCACCCTGCCGATTTTGATTTTCCCGCCCTCCGGAAACGCGCGGAGATACGCGACGATTTCGGAGTTTGTGCCGTTCTCCTCAAAAAAGCAATGCAGGCAATTGTAATCCGTGCCGTCCGGGTCGAGGCAGCGGATATTCTGCTCCAGCATAAAAACCGCCGACCGCGCGCCTTCAGTATCTCGTAGACCTCGCTCCCCGAAAGCTCGCCGAAGCGCTTTGCCTTAAACTCCATATTCCGCACCGTATTCTCCGAGAATATCCGAAACGCCGAACAGCACCGCTTTCCCCGATATTTTCACGCGCTCGCCGCAAAGCTCCGCGTACAGAACGCCGCCGCGCTCCGATGCTTGAAACGCCGTTATCGTGCTTTTCCCGAGCTTTTCCGCCCAGTAGGGGGCTATCATACAGTGCGCCGAGCCCGTCACGGGGTCTTCGGGAATGTTGAGCTCGGGCGCGAATACCCGCGAAACGCAGTCGTACTGCGTTCCCTTTGCCGTCACGGCAATGCAGGCTTCGCAAAGCGCCGCCAGCGCCTCCTGATTTGGCTTCAGAGCCTTTACCTCGTCCTCGCTTTCAAGCACCAGAAGCAGATCTCTGTCCTTGAACGCGGCGACGGGCTTCGCCCCTATCGCTTCCGCCATTTCCCTTGTGACCTCGGCGGGGTTCAGCTTATAGCGCGGGAAGTCCATTACAAAAACGCCGTCCCGCACCTCGACGCTCATTTCTCCCGAAAGGGTCTTATATCTTATCGTTTTGCAGCCGGGCTCGATATAGTTCGCGATAACAAACGACGTGCCGAGCGTCGCGTGACCGCAGAAGTCTATCTCGCTTTTCGGAGTGAACCAACGCAGGTGATACGCTTCGCCCTCCTTTACGGCGAACGCCGTTTCGGACAGATTGTTTTCCTTGGCGATATTCCGCATAAGCTCGTCGCTTTTCCACTTGTCCATAACGCACACCGCCGCGGGGTTGCCCTTAAAGAGCTCCTCGGTGAACGCGTCGACTATGTATTGCTTCATAATTTTCTCCTTTTTTAAAACTCGATACTGTCAACCGCCGTAATTGCCGAATTTATACTGCTCTATAACTTTCTTTCCTATGATTGTAATAGCCTTTTTCGGGCAGCTTGAAAAGCAGCGGTAGCACATCGTACACCTGTTACCCGAAACGGCTTTGCCGTTTTCCGTTCTGATATTGTTCATCGGACAAAAGCTCTCGCAGACTCCGCAGCCGACGCACTTTTGCGCGTCGATCTTCGGGTCGTGAGTGTACTGCTTGGTTTTTCCGCTGAAATACAGCCGCTGCCCGAACAGCCCCGCGAGGTGGTGAAATACGCTCAGTCCGTCGCGCGTGGGCTTGCCGTTTTTGAAGCGCTCGGCGGCGCGGTCGATCTTTTCGGAGGCTTTCGCGATAAGCTCGCGGTTCTTTTCGGGCGGTCTTTTCAGCGCTTTGACGTCGCCTATGCAGTCGGGCATTTTCAAGTGCAGACCGCCGATAATCTCGGCGCCGTACTTCCGCAAAAGCCTCGCCGAAACTCCCGCGCCGTCGCCGCTGAACAAGCCCATTGTCGCGATTATAAATACGCGTTTTCCCTGCCACACCGCTTTGTTGTTCTCGATAAAATCCCTTACGAGCTTCGGTATGCTGCTGTAATACACCGGGTACGCGAGTATAAGCTCGCTGTCCCTCGTTATCTCGGACAGCACCGATTTATCCTTTATAAAATAAGCGCCGCCGTCCGCACCGAGCCGCTCCAGAAACCGCGTTATGCAGTACTTGGTATTGCCCGTTCCGCTGAAATAAAGCCCCGTCATTTTGTTTGCTCTTCCGTTTCTTTCTCGCCAAAAAGGCTGATGATCTGATCCAGCGTCCGCGGCGTGAACCCTATGCAGTCCGCGCCGACGTTATAGCACCGCGGGAGCGTTTCCATGATCTCCGCCGCGCGGTTTTTGGCGTTGTGGATATGCCCGAACAGGTGGTAAGCGTCGCGGTAATACCCGGGCCACTCCGCGACGGGATAGTGGAAAAGAAAAACCCGCCGCCCCTCGTCGGCAATCGTCAGCATATCGTCAATGCTCACGAAATAGCGCGCCAACGCCTCGTTTTTGAGGAATGTATCGTGATTGCCCCTTATAAGATGAATTCGCCCCGTGAGCTGCTTCAGATACTTTTCGGGGTCTTGAGATTTGAATATCAGGTCGCCGAGGACGTAGATATCGTCTTTCGGCTGAACGACCGCCCGCCAGTTCGCGATGAGCATCTTGTCCATTTCCTCCACGGAGGAAAACGGCCGCCCGCAGAAGCTGATGATGTTCTCGTGACCCAAATGCGGGTCGGCGATGTAGTAGATCATTTGCCGTTCCTTTCTGTCGTTCTATAAATCGCTCCGGGAGCTTTCCGGAAACTCCAAAAACTCCAATGATTGCTTGTATTTCTCAAGCCTTTTGTGATCCTTTTCCGTAGGCTCGGGTATTCTTGAAATATTCATATTATGCCGCAGATCGGCGATTTTAACGTGCCGCGCGTT
Organism: uncultured Ruminococcus sp.; assembly: GCA_964430965.1. Lineage (GTDB taxonomy): Bacteria > Bacillota > Clostridia > Oscillospirales > Ruminococcaceae > CAG-115. The sequence continues at coordinate 444 of CAYSHU010000215.1, read as the reverse complement.
GTCGTCCGTTTTCAGCCTTTTCAGGTACTCCTCGTAAGTCAGCTCTTTTGTTTTGGTAAGCAGCCGCACGGAGTTTACTATCCGAAATGTAAAGCCCATTTCCGACAGGTCGTCAAGCGTGATCTCCGAATCCTCGACGACATCGTGCAGGTACGCGACTATCTTGTGCTCGATATTATTCACCTGCGCCGCGACCGCCTTGGGGTGTTCAAAATACGGATTTCCGCCCTTGTCTGTCTGACCTTTATGCGCTTCCGTCGCAACCTTTATCGCAAGCTCCAGCAGACTGTTATATCGTTCTCGCTGCTCATTGAGAATGTGTTCCGCTTCTTTTTCGGTGATTTCCTCGTATTCCCCGAACTCGTCATTGTCCGGTCGGCGATAAAACAGCATTATAGAGCTGCGATACCACTTTTCCTCTCCGAAGCTGTATTGATACTCCTC
>CAYSHU010000214.1:0-4005 GCA_964430965.1 uncultured Ruminococcus sp. | reverse complement strand
AATGGGCATTTTGTAGATGAGCTGAAAAGAGAATTAGATGAAAACGACTTATTCTTAAAACATAAAATTTGGGCAGTTGCAAAATGCACATCCAATGATGATGTTCTTTACCTTAGAGAAGGTGATATCTATAGAATTTACCATTTAACGTACTCTTCAAATAACGAAAACGGCTTTCCGAAATATATAGAGTTTAACAGCATAAAATCAGCGGCAGAATATATCCAAAATCAATTTATAACAGAATATCTATGATTTCTGAATTCCAATTTATCTGCCGGTTTAATTTCAAATAAAGGGGAAAAAATGTCGGACATAATAGTAGTCGGCGGCGGCGCGGCGGGAATGATGTCCGCGATTATCGCGGCGGAAAACGGAGCGGACGTGCTGCTGCTCGAAAAGAACGAAAAGCTCGGACGCAAGCTCGGAATTACGGGCAAGGGGCGCTGCAACGTCACGAACAATTGCGATTTGCAGACGCTTCTCGAAAACATTCCGAAAAACGCGCGGTTTTTGTACGGCGCGTTTTCGCGCTGGTCGCCGCAGGACACAATGCGCTTTTTCGAGAGCCTCGGCGTGCCACTGAAAACCGAGCGCGGCAGCCGCGTTTTCCCCGTTTCGGATAAAGCCGCCGACATCGTGAACGCGCTTCAAAACAGGCTTCACGAGCTCAACGTCACGGTAAAGCGCGAGAATGTCCGCTCTCTGATAATCGAGAACGGCAATTGCCGCGGCGTGAACACACATAACGGGCAGTTCCGCGCCGACGCGGTGATTTTGGCTACGGGCGGCGCGTCCTACCCGAAAACAGGCTCGGACGGCTTCGGATACCGCCTCGCCGAGCAAGCGGGGCACAAAATAATCCCCCCGCGCCCCTCGCTCTGTCCGTTGGTTACGGAAGAAAAATGGGTGAGCAGCGCAGCGGGCTTAACGCTGAAAAACGCCGCTATAAAGCTGACTCACGACAACAAAATCATCTATGAGGACTTCGGCGAGGTAGCGTTCACGAACGACGGAGTAAGCGGCGCAACGGTTCTGAGCGCCTCCGCGCATATTCCCGAAGCCGCTGTCGGTAGGCAATTGTCAATTGTCAATTGTACATTGTCAATTGACCTAAAGCCCGCCTTGAGCGAGCAGCAGCTTGACGCGCGGATTTTGCGCGACTTCGCGGCTCTCCGCGGCAAAACGCTCGCCGACGCGCTCCGCAGGTTGCTCCCAAACGAGCTGATAGAGCCGTTTTCCGATCTTTCGGAGCTCCCGCTTGATAAAAGAATCGACGAAATCAACAAAGTTTCTCGCAAGGATTTGGTAAAACTGCTGAAAAATCTCACTTTGAACCTGAAAGCCTTCCGCCCGATAGACGAGGCGATAATCACGCGCGGCGGCGTAAGCACCGCCGAAATCAACCCGAAAACAATGGAAAGTCGGCTTTGCGGCGGGCTTTTCATCGCGGGGGAGCTTATTGACGCGGACGCGTACACGGGCGGCTTCAATCTGCAAATTGCGTTCGCCACGGGTGCGCTCGCGGGCGCGTCGGCGACAAAATTCGTGCCAAATTAGCGATTGCTTCATAAAAAATCGTGAAAAATAGATGAAAAAAGTTTAAAACCCCCTTGCAATTTCTACACGGATATGTTATAATAGATTTGATAACTATAAGGGTAAAAGGGGAGAAGTGTATCTTTTCCGATTTTTTACAAATTTTACCATTATTTATTTCTAAATCGGAGTGGATAAGTTGGAGAGCAAAACAAGTTCTAAGCCCGTTGCCGTCGCGATTGACGGGCCTGTCGGCGCGGGGAAAAGCAGTATCGCGCGCGAGGCGGCGAAGCGCCTCGGCTTCATTTATTGCGACACGGGCGCGCTTTATCGCGCGGTTGGGCTGTTTTGCGTCAGAAACGGCGTCGATACGAAAAACGCCGCGGACGTGGCTTCACAGCTCGACAAAATCCACATCGAAATCCGCTTGGTTGACGGCACACAGCTTGTTTTCTTAAACGGCGAGAACGTTTCCGAGGAGATTCGCCTGCCGGAGATTTCAATGGCGGCGAGCGCGGTTTCGGCTGTCCCCGAGGTTCGGGCGGCGCTGCTTGATTTGCAGCGGGAAACCGCCGCGAAAAGCTCCGCGATTATGGACGGGCGCGACATCGGAACAGTCGTGCTCCCGAACGCCGACGTGAAAATTTTCCTCACCGCAAGCCCCGAAATCCGCGCGAAGCGGCGGTTTGACGAGCTTAAGGCGAAGGGCAGCGACGTAACGTTCGAGGACGTTCTGCGCGACCTGAACGAGCGCGACTACGCCGATACTCACCGAGAAACCGCTCCGCTTAAGCAGGCGGAGGACGCGGTTTTAGCCGACACCTCGGAGCTTGATTTCGAGCGGTCGGTGGAGCTGGTTTGCGGCATTATAAAGGGCAAAACGGCGTTATGATTTTATACAGGCTTGCAATAGTGCTCGTCACGCTTTTCTTCCATATAAAATACAAGATCACGATAGTCGGGAAAGAAAATATCCCAAAGGAAAAGGGCGGGCTGATAATCGCGTCAAATCACGTTTCCAACTACGACCCGCCGTTTATCGGCATCGTATTTAAAAGCAAATATACGTTTATGGCAAAGGAAGAGCTTTTCAAAAACCGCTTTTTTGCGTGGCTGATAAGAAAGCTCGGCGCGTTCCCCGTAAAGCGCGGCGCGAAGGACTTCGCGGCGATTGACACGGCGATAGAAAGCCTCCATAACGGGCGGACGTTCATCATTTTCCCGGAGGGCACGCGCTCGAAAAACGGTGAGCTTGGAAGGCCCAAAAGCGGCGTTTCGATAATCGCGGTAAAGGCGAAGGCTCCGGTAATCCCCGTGTTTATAAAGTACGGCAGAAAGCGTTTCCGCCAAAGGGCGCTGATGTCGATAGGGGAGGTTATCCCCGCGGAGGAGCTCGCGGCTGACGAAACGGACAAACACGCCATTCACGCGATAAGCAACAGGATTATGGGCAGCATTGCCGAGTTGAAGGCAAACGCTCCCGAGATTGAGAAATGAAGCCTGAATTTAAAATAGAAGTTGCGGACAAGGCGGGCTTTTGCTTTGGAGTAAAGCGCGCGATAGAGCTTACAATAGGGCTTGCGGAGAGTTCCGCCGGAAAATACGGCAAAATAGCGACACTCGGTGAGCTTATTCATAACGAACGCGCGGTCAAGGCGCTTGAGGCAAAGGGCGTTTTCGCGGTGAATTCCGTGGACGAAGCGGCAGGGAAGCCCCTTGTGATACGCTCTCACGGAGTGCCGAGGGCTGTGCTCGAGGCGGCGCGAAAAAGCTCCGCGGAGGTTATAGACGCTACGTGCCCGTTCGTTAAGGAAATACACAAAATCGCCGAGGGCGTCCCCGAAAGCGGGTCGTTAATTGTGCTCGGCGACAAAAACCACCCCGAGGTAATCGGGATAGTCGGGAACGCGAAATGCACGGCGTTCACGGCAATGACCCTAAGCGAGGCAGAAGCGGTTCTCGAAAAGGACCCGCCAAAGCCCGTTGTAATGGTCGTTCAAACCACCTTCGACAGCAGCGTTTTTTCGGAGATTTCCCAAAAAGTCCACGAGAAATACGGCTGCGTTGAGATACACAATACGATATGCACAGCCACTGCGCAGCGCCAGAAAAGTGCGCGGGAGCTTGCAAAGCGAGCTGCTTTGATGATAGTTGTCGGAGGACGCAGCAGCTCAAACACGAGGAAGCTCGCGGAGATTTGCGAACGGCACACCCAAACCGTTTTCGTAACGTCCGCAGAGGAAATTCCTCCGCAGATTTTAGAAAATCTGCAAGCCGAGGACGGCAAAGCCGTCATCGGAATAACGGCAGGGGCGTCAACTCCCGCCGATACCATTAAGGAGGTTCATGACAAGATGAACGAGGAAATCACCAAAATTAACGAAAATGAGGAGGACTTTGCTTCGCTGCTCGAGCAGGATCAGTCTTTTAACAGATTATATACCGGCAAAAGAGTTAAGGCTACAG
>CAYSHU010000213.1:0-4034 GCA_964430965.1 uncultured Ruminococcus sp. | reverse complement strand
GATAATGCTTCAAGCGGACTTAAACGTGCTAATTAAAAAGCGGTTAAAGCGGGCAGAATTTGTCCGCTTTAATTTGTATACAACACCACAAGACCGTATTAAGACGGCGCGTACCGAAACCGTTATCATACCCTAAGAAACATTAAGAGAGTCGTGTACCGAAACAGTTAGCCTACCCCAAGACCCGTGTCGCGAAAAAAGCGCCTGCTAAGGTGGAGTGAGCGAAGCGAACGGAACCTTAGCAGGCGGCTGGCGCGGCGAAACCGCGCGGTTTTTCGCGGCTTTTAAATAGGAGGCAGTATGGAATTCAAAACTTATAAACTGGATTTCGGCTGGGAAATCAGCGTGCCCGAGGGCTGGAAAATGGAGAAGAAGGAGCTCGGGAGCTTTTTTTTCTACCCCGACGACCCCGAGGACGAAACGACTATCTACGCGTCAGCGCTCCACGCGGAGGACCACCAGATCCTCACGCCCGAGTATGTAATGCGCGCGGCGTTTGAGAAGAGCATACCCGAGCACGCGCAGGAGGTCGGGATTATCACGAGTGTGCATTGCAAGGCGTATTTCCACCTTGGTGCGGACGGAAGCTACACGATAGGCGCGGGATATTTCACCGACGGGGATTTGCTTTCGCTCAACGTCTACGCGACGGACGAAACCAAGGCGCGCGCGGCGGCTGCGGGATTTGGAAACGTAAAGCACGAACGTGAGGGCGGCAATGCAATTTCAACTATTTAAGCCGTCGTTCTGGCTGAAAAGCGTGCTGGCAATCGACGAGGAATTCCTGCGCAAAAACCGCGTCCGCGCGCTGATTCTGGATATGGACAACACACTTTCGATGCACGGCGATCCCGCCGCGGAAAGCGGCGTGCCGGAATGGCTGGATAAAATGCGAAAGCTGGGCGTTAGAATGTGTGTCGTGTCAAACAACACGACAAAGCGCGTCGCTCCGCTTGCCGCTAAGCTGGGGCTTCCGTTCACCGCCAACGGCGCGAAGCCGCTGACGTTCGGAGTAAACAGGGCGGTGAAGAAAATGCGCGTTAAAAAGCGGGAAACGCTCGTCGTCGGCGACCAGATTTTCACGGACGTAATGGCGGGAAACCTTGCGGGGATACGTACCGTGCTTGTCGAGCCGTTTCATCTGGAAAAAACGTGGACGTTCCGCCTTAAACGCAAGGCGGAAAGCCTTGTATTTCACAGAAATTATGATGACTTGGAGATGAAGTGATGATTTCATTCGGGCCCGGCGGAAACTCATTAAGCTGGGGAAAGCTGAAATTCCCGACCGATTTGCCGCAGTATCTTAAAAATCTCGGCTTAAACGGCTATGAGGTGGAGTGTGGGCGCGGCGTGCGGCTTTCCGAGGCGGCAAAGGCGCTCCCGAGGCTCGCCGAGGAGCACGGGCTGTACATAACGCTCCACGCGCCGTATTTTATCTCGCTGTCGTCTGTTGAGGAGGAAAAGCGGCAGAACAGCGTGGGGTATATTTTAGAATCCGCAAAGGCGGCGAAAACCGTCGGCGCGCGGAAAATCGTCGTGCACAGCGGCTCCTGCTCAAAAATGAGCCGCGCGGAGGCGTGCTTTCTGGCAAAGCAGACGCTGACAAACGCGCAGAAGACCCTCGATGAAAACGGGCTTTCGGATATCATCATCTGCCCCGAAACAATGGGGAAGATAAACCAGCTCGGGACGCTGGAGGAGGTTCTGGAGCTCTGCGGCGTGGACGAGCGCTTCCTGCCGACGGTGGACTTCGGGCACCTGAACGCGCGGACGCTCGGCGGGATAAAATCGCGCGAGGATTACGCGAGGATGCTTGACGCGATAGAAAACGCGCTCGGCTTCGAGCGGCTGAAAAATATGCACATTCACTTCAGCAGGATAGAGTACACAAACGGCGGAGAAAAGCGGCATCTGACGTTCGCGGACAAGCAGTTCGGACCCGATTACGAGCCGCTTCTTGAGGAAATTCACAAGCGGAAATTAGAACCGTCGATAATTTGCGAAAGCGACGGCACCCAAGCCGAGGACGCCTCGGAGATGAAGAGATATTACGAGAGCCTGTAATTGCGTTTTACCCGCCGCAAACGCTCATCGCCTGCTCAGCGACTTCGTCGCTTCGGGGAAAAGCCGCGGGAAATCTCACATAAAGAGGATAATAAAATGAAGATTTTAGTGCTTAACGGCCCGAATTTAAACCTGCTTGGCGAGCGCGAGCCGAATATTTACGGCGATAATTCGCTGAGCTCGATAAACGAGGCGCTCGCTGAAAAAGCGGCGGAAATGGGCTTTGAAACCGCGTTCTTCCAGTCGAACAGCGAGGGCGCGATTATCGATGCGCTGCACGACGCGAGAAAGGACTGCGCGGGCGTGATTTTAAACGCGGGCGCGTATACGCATTACAGCTACGCCATTCGCGACGCGATAGCCGCGATAAAAATCCCCGTTGTCGAGGTGCATTTAAGCAACGTCGACAGCCGTGAGGAATTCCGCAAGACAAGCGTCATCGCGCCTGTCTGCAAGGGAAGCATCTCTGGCTTCGGGAAATTCAGCTACGAGCTTGCGCTGACGGCGCTTGACAAGCTGCTTCGGGGAGAGTAAATGGGAAATCTGGTTGGAAATATGGCTAATTCGGATAACAAAAACGCATTAACTTCGCTTGTAAAAATGCTCCCGTCGGAGGGCTCGGCGGTGCTTGTAACGTCGCCGCTTTCGATGAAATACCTTACTGGGCTGCCCGTGGAAGGCGGGCTGCTGCTTGCTTCAAAGGAATTTCAAACGCTGTTTTTAACGGGGCGGGAATACGAGCTTGTTAAAAAACTGCCCTCCGAGGTCAATGTTTCGGTATTGACAGGCGGCGCGCAGCTTTTGGATTTGCTGATAAAGTACGGGATAAAGCGCGTTTATATCGAGGCGGAGAAGATGACCGTTTCGGAATACGCGATTTACAAGGAGCAGCTCCACTACGCGACGCTTGACACGTCAAGCGCGCTTGACAACGCGATTGCGGAGCTCCGCGCGATAAAAAGCGAAAGCGAGCTCGCGGAGATTACAAAGGCGCAGAAAATCTGCGATGAGGTTTACGATAGAATTCTCAGAAATGTCCGCAAGGGAATGTCCGAGCGGCGCATTGCGCTGATGATAGAGTATTTCCTCGCGGAATTCGGCTCGGATTGCAATCCGGGCGGCGAGCCGCTTCCGATCACGGTGCTTTCGGGAGAGCGCACCGCCAACCCGAGCTTAAGACCGAGCGACCGCGAAATCTCCGAGGGTGATATGCTGATTATGGAATTCGGCGCGATGTCGGGCGGCTATTGCGCGAAAATGAGCCGCACGTGCGCCGTCGGCAAGATAGACCCCAAGCTCGAAAACGCCTACAACGCGGTTTCGTGCGCTATGCAGGACGGGCTGAAGGCGCTCCGTGCGGGTGTCGGCAGCAAGGTTCCCGACAGCGTGGCAATGGCGACGCTCAACGCGTGGGGAATGGATATGTACAGCTCTACGTCTTTCGCGCACGGCATAGGGCTGGAGCCCGTAGAGCCGCCGTTTCTGGGGCGCGGCGCGGGCGTTTCGCTTAAGGCAAACACCGTGCTGTTCACAAAATGCGGAATTGTCATCAAGGGGCGATTTGGCATAAAGCTCGGCGATATGGCGATTTTAACGGATATAGGCTGCACCAACCTCACGTCGGCGACGAAAAGCTTATTGCATATTTGAGTTTTCCCCGCATCAAGCGGGGATTTGCTTTTATACAGCCGATTTCGCCGCTGTTCCCCCAAAATCCCAAAAAAATTTAAAAAAGTACTTGCAAAGCGCGGAGAAATCTGTTATAATATAAAATAAGGTTTGTATTGACCCTGTTATGGGGAAAGATAAATAAAAAATTTGGAGGTTCGCTATGATTACAGCGGGAGATTTCAGAAACGGCGTTACATTTGAAGAGGACGGAAACGTAATGCAGATTATCGAGTTCCAGCACGTTAAGCCCGGGAAGGGCGCGGCGTTTGTCCGAACGCAGGTAAAGAACGTTATCACGG
>CAYSHU010000212.1:0-4088 GCA_964430965.1 uncultured Ruminococcus sp. | reverse complement strand
CAAAGTTCGGTAAGACCAAGCTCCGGATTGCGGCGGCGGTAGTTGCGGATCATCCGTATCTCTTTCTCGGTGTGCTGCTTGGGGTGACTGTGCGGCTTCTTCGATTTTTCGGCGAGAGATTCTATACTGCCATCCCAACGAGCTTTCCAAAAATAAATGTATGAGTGGCATTTATTGTATTTTAATGCGGTTCCAGCCACTCCGTGCTTTTCCGCGTACTTCATTAGGGATTGACGAAACTTCATCTTTTGTGTTATAATATCCATGAGAGGTAGGCTCCTTTCCGGTGGATTTTGTCTAGTCAACTTTATTTTACCGGATTTTTGCCTATCTCTCAATACTTTTTTATTTTTTCTCCAATATCTATTGTAGCACAACAGTTGAAATCATCCACATATAATTCAACTATTGAAAACAAAAAAAATTTATGGTATAATATAAAAGGTCTTGCTATAATAAGACATTTTCAAAAAAATTAAAATCAGTAATGTTAGAAATAGTGTTGTTCTATTACAGAAGAGGTGCAAAATGTCAAAGCTGCTTATTGTTGAAGATAACGCCGACTATCGGGAGCTGCTCATCAGTTTTCTGGAAAACGAGGGATATGAAGTGACTGCCGTTAATGACGGAGAATCAGCGGTCGTATCGGCGAATGATACCGTGTTCGATTTGATAATACTCGATCTTATGCTGCCCGGAATGGACGGCTACGAGGTCTGCCGCAGGATAAGGGAAAACAGCGAGGTTCCCGTCATTATGCTCACAGCGTTGGACAGCGAGATACATCAGATGAAGGGATACGGACTTCAAATTGACGATTACATCACCAAGCCCATCTCCATGCCGCTGCTCATGCATAAGGTAGAGGCGGTGCTTCGCAGGACAATGCCCGATCAGCCGCAGGTCGTTGAATACCAAGGAATATCACTCGATATTAAAGCGCATACCGTCTGCATTGATAATGTTCCCATAGAGTTCACGCTACGCGAGTTCGAGATACTTTTCGAGCTTATGAAGTCTCCCGGAGAGGTCGTCACGCGAAAATCACTACTGAACGATTTGTGGGGCTACGGCTATTATAACGACACGCGCATAGTCGACACACATATAAAAAATATCCGCCGAAAGCTCGGTAATCATGATTGTATCGAAACCGTGCGCGGCGTAGGGTATAAGCTGAAAGGCGGCGGAATATGAAAAAGCTTACAGTCAGAACGTTTGCACTGCTGGCGGCGCTGTCATTTTCGATCTGCGCCGCCGCGTTTCTTTATATATGTATCGCGCTGCCGTATGCAGGAAAAAGCCGCTCGCAGCGCTTGTTGGTCTCGGAAACCGAAAAGCTCGTATCGGCGCTGCGTGTTACCGAAAAACAAAACAGCGAGCCGTTGTTCACCGACTTTATACGGGAAACGGGAGCGTTCCTTTTTCTGCTTGACAGCGAGCAAAACCCGATAAGCCCGTATACGTTCGAGAAAACAAACGCCGATTTCGATAACAAAAACGGCTTACCGTTTCGCTTTGCGAATTCGGGCGAGGATTACATTCTGATAACGCAGTATAACAGCTCACGCTCCGACGAGTTGACCGGCGCGATCCTCGGCAGTATTCCGTTTGCGGCGGCAACAGCCGTTATTCTGTGCCTTGTCGGGGCGTGGTTCTTTTCAAAGTACACAACGCAGCCGATAATACGTATCGGAAAGATCGCCGAGAAAATGGCTGATCTGGATTTTAGCTGGTATTGCCCCGATCTGCGGAATGATGAGATCGGAATGCTTTCAGCGAGTATCAACGAAATGTCGGACAAGCTCCGCACGGCTCTTGACGAGCTGAATATGCACAACCGCACACTAAAGGACGAGATCGCGCTGGAACGGGAGCGCGAACAGCGCCGTATGCTGTTTTTCTCGGGAGTATCTCACGAGCTGAAAACCCCTGTCGCAATAGTCATAGGGCAGCTTGAGGGAATGCAGGCGGGTATCGGAGTGTACAAGGACAGGGAGAAATATCTTGCCCGCAGCGCCGAGATACTCCGTTCGCTCAGCAGCTTTATCAAGGAGGTGCTGGCGGTGTCGCATTTGGATATTTCCGACGAAACCGAACGTGAAGCCGTGAACGTTTCCGAGGAGATTCGGTCGCTCACCGAGGAATACACCGACTACGCGGAGAATAATTCAATAACCGTGACGGCGGATATACCGAATGATATCACGACTTACGGCGACAGAAAGCTGATCGCAAAGGCTCTCGGGAACATTATCGGAAACGCAGTTGCTCATACTCCCGACAACGGCAGCGTAAATATCGCGCTTTCAAAAGAAAGCGGCGTTTCGCTCGCTGTCGAGAACTCCCCCGCGCATATTTCCGATGAACACCTGCCGCGCGTTTTTGAGGCGTTTTACCGCGCCGACCCGTCCTCGGAGCAAGGCAGCGGGCTGGGGCTGTATATAACGAGAATGATATTCGAGAAATACGGCGTCAGCTATAAAATAGAAAATACCGCCGACGGTGTGAGGTTTACGGCTAATTTTGGATAATTTTCAACTACACACAAAAAACACATTAACTCCAAACAAACTACACAAAAAATATGTTACAATTATTACAGCGCGCAACAGAAAGGAAGCATACATTTATGAAAATCGACATCAACAATATCACAATGATCTATCCATCAGGTAAAAAGGCGCTTCGGGATATATCCGTAAGTCTTGAAAGCCCGGGCTTTATCGGTATTCTCGGGCCTAACGGCGCGGGAAAAACAACGCTTATGAAGCTGCTGATAGCGGGACTTATCCCCACCAAGGGCGAAATCGCTCTTGACGGCAAGCCGCTGCTTTCCCAGGAAACGCGGCTCAAAGCGCAGCTCGGCTATCTGCCGCAGAGCTTCGGTCTGTACGACGAGTTGACGGTTTGGCAGTTTCTGGACTATATGGCGGCGCTCAAGGGCGTTAAGGACAAAAAAGCCGTTGATGACGTTATAAGCCGCACAAGCCTTACGGAGCAAAGGAAAACACGCATACGCAGACTTTCCGGAGGACAGCGCCAGCGCGTGGGTATCGCTCAGGCTCTGCTCGGCGATCCGCAGCTTATTATCCTCGACGAGCCCACGGTAGGGCTTGACCCCGAGGAGCGCGTGAAATTTCGCAACATATTCTCGGAAATGGCGCAGAATAAGATCGTGCTGCTTTCCACGCATATCGTTGAGGACGTTCAGGCGGTATGCAGCCGCGTTCTTGTGATCTACGACGGACTTATACTTTACGACGGCTCGCCCTCCGCGCTGATATCGGAGGCCGCAAGCCACGTCGGGACGTATATCTCGCAGGCGGGCGACTCCGTTCCTGAGGGCTGCCACGTTGTTTCCAAGGTGAACGTTTCCGAGGGTATACGCTGCCGCATTGTCGCGGAGGAGCTGCCCAAGCTCGCGGAGAGCGCCGAGCCTACCCTTGAGGACGCGTATTTGTATTGTATCCATAAGGAGGGCAGACAATGAGATTTTTTTCGTTGTACCGCGTTGAGCTGCGGCGGCTTCTGTTGACAAAGTATATATGGCTCATTTCCGCGCTCTGTCTGTGCTCGCCGCTTCTCGGATATACGGTGTACAAGCCTATTACCATGGAGGCGATGTCGGGGCTGTATATCGGCAACCCCGTACTTGCGGGAACAGCGGCGGGGGCCGTCTTGTGGGCGGTCATCGCTATTGTCGAGGGCGATCGTCAGCGCCGCAGCGGAACGGATATCCTCGCCGATTCGGCAGCGCCTCCGACCGCTCATTCCGCCGCGAAAGCAGCGGCGCTGATGACGATCTCGGCGGCGGTAACGCTTTTGTGCGCTCTCGCATATATTCCGTTCACCGCGGCGAAGCTCGAATATCTGTTTGACGCTGGCTTTTACTTTATGAACTTTTTTGTATTTATGATGCCGACATGGTGGATATCCATACTGTTCGCGGACGGCATATACCGTATCACGCGCCGCGTGGAGCTGTCCTCGGTGCTGTACGCGGCACTCGCGTATATGAGCTACAGCCGCTTTGCCGAGAGAAACTGGTTTATGCAGTGGCTGAACCCGACTATCGGAGCATATTC
>CAYSHU010000211.1:0-4095 GCA_964430965.1 uncultured Ruminococcus sp. | reverse complement strand
AACCCGGGACACCTTGATTAAAAGTCAAGTGCTCTACCACCTGAGCTAGTGGGTCATAACAAAATAACTGCAACGTTAATATTATACCAGAATTTTTCTTATTTGTCAATAGTTTTTTGAAAAAAAATTGCAAAATATCCCCCGAATGTCATAAAGGCAATTCGATTTCGCGCTTGGCGCGAAATACTGTAAAAAACTTGGAATGATACTTCGCTTGGCAGCGGTTTATGGTCGTTCCCAAGTACGTAACTCTTACTTCTTGCTTCCAATATTGACAAAATCCGCTTAATGTGGTATAATTATCTTGCTGAGATAATTATATTCAGGAGGGTTCTATATGAGCATTGAGATAAACAGCTATAACATAGGCGCGCTTATTAAGACGGCGCTTAATAATCGTGAAATCAAGGTTTATTACCAGCCGAAGCACAACGCGATCAACGGCAAAATCCAAGGCGCGGAGGCGCTGGCTCGGTGGCTGATGTCCGACGGCGTGATGATTTCCCCCGCGATGTTCATTCCCCTGCTTGAGCAGCTCGGGCTTATCGCCGAGGTTGACTGGTATATGCTCCGCGAAACATGCCGCTTTCTTGCCGAAGAAATCAAGGCAAACCGCCACGTTGTGACAGTTTCGGTAAACTTCTCGCGGCTTCACGCCAAGGAGCCCGACTTCGCCGAGCGGCTTTCCAAGACCGTTGACGAATTCGGCGTGCCGCGGCGGCTTATCGAGATTGAAATCACCGAATCCGCCCTCGCGACAGACGGCATTGACATTATAAAATTTGTGCGTTCAATAAAGGACGCGGGCTTTGAGATTTCCATAGACGACTTCGGCAGCGGACTTTCATCGCTGAATTTCGTCAAGGACGTTCCCGCTTCCGTACTTAAAATCGACAAATCGCTGCTAAGCGGCAACTGCGAGGACGAAAAGGAGCGCATTGTGCTTGAGAGTATTTTCGACTTCGCGCACCGTTTAAAGCTCATTACCGTTGCGGAGGGCGTTGAAACCAAAGAACAGCTCGGATTTCTGAGAACCTGCGGCTGCGAGCTTATTCAGGGATTTCTGTTCTCAAAGCCGATGCCCGAGGACGACTTCCGCGAGGCGCTGAAGCTCGCCGATTCCGTGCCCGAGGCGGAGGACATTCTGTTGACGCTCCCGCCCGCGAGCGCTACGCAATTACTGTTAAACGCTGTATTCAAGCGCTATCCGCTTGTTATTCTCTCAAACCTAAGCCGAAACAGCTTTTACATGATGGCGTATGAGCAGTTTTCGACGCGCTCCTGCCCTTCCACGGGCGTTTACACGGAGCTTATCGTCCACGGCGCTTCGACAATGCACCCCGACGACAAGCAGCTTTTCGCGGATACCTTTGATGTTCAGGATCAGATAAACGCCTATGAAAACGGTCAGCGCGAGCGCGCGGTAGTCACACGTCAGCTCGGCGATGACGGCGTTTACCGCCGTGTTGAAACCACCAACTACTATATGAAAAATCCCGCGTCGGACGATATTCTCGCGATTACTTTATCGAGAGCAATCGAGTAAACAAAAATCCCTGTAATACAAGCAATTTCCCCCGCCGAAAGCGGGGGGAAATTTTATTCGTTTGCTGCATTCAGCTTCTCAACAAGAATCGAAGCCAGAACTCCTATGAGCATAAACGCAAAGCCGTAGCCGGTTTGAAGATTAAATCCGAAGCCCTCGGGGAGAATCGCGTAGACCGAGCCCACTACCATTCCCATAATCGCGGAATACACCATAAGCTTGTTTTTCTTTATGAGAATTGAAATCAGCTTTGCGCCGAATATAACGCCGATTATAGCGCCCAGGGCGAACGGGATTATCACGTAGAAATTCCAGTCGTTCAGCGCGCCGATTATCGTTTCGTAAACGCCGAGGAGCATCATCATAAACGAGCCCGAGATACCGGGAATTATCATCGTAACCGCCGCAATCGCCGCGCTGAGTATCATTTTCAGCGAGAAAACCACGTCAAATCCCGTGACGTTTTCGGCGGTCATTGTGAAGATATCGAGTTTTTCAAGTACCGTAAGCCCGATTACAATCGCCATTGAAATCACAAACGGCAAAAGGCAGAGGGGCTTTGCCTTTTTTTCCGCCGTTCCGAGCTTTATAATAAGCGGAATTCCGCCCAGAATAAGACCGATAAAGAACATATTTGTCTGAACGGCGTAGGTTTCAAACATCGAGCCTATCACCTTTGCCGACAGGAGAATTCCAACACCTGCGCCAAGCGCGAAAGTAATCAGAAACGCGATATTTGAGAAGATTTTTTTGATGCCCGAAATCGCCTCCGTCAGCCTGTCGAACACCCCGAAAATCACGAGCATCGTCCCGCCGCTTACGCCGGGAATAACGTTCGCGATACCGAAAACCATACCGCACAAGAAATATTTTAAATATTCCAAAATCTTTTTCATTTTTAAAATTTCTCCCGTAATCTTTAGCGTTACCGCCATTTACTTAGTGCTTTCATAGCTGAATTTCGGCGCTATAAATTTCTTAACAAAGAAATAAATCACGGCGGGGAGAAGCCCCAGAACTATGCTAATCATCAGCTCCCCGAAGCCCGCCGCCGAAAAGCCGAAGCTCTTGTTTATCACGGGGATATAAATCAGCAAAATCGAAGCCGCCGCCATACCTATCACCAACATTCTTTGAATGAGCGGCGCGCTCCAGAACGTCCGCAGCGGATCGCTGTCCGAAAAGCGCAGCACCACGAACGCCAGCGTGCAGAACATAAACGCAACAAACGCGCAACTTCTCGAAAAGCCTATGTCAAGCTCGGAATACCAAATCATATAAGAAGCCGTCGCGACAATGCCCGCAAGCGCCCCGAACAGCGCGGTTCTGCCGAGATAGGGCAGGTTCAGCTTTCGCATTGAAATAAACTCCGAGGGCGGCATATTAAGCCGTATATCGGCGTTGTTGCAAATGAAATCCGACGCGGCAAGAGGGAGAATTATTAGCCCCACCAGCGCGATTATCGCGGGCGTTAGCATTAGCTCCAGCCCGAACGCCATATTCAGCACGGTGAGCAGAATCATTCCAACGCTGCCCGAAACAAGCACGCAGAACGCGCGTTTTATATTGCGGTGGATTTGCCGCGCCCGCGCTATCATATCGGCGATAGAAAGGAAATTGTCGTCGTTCATCACAATGTCGGAGGTTTCAAACGAGCTGCCCGACGCGTGCTGCGCGATAGTAATCCCGACGTCCGCAACCTCAAGCGCGTTTACGTCGCCCGTGCGCGTACCCGTCATCGCGACGACCTCGCCGTTGTTTTTCAGCCTCTCGATTATGTAAACCTTCTGCTCCGGAGTGAGTTTCGCAAAAATATCCGCGCTTAAATCCAAATTGCCGCCGTATTCGAGAACGCGGTCAATCTGCTCGCCCGTAACAACCGTTCTGGATTCCAGACCTATCATTCCGCCGGTAGAGGCAGCCGCGCCGGGGTTGTCCTCGGTGAGCATTACAACGCGCACGCCTGAGCGTCGGCATGTTTTCACCGCAGAGGACACCGAATCGCGGAGCGGCGCGGAAAACGCGATAAGCCCCACGAACGTGTACGAAAAGCCTGCCGTCACGTCGGAGCTTATATAATCCGCGTCGACGCACGCGATAGCCATTACGCTGCAGCCGTTCGCGTAAAAGCTCTCATAACGCTTCTTCGCCTCGAACATCAGCTCGCCGTCCATTTTGCACATCGGCAGAATTTGCTCGGGAGTGCCCTTTACACAGCATAGCTTCTCGCCGCCGACAATCCAGACCGCCCCGCTTATACCGCCGCCGATATCAGGAACTTTTTCAACAAACTCGTTGTCCTTATAAACGTTAGAGATATTCTCATCAAAAAACGTCGCCTTAACCATTAAAGCGCGCTCTGCGGGGTCAGCGGTGTTTTTGTCGAACGCCAGCGCCGCGACCTTATACAAAAGCTCCTCGCTTCTCGCGTAAATTCCCCTTATCTCGAGAGAATTCTTCGAGATAGCGCCCTCCTTTTCAACGCAGAGGACGGTAAGGGAGTTCAGCTTTTCAATATCCGACAGCGATTTGACCACCGCTCCGCCCTT
>CAYSHU010000210.1:0-4096 GCA_964430965.1 uncultured Ruminococcus sp. | reverse complement strand
CGTACTCGGCTGGATATATTTTTAAAAACTATACAAACGCCCCTTGCCGAAACATTCCGGCAAGGGGCGTTTTAATTTATTCCCCCGTCTTTCGGCGGGGGAATACTTTATGAAACATTTATTCTGTCCGCAGCGCGATAACAGGGTCTTTTTTGCTCGCCACTCCCGCGGGGAACAAGCCCGCTATCAGCGTCAGCAGCATACTGATTACAACGAGAGCCGCGCCAGCTATCGGCGGGAGCTTCGACATATTCTCGATGTCCGTCAGCTTTGTGATGATAATGTTTATCGGGATATTCAGCGCGACCGTGACGAGTATTCCGAAAACGCCCGCCGCGAAGCCCACTATCAGCGTTTCCGCGTTGAATACGTTGGAAATATCGCGCTTAGAAGCGCCCATAGCGCGGAGAATTCCTATCTCCTTTGTGCGCTCAAGCACGGAAATATATGTGATAATGCCTATCATAATCGACGAAACCACAAGCGAGATCGCCACGAACGCAATGAGAATATACGAGATAGCGTTAATCGTGTCCGTTACGCCCGAAATCAACATTCCCACCATATCGGTGTACTCGATAGCGTCCTCCTCGCGGTCATCGTCCTTTGCGCGCTGGTTATAGTCGCTGATGAAATCCGAAATGCGCTCCTTGGCTTCAAAGTCCTTCGCGTAGAGATAAACTGTGTCGGGTATGGAAACGTCCGCCACGCCGAGGAGCTCTAAATTGCCGTCGAACGTCGCCTCGGTTTCCTCGGGCTCGCTCATCATTTTCTGGAGCTCTGTGATCTGCTCCGCGGTGAGAACGCTCATAACCGCGCCCGTCACCTTGCTCGGATCGGCAAACTCGGAGAGCTTTTCAAACTGCTGCTCGGGCGGGGTCTGCATAACCTCCATTTGCTGCTCGGGAGTGAGGGAGCCGAGCACCGTCTGGAAAATCTGCCCCATTTGCTCCTCGCTCATAAACTCCATAACCTGCTGCATTGCCTCCTCCTGGGTCATCGGCTCCTTGGGAGCTTCGTCCTTTTTCGGGAAGTCAATGCCCGTGAAGATGTCGATGTCGGGGTTATCTCTCTGCAATTTAACAAGCTCGGAATTATTCGCCGCATCTATCATATGCTCGGTGAGCGCGGCGGTGTAGCCTATGCCGCCCGTGGAGTTCGCGGAGATCATACTGTCGCCGTTCGGGCGGATTATGCCGACAACGGAAAGCTCCGTGCCGTTTTTCAGAGCCTCCTCCATAAACTCGTTGTCGCCCGTCATATCGTCATAGCCGCCGTCGGCGTTCTTCTTGAACATCTCCGAGGGCGTAAGCGCCGTGAATTTAAGCCCCATAAGGTCATCGTAGGAATAGCTCTCGTTGGAGTTTTCTATCTCCCACGCCTCGCCCGCCATAATGTGGCTCATCATATCCGAAAGCTCCGCCTGGTCGAAAAGCCCGAGCGTGTAAAGCGTCATATTCGACAGCTCGTTGTTTTCCGTGATAATCACAACGACCTCGTTGTATTCCTCGGGAAGCCGCCCCGCGACAACCTCGTATTGCTCCGACACGGTTTCGTTTGAGAGAAGCTGCTCGAAGCAGTTCGCGCGGTCGTTGAGGTCGCTGCCGGAGAACATCGACATCGTGCTCCACATACCCGAAACGGTGCTCGCCATTTCCTCGCCCATCATCGCCGTGATAGAGGTCGACGGATTAACGCGCATAACGTCGCCGTTCGGGTCGTGCCCGAAAACGTAGAGCTTGGATTTGTAGCCGTATTTTATCTCGCGAATGCTGTCCTTGATGTTGTCAGGATTTGTTTCGAGATAATCCATAAAGTCGTTGAGGTTGTTTTCCTTTACCTCGCTCATCATCGACTTCATCATCTGCGTGGACATATCGTTCGTATAAACCCTGTCGGGCTCGCGGTCCTCATTTACGGCGGCGTTTTCCGAAATGTTCATCATCGAGCCCATCAGCCCCGTGTAGTCGACGGTCTTTCTGTCAAGCTGCACGGGATAGCTCGCGAGCGTCGAGCGCTCCACGCTGTCGATATACTCCTGCACGCCGTTCGAGAGCGACAGGATAAGCGCGATGCCGATAATGCCTATGCTCCCCGCGAACGCCGTGAGGAACGTTCTGCCCTTTTTCGTCAGGAGATTGTTTCTCGAAAGCGAAAGCGCGGTAAGAAATCCCATTTTGGTTTTCTTGGTTTTTTGAGATTTTGCCGACTTCTCTTCCTTAGACTTTTCGCCTTTATTTTCAGTCGGCTCAAACGGGTCGCTGTCGCTCTTTATCTTTCCGTCGACGAGCTTTACAATTCTCGTCGCGTAGTCGTTCGCGAGGTCGGGGTTGTGCGTTACCATAATTACAAGGCGGTCCTTCGCGATCTCCTTAACAAGCTCCATAATCTGAAGCGAGGTTTCGCTGTCGAGCGCACCTGTCGGCTCATCGGCAAGGAGAATGTCGGGGTCGTTTACCAAAGCGCGGGCAATCGCCACGCGCTGCATCTGCCCGCCCGACATCTGATTCGGGCGCTTGTTGAGCTGATCTCCCAAGCCGACCTTTTCAAGAGCCTCCTTCGCGCGGCGCCGCCGCTCGGCTTTGGAAACGCCCGAAAGCGTCAGCGCGAGCTCGACGTTCGACAAAACCGTCTGGTGCGGGATAAGGTTATAGCTCTGGAAAATGAAGCCTATCGAGTGGTTTCTGTAAGTATCCCAGTCGCGATCCTTATACTGCTTTGTCGAGCGCCCGTCGATGATAAGGTCGCCGCTTGTGTAGCGGTCAAGCCCGCCGATGATGTTCAGCAGCGTAGTTTTGCCACAGCCCGAGTGCCCCAGAACCGCCACAAGCTCGCTGTCGCGGAACGCGATAGAAACGCCGCGCAGTGCGTGGACGCTGTCCGTGCCCGTCTTGTAGTCCTTAGTGATGTTTTTTATTTCAAGCATACTATTCTCCTTTTTCTTTGCTCAAAGTATCAATAAGCGCATTTACAAATCGGTTATGGAGCTCTATCATACGTGCAAGCTCCCCGTCGGAAAATACCTCCAGCGTCTTGTCAAACGTCGAATATACGCGCTTCAAAAGCCCCTGCAGCTTCTCCTCGCCCGCCTTTGTAACGATTATCCGCACGGAACGGCGGTCGTTTTCGTTGAGGTCGCGCTCGATAAGCCCCTTTTCGGAAAGCGCCTTAAGCGACCGCGAAACGGACGGCATTGAAACGTTCAGCCGCCTTGCGGTTTCCGCAACGGTGATGTTTTTTCCGTTCTCGGCGGCGTAGTCCAGCGCGGTGTACAGTATCATCGCCTCGGAATGGCTTGCGCCGCACATTGAAAACGCGGTTTGCTTTATATCCATAAGCTTCACAAGTCCGTTCAGAAACGCGTCGAATTTTTCGCCGGAAATGCGCCCGCCCGCAAGCGAACCGCAGCGTTCGGCAAATTGTGCCAGATAACTCACAAGCCCACCTCCTTAACGTATGTTATTATTTTACAACTGTTAATAAAATTTGTCAATAGGCATATTGCACAAAATATAAGTGGAAGAACGCGGGCATTTTGCGGTTTTAATATTGACAAACGGCGGTAAATGGTGTATAATTAAAGTGTATTGTTATATTTCGCACCGGAATTGTTCCAAAATCGCAATAGAGAGAGGATATAAAACTATGGGAATAATGAAATCCATTTTCGGAACGTATTCTTCAAGAGAATTAAAGAGAATAGAGCCGATAAAGCAGGCGGTGCTCGACCTTGAGCCAAAGTATCAGGCAATGAGCGACAAGGAGCTGAAAAGCCAGACGGCGGCGCTTAAAGAGCGCCTCGCGAACGGCGAAACGCTGGACGATATTCTGCCGGACGCTTTCGCGGTGTGCCGAGAAGCATCTTCTCGAGTTATCGGCATTAAGCACTACCCCGTGCAGATAATCGGCGGAATTGTGCTCCACCAAGGGCGCGTCGCGGAGATGAAGACGGGCGAGGGCAAGACGTTTGTCGCGACATTGCCCGCGTATCTTAACGCGCTTACGGGCAAGGGCGTTCATATCGTCACGTGCAACGACTATCTCGCAAAGCGCGACAGCGAATGGATGAGCAAGGTCCATCGTTTTCTGGGTCTTA
>CAYSHU010000209.1:0-4112 GCA_964430965.1 uncultured Ruminococcus sp. | reverse complement strand
CCTTATCCATAGCCTCCGCGATGAGCTTTCCGATAAACTCGTCGCCCGCGGAAACGGTCGCTACACGCGCGATATCAGCCGAGCCCGCAACCTTCTTGGAGTTCTTCTTGATTTCAGCCACAGCCGCCTCAACAGCTTTCTTCATACCCTTTTTAACGACCATGGGATTTGCGCCCGCCGCGATGTTCTTCATTCCCTCGCGAACGAGAGCCTGCGCGAGAAGCGTCGCCGTTGTCGTGCCGTCGCCTGCCGCGTCGTTGGTCTTTGTCGCGACTTCCTTTACGAGAGCCGCACCCATATTCTCGAACGCATCCTCAAGCTCAATTTCCTTCGCGATAGTAACGCCGTCATTCGTGATAAGCGGCGCACCGTACTTCTTCGAGAGAACTACGTTTCTGCCCTTCGGTCCGAGCGTGATCTTAACCGTGTCGGCAAGCGTGTCGATACCCTTTTGCAGAGCCTTGCGCGCTTCCTCGCCGTAAATGATGTCTTTAGCCATGTGTTGAATCCTCCTGTTGTTTCTGTTTGTAATTTTAAAATTTTCAATTTAAACGGCGAACACATCATCGCCGCGAAAACGCGACGTCAATGTATTCGCCAAATTTATTACTTCTTAGTAGCGGGCTTTCTGCCGGTTTTTTTTGCCGTTGCAGCAGCTGCCTTTTTCGTAGTGGGCTTTCTGCCGGGCTTTTTGGCCGCGGGAGTCTCCGCCTTTGACGCAGCGGGCTTTCTGCCGGGCTTCTTTACCGCAGCCGCCTTAGCAGCGGGCTTTCTGCCGGGCTTTTTTGCCGCGGGCTTTGCCGCCTCTTCAACCACCGCGAGAATGTCATCCTGTCTTACGATAGAATATTCCTCGCCGTCAACCTTAACCTCCGTGCCCGAATATTTGCTGATAAGCACCTTCTGCCCAACCTTTACGAACATCTTGACTTCCTTGCCGTCAACAACGCCGCCGGGGCCTACCGCGACTACCTCCGCGATAGAAGGCTTTTCCTGCGCCGCGGCTGTAAGGATAATTCCGCTCTTGGTGGTTTCCTCCGCCTCGACCTGCTTGATTACTACTCTGTCTGCCAAAGGTTTGATAGTCATAAAAATCCTCCTAAATTTTAACTTGCGAAGTGCAAATTAGCACTCTCGCACTTTGATTGCTAATTATATTTTACCTCATATTATAAAAAAATCAAGAGGTAAAGACGCTTTTTCGGAAAATTTTGTAGCATAGCACAAACATTTACCAAAATTATGCCCATTTGTTGGTGTTTTTATACATATCCTCTCGCATATTTTGCGGTAGCAAAAAAACAAAACACAATATGGAGATTTGATAAACTCACCTTGCCTCGGAGATTATCCCGCCGCCTACCACAACATCGCCGTCGTAAAGCACCGCCGCTTGCCCCGGTGAAACCGCCCTTTGCGGCTCGTCGAATTTTAGTACTACGGCACTATTCTCTTTAAATGACACTGAAAAGTATGCGGTCGCGGGCGCTTCCTTCGCGTGATAGCGCGTTCGGACATTCACGCGGAGCGGCTCCATTGGCGGCTCGGCTAGGGAAATAAGATTAAAATCCCGCGCGGTGAGCTCGCTTGAAAAAAGCTCGCTCGCCGTTCCGAGCGTCACGGTGTTCTCGGCTGCAGATTTCCGCGTGACGTAAAGCGGCTCGCTGTACGAGATCCCAAGCCCCTTGCGCTGCCCTATCGTATAGCCGATAACGCCGCGGTGCTTTCCTATCACGCTTCCGTCCGTCAACAGGAAATCGCCGTCGGGGTAGGCTTTGCCCGTGTACTCACGGATAAATCGCGCGTAGTCGCCGTCGGGGACGAAGCAAATGTCCTGACTGTCGTGCTTTTGCGCGTTAAAAAAGCTGTTTTCCTCGGCGATATTTCGTATTTTCGCTTTGTCGTCGAAATCACCGAGCGGCAGCTTTATATGCGCTAATTGCTCCTGCGTTAAGAAACACAAAACGTAGCTCTGATCCTTGGCTTCGTTAAGCGATTTTTTCAACAGCCAGCGCCCCGTTTTTTCGTCGAGCTCAACACGTGCGTAGTGCCCCGTTGTGATATAATCGCAGCCAAGCTCCGCGGCGCGCTTGTAAAGCCTGTCGAACTTCAGATAGCGATTGCAGTCGATGCACGGGTTTGGCGTTTCGCCGATTTCATACGCGCGAACAAATTTGTCGATAACGTCCCGCGAGAAGTCCGCCGTGAAATTGAATACGTAATACGGCATACCGAGCCGCACACAGACGCTCCGCGCGTCCTCCGTGTCGGAGGCGGTGCAGCACGCTTTTTCGGAATACGGAACGTCCTCGGCGCTGTCGTGGAGCTTCATCGTCACGCCTATGCAGTCAAAGCCCGCGTTCTTCATCAGAAGCGCCGCGACGGAGCTGTCAACTCCCCCGCTCATCGCGATAAGCGCCTTACCTGTCTTAATCATTGCCGAGCTCCAACATTCTGTCAATAGAGCGCTTCGCGGCAAGGCGCGTTTCTTCATCGAGAATAATTTCCTCGCCGCCTTTTTCAAGAAGGCAGTTCAGAACGCTTGAAATTTTCGTTAATTGCATATTGTGGCAGATAAAATCCTTGGAGAGCGGATAAAAGCGCTTTTCGGGGCAATCAATGCCGAGGTGCTGGACGATGCTGTTTTCCGTGCCGATGATGAATTCGCTCTTGTCGGATTTCTTCGCAAAGCTCATAATCTCGGTCGTAGAGCCGACAAAATCCGCTTTTTCAACTACCTCCGCCGCGCACTCGGGGTGGACCAAAAGAAGCGCTTCGGGGTGGGATTTCTTCGCGTTTTCAACATCCCTTGCGGTGAACTGCGCGTGAGTCGGGCAGCAGCCGTGGACGGTGACGATCGTCTTTTCGGGACACTGCGCCGCTATATAGCCTCCGAGGTTTCTGTCGGGAATAAAGAGGATTTTGTCCTCGGGCATTTTCTTAATGATTTTCGCCGCAGAGCTTGACGTTACGCAAACATCGCAAAGCGTTTTGAGCTCGGCGGTGGTGTTTATATACGCCGCGACAGCGTGGTTTGGGTATTTTTTCTTGAGCTGCAAAAGCGTTTCACGGTCTAACTGCTCCGCCATAGGGCAGCCCGCCTCGGGCTCGGGGAGAAGCACTCGCTTTTCGGGGCAGAGGATCTTCACGGTTTCCGCCATAAAGCGCACTCCGCACATCATCACGGTTTTGTTCGGAGCCTTCGCCGCCTGCTGCGCTAATCCAAAGCTGTCCCCGACGTAATCCGCGATCTCAAGAATATCGTGCGTTTGATAGCAATGCGCCAAAATACACACGTCGCGCTCTTTCTTAAGGTTTAAAATCTGCTCCTGAATGTCCTTAATCATCTGTAATTCCTCTCATAAATTAAAAATCAAATGCAATAATCCCCGCCGCCCGCGGAGTTTTCCATAATATCGCGGAGCGTGATGCCGTCGAGGTAGTCCGTTATTGCCTTATACAAGCCCTCCCACACGGGCAGCGTAGCGCACTCGCCCTTGCGCGGGCAATTGTTTTCCTTGTATTGCAAGCACGCCACGGGCGAGAGGCTGCCCTCCGTCACACGGAGAATTTCCCCGACCGTATACTGCTCCGGCGGCTTTGAAAGCGAATATCCGCCCTGATAGCCGCGGCTGGTAATCAGCAGCTCCGCCTTGTTCAGCAGCGGCACTATCTGCTCGAGATATTTTTTCGAAATCCCCTGCCGCGCCGCTATGTCCTTCAAAGCCACACAGCCCTCGTTCCGATGCACGGCAAGGTCAAGCATCATTCGCAAAGCGTATCTTCCCTTTGTTGAGATTTTCATTTTTGCGCCTCCTTATTAAACCTGCTTATTTAAATTATACCACTAAAATTATAGGAATTCAATAGGTTTTTGTTTTTTGTGCAATATGTTGATTTGATTTTTTCTCAAATCGCTATACTTGGCGCGCTATTCGTCAAAATATACATAAATTTAAAAAAGTTTGAAAAAACCCCTTGACAAGCCTGTCAAAAAGGTGTAAAATATTACTGTTGTTGAGATTATTCTTTATATTTCAACAATTTAAAGAAATTCGGAAGTTTAGCTCAGCTGGGAGAGCATCTGCCTTACAAGCAGAGGGTCATAGGTT
>CAYSHU010000208.1:0-4130 GCA_964430965.1 uncultured Ruminococcus sp. | reverse complement strand
AACCGTATGGCGAACTCCAAAAAGACAAAGGTCGGCGACCGCCCCGGCGTAACCCGCGGAAAGCAGTGGGTTTCTATCGACAAGGACGTTGAGCTGCTTGATATGCCGGGCATTTTGTGGCCGAAGTTTGAGGACAAGGACGTTGCACAGAGGCTGGCGTTCACGGGGGCTGTCAAGGACGAGGTTATTGACACCGCGGCTTTGGCGAGGTCGCTCGGAGAGCTTTTGACAAAGGATTACGCCGAGCTTTTGAAGGCGCGATACAAAATCGCGTGCGAGGGCGATATTCTCGAGGAAATCGCCAAAAAGCGCGGTATGCTTATCTCGGGCGGAGCGCCCGACATCGAACGCGCGGCGGCGGCGCTGCTGGACGAATTCCGCGGCGGGAAAATAGGGCGGATAACGCTCGACGAGCCGCCGACCGGAGCTTGAAATAAGGAGCGTAAAATGGCGTATCAGAGCAAGCATCACAAAAGCCCCGAAACGCAGCTCAAAATCGAGGGCGTTTCGCTTGAGGGGCTGTCTTTACGCGAATTTGATAAAATCGTTTCGGAGCATTTCGGCGCAGTTTGCGGTATTGACGAGGCGGGCAGAGGTCCGATAGCGGGACCTGTTGTTGCGGCAGCGGTTCTTCTTAATCCAACCAAACCTATTGATGGGCTTAACGACAGCAAAAAACTCACTGCAAAGAAGCGCGAAGCTCTTTACGATGAAATACGCAGTAAGGTGCAGAGTTATTGTTCGGCGTTTGTGTGGCAGGATGAGATAGACGCAACAGATATACTTTCAGCGGATCTTATCGCAATGGAACGTGCTTTTTTGAATTTGGGCAGAACCGTGGGGATAGTTTTAGTGGACGGCGACGTTCTGCCGGAGCTTTATTCTCGTCCCGGTGTTCGATTTGACGGTGTACTGAAAAACGTCATCGGAGGCGACGCGAAGTCCGAAGCGATAGCAGCGGCTTCGATAATCGCCAAAGTTGAGCGTGATCGGCTTATGTGCGAAATGGCCGAAAAATATCCCGGCTACGGCTTCGAAAAGCACAAGGGCTACGGCACTAAGGCGCATTACGAGGCGATTGAAAAGCTCGGCTTATGCCCGATTCACCGCAAAACGTTCTTAAAGAAATACATCAAGGATAATGAGTGATAAGCAGGAAAAAGGAAAACTCGGCGAGGACGCGGTTTGCGCGGAGCTCGAAAAGCGCGGTCACGCGATAATCGTGAGGAATTTCCACAAGCGGACGGGCGAAATAGATATTATTTCGGCGGTCGGACAGTACATAGTTTTTACCGAGGTGAAAACCCGCAAGCTCGGCGCAATGGTGTCGGGGCTTGAGGCGGTAAACTTCACGAAGAAAAGGAAAATCGTACTTACGGCAGATACTTTTATTACCGAAAACCGCGAGCTAATGCAAAAATACCCGTTTATCAGATATGATATTGCCGAGGTGACAATAACGCGCGGGCAATTGCCGCGAATTACGCAAATCAACATTGTTGAAAACGCGTTCGACACCGAGGGCATTTACACCGCAAACTGATTGCAATTTACTGCAATTTAATGCAGATCGAAAGGAAGCGTATTTATGAATTACGCAAGCACAAGAAATTCGGCGCTTAAGGTGCAAAGCGCGCAGGCTATCGTCAAGGGACTTTCCGACGAGGGCGGCTTGTACGTTCCCGAAAGCATACCTGCGCTCTCGAAAGATGAAATTCTCGCGCTTTGCGATAAGTCCTACGTTGACAGAGCGTATGCTATTTTCGCGAAGTACCTGACGGATTTCACTCCCGATGAGCTTCGGCACTGCGTTGAAAGCGCTTACAGCGACAAGAATTTCGATACGAAAAATATCGCGGAAATCGCGAAGCTCAAAGAGGGAAGATATATCCTTGAGCTGTGGCACGGACCGACGTGCGCGTTCAAGGATATGGCGCTGCAAATTCTGCCGTATCTTCTTACAACCTCGGCGAAGAAAACCGTCGATGGCAAGCAAATCGCCATTCTCGTCGCGACAAGCGGCGACACGGGCAAGGCGGCGCTTGAGGGTTTTAAAGACGTTCCCGGCACCTCTATCTCGGTATTTTATCCCGAGGACGGCGTAAGCCCGATGCAGAAGCGCCAGATGACTACGCAAGAGGGCAAAAACGTAAACGTCTGCGCCGTAAAGGGCAACTTCGACGACTGCCAGAACGGCGTTAAGGCGATCTTCACCGATAAGGAAATCGAGGCAAAGCTCGCGGCGAACAACGTTCTGCTTTCCAGCGCGAACTCCATAAACTGGGGCAGACTCGCGCCGCAGATTATTTACTACGTTTCGACCTACGCTCAGCTTGTCAAGGACAAGGAAATCGAGTACGGCGACAAGGTGAATATCGTTGTGCCGACGGGCAACTTCGGAAATATCCTTGCGGCGTATTACGCGAAGCTCATGGGAATTCCCGTAAACAAGCTGATTTGCGCTTCAAACGCGAACAACGTGCTTACGGACTTCATAAACACGGGCGTTTACGACAGAAACAGACAGTTCTTCACGACGGTTTCTCCGTCTATGGATATTCTGATCTCGTCTAATCTGGAGCGGCTTTTGTATCATCTCACGGGTGAAAACGACGCGCTTATCAACGAGTGGTTCGGCGCGTTGAAGAGCTCGGGAAAATACGAGGTAAACGCGGACGTAAAGGCGAAGCTCGGCGAGCTGTTCTGGGCCGGCTGCTGCGACGACGCGCAGACCAAGGCGCAGATACGCAAAACGTTTGAGGAGGAGCATTATCTTCTCGATACGCACAGCGCGGTTGCCGTCAAGGTTTACGACGATTACAGAAAAGCGACGGGCGACACAACAAAGACAATTATAGCCTCCACCGCAAATCCGTATAAGTTCGGCAGAGCGGTTTACGACGCGGTGAACGGCGGCGAGCAGCCCGACGACGAGTTTGAGCTTATCGCAAAGCTCGAGGCGGCGACCGACACGAAAATGCCCGCGCCTCTCGCGGCGACAAAGGACAAGGCGGTGCGCTTTACGGGTGTTGTTGAAAAGCAGCAAATGGGCGACGTCGTTCTCGGGTTTTTGAGCAAATAACAAAAAGAGGGGAGAGCGCGGTGCTTTATACGATAGGCGACCTTCATCTCTCGTTCGGCGTTGACAAGCCGCAGGACATTTTCCCGGGCTGGGCGAATTATGTTGAACGGCTTAGGGAAAACTGGAATTCCAAAATTACCGAGGACGATACCGTTGTTCTTATCGGCGACCATTCCTGGGCGTTAAAGCTCGAGGAAAGCCGAAAGGATTTAGAGTTCATCGACAAGGAGCTGAACGGTAAAAAAATCCTGTCAAAGGGAAATCACGACCTTTGGTGGCAGACGATGAACAAGAACGAGAATTTTATCCGTGAGAATGGTTTTTCGACAATAAAATTCTTGTTCAACAACGCCTTTTTGGTTGAGGGCATTTCGATTTGCGGCACGCGCGGGTGGATTCGCGAAAGCGAGGAGCCCGCTGACCAAAAGGTATTAAACCGCGAGGCGGGGCGGCTTGAAATGTCCCTCCAAGCGGGTGTAAAGCTCGGCGGCGAGCTTGTGGCGTTTATACATTACCCGCCGATATACGGCACGGAGGAAAACGCGCCGATAATCGAGCTGCTGCATAAATACGGCGTAAAGCGCTGCTATTACGCGCATCTGCACGGAAGCAGCATAAAGGGCGCGCCGGGCGGCGAACGCAACGGCATCAACTATAAGCTGGTATCAGCCGACGGAGTCGGCTTTGACCCGGTTAAAATCAATTAGAATAGGAAGGAAACATCACAATGGAAATCATTTCTCAGAACAATACGGCGACTAATACTTACGCTATCGAGGTGAAGTTCAGCGCGGAGGAGTTCGACTCGGCGGTAAACGTTGTTTACAACAAGCAGAAGAACAAGATAACTATCCCCGGCTTCCGCAAGGGCAAGGCAACGCGCAAGATGATCGAAACTCACTACGGCGCGAACGTATTCTATGAGGACGCGGTAAACTCCCTTTACAATGACAAAATCGAGGAGATTATCGAGAAAACCGGGCTTGAGGTCGTTAATATCGAAAACACCGAGGTTACAGAAATTAGCAAGGAAAACGGCGTTTCGATA